>CAZLIE010000011.1:0-50161 GCA_964559345.1 uncultured Terriglobales bacterium
TAACCAACAATGGCTCCACTGTGAGTGGAGAAGAACTGAACCATCCGGTGCTGATCGACGTAAGCACAAGTTGCAATTGCCCAGGCGAGTTGAGCCTACCGGAGCTGCTGGCTTGTAGCACCTGTCCCTTCACATCGGTTCCTTTTTCGAACACAGTCTTGCCATTTACAACTACCGGTTGGGCAAGAGTTCCGCGGAAAGTGTCTCCAGGTTTGGCCGTACCGCTTGATAGACGGTCAGTGATCCGCACCTGAAGCTTGGCACCGGGCGCCAACATCGCGGTCGCCGCCAGCAGAGGCAAAGTGCACGTCGCGATGGGAAGGAGCAGAACAGCAATCAGATTTCGGGGTCTCATCGGTGCTCGCATCTTGTTATTGAAATTTTGTACGACCCCGTAGACGACCAACTATAGGGGGCAGCTTGAATGTTAGAGTCAGAATGGGACGGGTACAAGATACCTTCGCGATCACTGCAGGCGCGAAAGTCTATGCACTACGGTAATCAGTTGTGTCGAGAACTTCTTCGGAATTTCCAATCAATGCTGCTTGTGATCGGGCCAGCGGCCGAGGTCCAACAGACTGCAGACGCGCTCCTAGAAAAAGCCAATTGGCAAAGAAGCGAGGTCATACATCAGGCTCATGTTTCCACACTTCCTGCTGCTTCTTCTGATCGGAGAACCAAGTGGCGAGTGCATTTCGCGTGGCGCTTTCCCCAGCACGGATTAGCCGATCAACGAAGTCGCGGACTGGCAGGTATCCTCTTAGGGGAATAGCCGTTTGGATCAGCAGATCGGTAGCCTCCACCGCGCGTAAATAATGACGTGGATAGGCTCGTTGGGCGTTTGGATCTGTATGACTCAGTCCGAGACCACGAAGCAGAGCGCTCAGCTCCCAGACGTCAGAGCCGATGACGAAATCCGCCCCCAATTGACGGCACGCGATGGAAGGGAGGACGCACGAGATGCCTCCATCCTTTAGCCGCGCTCCATCGAGAGAGACTGGCCGGCGCCAGACGCGCACCGCGCAACTTGCGCTGATGGCTGAAGCCAGGGCACCCTGCCTCATTGTAATCGTAGCCTTCGTTGGCAGGGCCGTAGCTATTGCGGCAAATGGCAGATGTAGGTCTGCGAAATTTTTCGGCAGGTATCGAGCGCAAAATTGCTCGAGCTTCGGAGCGTACAGCAAACCAGGCCAGAAGACTTGATGGGCCATATCGGCGAGATCAAACCAGCGCATTCCAGATGCGATACCGGCTCCAATGATGCTGCCTACGCTGGTCCCCGTCACCACCGCCGGTTTAACACCAAATTCGGACAGAACTTTGAGCACCCCGATATGGGCAATGCCGCGCACTGCTCCGCCGCTCAGAGCCAGTCCAATCCGGCGGGAACCAAGCTCATGCAATCGGGACATCTGGCTCTTAATTGTATGAGGAAGGGTGAGCCGAAGCGAAGGAGTCCCAGCTGAAGTTGCATACCGCTGCGGATTTTCTAGTCAGGCTCACCTCACGATTGCATTTCGACAATACTGTGGAGTCACCCCCGCTGCATACCGACGAAAGCTCAACACAAAGCTGATCCTTGATTGTTGCCTAATTTGGGGCATATTCCTGTGCTGCGCACGGCTTCACGCAACAGCCTCAACTCTCCACGAAGACTGTGGACTCTATTTCAGCTTCGATGGCTGGAACAGAGCGACTCGAATAGTTCAGATGGAGTGAACCCCCAAAACGAGACACTCGTTAAGGCACACTTGCAGAAAGGAACTGCAGGTGGCAAAGAAACGAGTGGGGTGGTATCCGAAGGAATTTCGCCGGATGGCGGTCGAGCGGTTAAAGAACTGCGACAACATTGTGGCGCTGGCGCACGAACTGGGTGTGAATCGGCGCCCCAAAGGCCACCTAGCGGCCTTGGGGCGAGAGGAGCAGTCGGTTTGTTAACTTCGTAAACGCAGCTACGGCTGCCGTTGGTTCTGATCGTTAATCTGGCCGCGTATTTCACCGCTCGGGAACGTGGCTGTGTGAACATTTGCATATGCCACTCCCTCACGGAGTGCCCGAACCAGCCGATCGAACTGCCCCGGCGCAATTCCTTGATTGACGGGGCCGATTACGTCCGCTGCTGTAATAGTTCCGGTCACCGTTGCTTCCGTGGTGGTTCCAGGAGGGCACGGCGGTTTGCTGCCGCCGCCGCACAAGAATGCCGAAATGCCGCTCGCATTAAAGCGGTTCCCAAAATGGATGTGCGCGGCGGCCGCTGGCGCTGACAACCCGCTGTATGTCAGCTCAAATGTGATTGTTTGTGCATCGTCATTGATGTCGGCTTTGAACGATCCCGTGCCTTCCGAAAAAATGGCATTGGGTGCTTCGTGAAAGCCGCTCATCGGCTCCGATTTTACCTTCTGCTTCTCGTTGTCATTGCCACTGGCGGCGTAGCTGACCATAGTCAATGCGAGCAGTCCGACACCCATCGTCAGCGTCGCTGCATAAATGAATCTTTTTCTCACGTTTCCCTCCTTATTCTTCTGTTTCTTCTTCGAACTCGGAACCCTCACCTCTCGTCTCCAGAGGCAGCAGAACCTTTTTGCCGACACTTGGGACGCCATTTCGGTTGAGCACGAAAAGCATGTATATGCCGGGGACCGCCTGCGCAGGCAATTTCGGGGCGACCACGCGCAGCTCACCTTTTCGTTCGCTGCCTTTCTGATGGAACGCAAGCTTAACGTACCGATCACCGCCTGTGAAGCTATGGGTATTGTGATCGCTGCGCAGGAGGACGACGGAATCCTTCTTCCAAACGAGTCCCATATGGATCGCTTCCGCGCTTTGCATTGGGATGAACGGTGACAGCTTCCCACAGTCCGAGGGCGAACAGATGTTGGGATCAGCGAAAGCGGTCTGCGCTACTGCGCTAAACCAATGCGCCGACGCCGCGTTTACAGCAACTACCAATAAAACGCGATGCTTATTAGCCGAATGCTCCGGAAAACAGAGCGTCTCCTGGTTCTTTTAAAGTAGCGTTCCATCATGTCCTCCTGTCAGAACCGCTTCGATGAGCGGACTTTCGACGAGCTGACCTTCAACCCATTCGACGAAATCGAGCGAAGCTGCTGTAAGACAGTTCGTGGTTGATCGATCTTGCTCGTTCTGCCTCAAGGCTCCTACGTGAATTACAAGACATTGCAAAGCGTGCAGAAATTTGGGCATTGAGCCTAGCATCGTGCGTGCGGCCAAATGTCACGCTCATGTCACAAGCGTGTAAGGAGTCTGTCACCAGAATCGAGAAAACCTAAAACACAAATCACCGAAAGGCGTTACGTTCAGGTGCCCCAGTCCTGGGGCGAATGCATCTTGACGACACCGAGCGACGAGAACGAGCAGAACGGTGCATCGCTGCGGGTCGGCAGCAAAGTTGTGTAAGGCGTATTTCTGAGATCGATCCGAGAACATCGGAAGAAAGAACTCAACCCCGGCAGCATCCAAATACAGCTTCGATGACAAGCGCGGCGGCGACCATTGCCGTGCGCATCGTGAACAGGCGTCAGGGGCTTGACAGTTCATCGAGTGATATTGGCGACGGGCGGTCACAATCCTTTTCTATATCCAATCAGTTGCGGCGATTTGCAACGGTCGGGTTTGGACATTGAGATGCTCTTCCCACCTGTTCAGCGAGCGCAATGCGAATCGTATCGCGATACGGACATGTTTCCCCTTCTGGGCAGGTTCAGCTTTGCGTTCCTCATCACGAGCAGGGGAGAGAGTTTATGTCACTGAATCGCCGCCATTTCATCCAAGGCGTTGCCGCCGTCGGTCTGGCCACCTTGGTTGAAGGAAAGTTCAACCAAGCCAGCGCCCAGACCATTGCCCACTCACCCTCTACTCTGACGGGCAATCACTTCGATTTGGCAATCGAACCTCAGCACGTTGATTTCACAGGTCGGCGAGTGAAGGCGATCGCCGTCAACGGATCTTTGCCGGGGCCGACACTGAAGTGGCGCGAAGGAGATACGGTGACGGTCGCGGTGACAAATCACCTTCGCGAACGGACCTCCATCCACTGGCATGGTCTTCGAATTCCTACGCCGATGGATGGCGTGCCCGGGTTGAGTTTTGCGGGAATCGCGCCGGGCAAAACATTTATTTACCGGTTTCCCGTGCTGCAGAACGGGACCTATTGGTATCACAGTCATAGTGGCTTTCAGGAGCAGCTAGGCTTGTGGGGTGCTCTCGTGATTGAGCCGCGGGACAAAGATCCCATCGCATACGATCGCGACTACGTCGTGCTGCTGAGCGACTGGTCGGATACGGACCCCGAGACGCTCTCCAGCAACCTCAAGAAGCAAAGTGATTACTACAACTTCCACAAGCGTACGGCCGGCACGTTCATCGACGACGTAAAAACTAAAGGCCTGCGCTCCACAGTAGCGGATGGTCGGAGTTGGGGACGCATGAACATGAGCCCCACCGACATCGCCGATGTAACCAGCGCCACGTACATTTACCTGATGAACGGTTATCCCGCTGAGGCGAACTGGACCGCGTTGTTTACTCCCGGCGAGCGGGTTCGACTGCGTTTTATCAATGCGTCGGCTATGACTTTCTTCGACGTGCGCATCCCGGGTCTGCCGATGAGCGTTGTGCAGGCGGACGGAAATTGTGTACAGCCAGTGACGGTAGATGAAATCCGGCTCGGCGTAGCCGAGACCTACGACGTTATTGTTCAACCGCAAGAGGAGAAGGCATACACCATCTTTGCCCAGCCGGAATCACGCGGTAGTTATGCACGCGGTACATTGGCTCGCCGGATGGGCATGAGGGCGGCGATCCCGCCCATGGATCCATTTCCTCTTCGCACGATGGCGGATATGAGAATGGGCGGCATGGCTGATATGAAGGGCATGAAGATGAGCGGCATGTCTTCCGACCAAATGCCGGGAATGAAGGACGTGCAAATGGAGGGGATGAGCGACAACAGCGTGCCCGAGATGAAGGGCATGGACATGAGCGGGATGAAGGATGGTGACATGTCCACTATGGACCACTCGCACGTGAGCGAGCCGGCGGGCATGACTCCGTTTCCGCAGCCTGGGCCACGCACGACACGACTCATGCCGCGATCTCGGATGATGTCTCGCCTAACCGACACAACGGAAGGAGAGGTGCCTTTGCACGTTGGTCCTGAAGTGGTCGGCGTTGCGAAGGAGACCTCGCCGAGGCTGCACGACCCGGGAGATGGGCTGAATGGAAATGGCCGCCGCGTGCTGACCTATGCCGACCTGCGCGCACTCTACAAAGGCGTGGACGGTCGGCCGCCGACTCGCGAAATCATTCTTCACCTCACCGGCAACATGGAGCGGTACATCTGGGGTTTCGACGGGTACAAGTTTTCGGAGGCTGAGCCGATCCATCTGAAGCTCGGCGAGCGTGTGCGCTTCGTGCTGATCAACGACACGATGATGGAGCACCCCATCCATCTGCACGGACTATGGAGCGAGTTGGAGAACGGCAGCGGTGAGTTCTCTCCATACAAGCACACGCTCATCGTAAAGCCCGCCGAGCGAGTGAGCTATCTTATCAGCGCAGACGCACCGGGACGCTGGGCGTTCCACTGCCACCTGCTTTACCACATGGCTACGGGAATGTTTCGTACGGTGGTGGTGTCATGATGTCGTGCCTCGCTCTTCAACTTGTCTTCGCGGGAGCTTTGCTGGCGAGCTTCGGAGTACAGCCGGTTCGTGCACAGGCTCCGGCCACTCCGGTCGATGTGCCCACTCCGGCATCGAATTGGCCGAAGCCAGTGGAAGATAACAGGGTCTTCACCTTTGTGACGTTCAATCAGCTGGAAGGCAGAACGAACGGGCCGAACACCAGCTTCAAATGGGATGGCGAAGGCTGGATCGGAACCGACTTCAACAAGCTGTGGATCAAGTCCGAAGGGATGGTGACAAACGGCATCACCAGCGATGGAGATCAGGAGTTTTTGTACGACAGGCCGATTCCACACATGCGTTACTTCGATTGGCAGGCGGGTGCGCGCGTCGATCTCGATTCCGGTCCAACTCGAGCATGGGCCGCAGTCGGTGTCCAGGGACTCGCTCCTTACTTCTTCAATTTTGCGCCAACACTCTATGTTCGCGATGGAGGACGCGTCGCGGGAAGAATTGAAGCCTATTACAATTCGTACCTCACGCAACGCCTGATTTTGCAGCCTCAGGTCGAAGTCAATTTTTACAGTCAGGCCGATCCTGCAAGAAGGATTGGCAGCGGGCTATCCGACCTGGACAGCGGGTTGCGGGTCGGATACCAGTTTTCGCGCAAGTTCGTTCCGTATGTTGGATACACATACTCCGGCACATACGGCGAGACCGCTAGATTCAGTCGGCAGGCTAGGGAGCCGACAAGTGCACCTCGGTTCGTCTTTGGGATCTGGTTGTGGCACTGATCCATGGTTCCATCACATCACTCTTTGTCCCCGCTAGCAATTAGGAATCGCCGTGCTCGACTCGCATTGACCAGCCATATGCTTGCAGCATTCTTGCTCGGCGGCAGTCAAATTGCTGTGCTCAAAGCAGGATCATTATCGAAAGCCGGCGAGCGAAGAAAGGCCGTCACATGAGAACCTCAGCCGTTCTGATCGACAGTACCGAACGCCATTGGCATTGTTAACTGCAGAACTCAGCTAACAGTAGGGCATTAAACCGGGGATGTGGTGTGTCCTGTTGGTTGAGCTCTCAACGCGCGCTCTGAGCCACCGGTTTCGGCTTTCTTGCCAATCGCTTTCGCTTTAGCCGGCTCGCACCAGCCAGAAAACTACTGGCCGCTCCCCTTTCATCTGCGCCAAGATATCTTTCTCGCCGTGGGAAGACCTCCTGTGGCATGGCTGGCGCGCGCCACGAAGACAATGGCTAATGAACTTTCTCAGCCGGTATTGGGCTTCATATTGGGCGGTGCCCCTGCCGGATGGATTCCGGCATGTGTGGCGTCCTTTAGGGTCACAGTGAACGCAAAACCGTGGCCGACTCTGACGTGCAGCGCAGAACCTTCCAGCGTTGCTTTTTGTGATCGGCAGTGGAATCTTAGGCCGCGACTGCTAGAAATGCGCGATCACAACGCTCCCCGGTCCGCTCCCAGTAGACACCGCAGTGCCAACCGACGTAAGTGTGCCGTTAGAGGAGTCCAGTGCCATAACGGAAACAGTGTTCGTTGCCGCGGTGACGAAGAATTGTCCATTGGCGACCACAACAAATTTCCCGCTCGGATCTACTGCAATCCCGTTAGCCCCGTTGCCGCCGGAGGCGAAGGGTGAACCTGCAACTTCGCTAAATCCGCCAGTCGAGGAGTTGATCGCATACACGTGAACTTTCGGCCCTTCGCCGGCAAAGAGAAATTTGCCCGCGGCATCGATTGCCAGGGGCGGTGGATTCCCAGTAAGGAAAACATTGTTCGTAACGAAGTTTCCGATATGACCATCCGCATCGATAGCGAAGGCCAGTAAGTCGGGATCGTCGTAAACATAAAATGCCCGGCCGTTCGGATTTGCGACCACCGGCCCACCGTGATTCAGTCCTTTTAGACTTACGTCCGGCGAGAGTACTCCTCCGGGAAGCCGCTTAATCAGCTGTGCATCCCCAGCGTGGTGCAGATCCAATTCGTACGAGCTCAGCAAGTAAAGTGCGGAAGGAATGGCCAGCCCCCGACATGATGCCGGGTTCGAAGGATCAGGTTTAAGAAATGGAGATCCCGGCACTGCAGTGAACGAGCCGTTCGCAAACGTGAACGAATGAATGCCGTCGTTTCCGCAAAAGTAAGCAGTGGAACTGTCTGCTGCGACGAACCCGCCGCTGCCTGCGTCCGCGGTCCCTGCCTCTGTCAGATTTCCTGTTCCGGGATCGATCTTTAAAGCTCTTGCTGGTGCAGTAATCAAGTATCCGGAAGAAAACGCCATCGACGTCGCTGGGAATGCGAAGGGCGATCCTGAAACGGCAGTCAGCTTGCCATCGGAGTCCATACGAAAAGCAGAGATGTCATGGCTAGTGGAATTCGCAACGTAAACGTACGTTCCTCCAGTGGTGGTCGGCGTCCCGCTACCTCCGCTTCCTGAGCCGCTTCCCGACCCTGATCCTCCACCGGAACCTGAGCCACCACCAGAGCCGGAGCCGCCGCTTCCCGGAGCCGGAGCCGCTGGCGGCGCAGCGTTGGCATATCCACCACTGTTGGAAGCACTCGATGAACCTCCACATCCGACTTGGATCATCAGCATCAGGGAGAGAAGAGTCACGAAAAGAAGCAGAGTAGTTGGCCTGTGGGCAGTCATGACGAAAAGTAGCCCTCGGTGGAAAAAATGAATCAGCAGTAGAGCAGGTTTGAGCTAGATAGAATCGGCACTATTGATCGTATGTTGTACCTGGAAGGCGAGAATTTTTACTTAATCCCCTCAGAGGGCTTGGGTTGATTTCTTCCGTTGAATATTGAGAGTAAGGCTGCTGGACTATTGCTCGACTCTGCGCTGCAGATGAGGGATTTCAGCGCAAATGAGGACGTTCTAACTCCAGCAAAATACGTGTAGGTCAGTGAGGACGAACAGGGCTGGTCTAATTAGCAAACCGCCGCCGAAACTACGCCACGCACGGACTGAAGTACGGGTCTCCACTCCATGCAGGTTTTATCAAGGACTTACATGCCACGCACGCCTTCCAAGTTCTTGTAAATACGTACCGCGTTTGTTGTGAAAGGGCGTCCTAGGCCGGGCTAGACGACGGGGATGCTTGGGAAGGGACTGAACTTGCAGCAGCTTCCGATGAAGTTTACCACCGGGCTGCAGTTCTTGCATGGTCTGGGCAGAACGGCCTGCGGTAGCGGGCCGCGCATTCTGAATCACTCGTTGTGAATCGAGAACCACCGCTGACGCGCTGCCATCTGAACAGGTGAATTGGAGCGCAGCCCGCTACCGCAGGTGGTTGCGTCACGTCCAGCAGCTGCTAAGTCCAGCAGATACATGCGTTTTGGTTAATCGCGCGGGCTCTAGGTGGCAACCTGCCGTTTTTGGAGTTCATCTCCCCTCTCGACCCGTCTCATTTGGAATCTTAAGCTCTACTGGAAGGAACCTATCCCATGCGACTTTGCAAGCTTCTGGCTGTGTCCCTGTTCTGGGCGGCCACACTTCCGCTGTTTGCATCCACACCCAACAGCGGCACCCTCAATGCTCCCGCGACTGGAAGTACGTCCTCGTCCGTAGCTTGGAGTGGCGGACCATACACCGGGGCCACCGCTGATCCGTCTGTATGCAGCGCGGCTACCTGCGACAGCTATTCACTAGCTGTAAATGTCCCGAGCACGTTCTACTCTGCCAATCCGAATTACTCGATCCAGGTAGGGATCAATTGGGCAAGCAACACCAACGACTTCGATTTGTATCTCCACGACGGGAGCGGTAACACGGTTTGTTCCTCCGGACAGAGCATGACGAATTTCGAGTTGGCCGATTGCGGTCAACTGCCTTCGGGCGTGTACACCGTCCAGATCGTCGCATTTGCAACTGTGAATGCGACCTACACCGGCAATGCGAGCCTTGGTCCGGAGCCGGTGAGTGCGCAGGGTAAGGCGCGATACAAGTCCGGCAGCTTCACTTTCACTGCTCCGATCTTGCTGCCGGGACCGCAGAACGCTTTGACCGGTCAGCAGGACATCGAGCCGCGTGTTCGGGCTGATGCGATGGGCAACATCTATGCGGCGGGAATCGAAGGCGTACCTGCCGGAACCGATACCTGGAAGTCTCTCGACGGCGGCAAGACGTGGTCGTATCTTGGCGAGCCCGACGGCGCCCAGGCGGCCTCGGCTGAAGCTCGCGGAGCCGGCCTGGGAGGCGGCGACGAAGATCTCGCAGTCGGCGATTCTGGTCTGGTCTATGTGAATTCACTTTGGCTGGGATCCGCAACCCAGAGCACCTCAGCGAATGGCGGCGCTACCTGGCTGGTGAATCCGTTCTCCTCCGACGTTCCGGTCGTGGATCGCCAGTGGATCGCATCGCAAGGGGACAGCATTCTCTATCTCACATACAAACAACTGGGCGCTCTGCTCAGCGGCACGGAGACGATGTTTGTCGCCAAGTCTTTTGATGGTGGAATTACCTGGCCGCAGATCGTTCCCGTCACAATGCCGGAGTCGGGCGTACAGCCGGGCGATCAGGGCAATGCGGAAGTCGATCCGAACAACGGGAATTTCTACACAGTGTTCTTCGGTCAGGACGGTCACACACTGTACATCGCTCGCTCGACGGACGGCGGACTGAATTTCACAGTGAACCAGGTGTATGCGGCGGCGCCAGCCACTTCGCTGGTGAACGTCTTCCCATCACTTGCTATCTACCGGTCCAGCAACCTGTACATCGTCTTCTCGGACAGCCACAACGTTTTCCTCACAGCGTCGAAAGACCAGGGAGCGACGTGGACGGTTCCCGTGCGCGTGAGCAATGGCACTGGAGCAAAGAGCGCGATTGGGCCGTGGATCACTGCGGGCGATGCCGGCAAGGTGGACATCACTTGGTGGGGCACGACGGCTGCCAGCAATAACGATCCGACGGCGCAGTGGCACGTCTTCTTTGCGCAATCGCAGAATGTGTTGAACAGCATTCCGACGTTCTCGCAGGCGACCGCCACGGGTGTGATCCACGCCGGCGCGATCTGCACGAACGGCACTGGATGCGCGAGTGGGACACGCAACCTGGCTGAGTACTTCGCTCCTGGGCTTTACCTCGATGGCTCAGAGATGATTGTGTACTCGGACGATTACAACAACTCGAGCCCGCTGGCGGTATTCATTCGGCAGAACGGAGGGCCTAACGTTTATTCGAGCAAGTAGAAGTTAGGCGTAGATAAGAAGTCCCGGCCTCTTGGCAGGGACTTCTTATTTTGATTTTTTCTTCGGCTTCGGCTTAGGGCTCTCGCCCAGTTGTCCGGTTACGCTGCCAAGAACCTTTTGGAAAGCTTCTTGTGCCGTCATTTCCTTGCTGCCGGTCTTGTTCTTGCGATATTTGTGCTCGAAGTGACAGGTGCGGCAACGCACTCTTTCGACGTCCTCTCCTGACGTGGTGACAATCGCGTGGTCGGTGGTTCGCTTGCATCGGGAGCAGTGGTCATCAACGTCATCGCCAAGCCTAGGCATGAAGGGCCTCCTCGAAATATCACGGCATTTTTAGCACGAAATTGTAAATTCAGCGTTGCGTCTGGCGACCACCATCCCGAACGCCGTTGGCGCATCCTTCGGAATGCGTACAGCAAAGCCGATGGTAGACTTGACTTATGCGCCTTGCGCGCGGAATTTTCATTACATTTGAGGGCCTCGACGGCTGCGGAAAGACCACTCAGGTGGCGCGTTTGGCTGAGACTCTTACCGCTCGCGGACTCGACGTCCTGCCTACGCGTGAGCCTGGCGGCAGCGAAATCGGCCAGCAGATTCGCGCCATCCTGCTCGATTCGCGCACCTCCGGACTGTCTCCGATCTCCGAGCTGGCTCTGATGTTTGCCGATCGCGTCCAGCATATCGAGCAGGTGATCGCGCCCGCGTTGCGTCAGGGCAGGATCGTCCTGTGCGATCGGTATACCGATAGCACCGAGGCATACCAAGGCAACGGACGGCAACTTGGGTCGGATTTGGTGCTCGAACTGCACCGGCGATTGTGTGACGATCTCTGGCCCGACCTGACGCTCCTGCTCGACTCAGAGGTGGACGCCAGCGTTGCGCGTGCGCGCAGCCGCAATCATGACACCGCCTCGCGCGAAGGACGATTCGAAGGCGAAGACGCCGAATTCTTTCGGCGTGTGCATCAGGGTTTCGAACGCATTGCGGCCAGAAATCCTCAGCGCGTAGTGCGCGTTCCGCGAGGTTCGCTCCATAAAGTACAAACCGAGATCCTGAAGACAGTGGACAAGCAGTTCCCAGAGATGGCGGCTGTGGCCGCCATGAGCAAGCGATGAGCACTGCGTTGCATCCGCCTGGGCCAGCTCTGGAAATGGCGACGCGTGCGTGAGGGCACGAACATATTCATAAGTCACTTCGTCACGCACCGCGACACACGCTACTTCCCTGACCCTGAGCGCTTCGATCCGCAACGGTGGACTGCGGAAGCGAAAGCCCACGGTTCGGCTATTTCCCATTCGGCGGCGGAGCGCGTCAGTGTATCGGCGAGTCGTTCGCATGGATGGAAGGCATTCTCATCTTGGCAACGCTTGCAGCAGCGATGGCGTTTTCGCCTGTCGCCGGGGAGCGGCAGGCGCTGATTACGCTGCGGCCGAAATATGGGGTGAAGATGAGAGAGTTTTGAGTTCTGAGTTTTGAATTAATCGCCGCAGTGTTGGAGCTGCTTGTTAGTACGTAGCCCGGGAGTGAGAGTTGTTCAGCGAATTTCATGGTAATCGCGAAACCGTCAGTCGCATACGCGAGATGCTGGCGCGTGATCGTTTTCCGCATGCGGTGATTCTTTCCGGTCCCGAGGGAGCGGGCAAGTACACGCTGGCGCAGATGGTGGCCAAGGCCCTCAACTGCCTGGAGCGTCCGCAGAGCGAAGGACTGCCCGATTTTTGCGGCCGCTGCAGCAACTGCACGCGGATCGCGCAGGCAGACGATCTCGAGGCGCGCTTCTCCGAAGCTGTCGAGGCGCGCGAAGCGATGCGCGATGCCGACAAGCGGGAAGCGCGAATTCTCATCCAGACCCACCCCGAAGTGATGGTGGTTCCACCGGACCCGCCGCAGATGCTGATCAAAGTCGGCCAGGTGCGCTCCGTGATTGATTCGGTTTACTTCCGGCCAGGCGAAGGCGGGCGGAAAGTTTTCATCTTCACTGAGTCGTCTTTCATGAAAGAGGCAGCCAACTCGCTGCTGAAGGTCCTCGAAGAGCCGCCGGAATATGCGACGTTGATTCTGCTGACCACGAACTCGGGAGAATTGCTGCCGACGATCCGGTCGCGTTGTGTGACGTTCACGCTGACCGCGCTGCCTGTGGCTGATTTGGAGCAGGCGCTCGCCGCAGGCCGTCCTGATCTGAAGCCCGGCCAACGGTCTCTGGTGGCGCGTCTAGCAAATGGGGCCATTGGTCGTGCGCTGAATTTAAAATTGGGCGAATACCTCGAGGCGCGGACCTCGGCATTGACGATGCTGCGTTCCGCGATCGCAGGGACCGACCATAGCGAGTTGTTCAGGATCACGGAAACATATCGCGCCGGCGCCGAAGGCCGCGACAAGACCGATCAGTTACTCCGGACCCTCTATTCCCTGCTTGAGGATTTGCTGATGCTCAAGTCGGGCACGCCTGGGCTCATTCGCAATTCTGACATTCAGGCGGAGCTTGGGCGCATGGCGCAGTCGGTGGACTTCGATTGGATCGTCAATGCCGCCCAGCGGCTTGCAGAGGTCGAGCGGGGTATGCGCCGGAACCTGCTCAGATCGCTGTCGCTGGATGCTTTCGCGACGACGCTGGAGCGTTAGCCCATGGGTGCCCTATAACCCTCGTTTTTTGCGAATCAAAGATTGCTGTGATACGTTTAGCCCAACTTCGCACCGCATCTGATTCAAACTTTTCGGATGAATTAGCAGGTTGGCTCTGTGCGATTTTCTGCCGCTGTGGCCGATACGGGGCGCATCTTGGCATCATGCAGGGGCTGGTTTGGGGGTATCGAATAAGGGCAGATGAAGGATTCAAGTGATTCAGCAGCAGTTGGCCGAGCGCCGGAACGAGCGCCGCAGGTCGACGAATTTGTAAACCGTAAGCTGATCCGTCCGTCGCTTCCGGCAGCCACGCGAAACGCCGAGACAAACGGCGACCGCCGGCTGACCAGTGCCGAACAAAGGCTTCCGAAACGCGGCACTGCGCCGGAAAGCACCCATGCGGAGTCGTTCTATTTCCAAAAGCAGATCCAGGGCCGTACTCCGATGGTCATCGTGTTAAAAGATGGCGAAGAGATTCACGGCTGGATCGAGTGGCATGATCGCAACTGCATCAAAGTGAACCGCAACGGACAGCCCAACCTGCTTATCTACAAGCAGAGCATTCGATACATGTTTAAAGCCGGCGAGAACGGTACCCGGCGATAGCCCGTCTGCTACTTGGGTCGCGCAGCCCGACTGAGACGATCGCGGATCGTCGCTCCCAGACCTTGCTCCGGCGGGAGCGGGCAGACAATCACGCTGACTCCAGGCTTGTCGAGATAACGCAGTCCGGCAAAAAGATTGTGGGCTAATTGCTCGATGTCGCTCCATCGTCCCCACTCAAATATCACCAGGCCACCGGCCGCGAGAGTCTGTTGCTGAATCCAGCCTTCAGGCGCCATCACTCCCACATAGTTGCCGCGAGCGCCCTCGATCTCGACTTGACGAGATGCTGCCTGCGTCAATTCTCCAGGACCGCCTTCCACCAATACGAGTTGCGCGTTCGGAGCGTAATGCCGACCCGCGATTCCAGGCGAAGCTTGCGCCTGCGGTTCCACCTCGGTGGGCGCTACGTACAGCTCGATGGGACCGATGGCAGCCTCAATCTGGTCGCGGGTGACGCCGCCAGGACGCAACAGCAGCGGCGGAACGTGCAATGGGTCAAGAACGGTCGATTCGACGCCAACTGATGTTGGACCCGCGTCGAGCACTGCATCAATGCGACCGTCGAGATCGCGCAGAACGTGCTCGGCACTCGTCGGACTCGTATATCCAAAGCGATTTGCGCTTGGAGCGGCGAGCGGCACGCCCGCAGCACTAATCAGCGCCCGCGCCACGGGATGCAGGGGAAAACGCACAGCTACGGTATCCTTTCCCGCATTCACTTCCCGTGGCAGCCCCCCGAACTTCTTCAGCAGTAATGTCAACGGACCGGGCCAGAAATGCTTTGCCAAGTCGCGTGCTATAGGCGGAAACTCCGCCGCAATGTGGGGGACCATGGACAACGACGCAATATGTACGATCAGCGGGTCCCAGTTCGGACGCTCCTTTGCTTTGAATATGCTTTCGAGCGCCGCGGGTCTCAGCGCGTCCCCGGCCAATCCGTAAACCGTCTCCGTTGGCATCGCCACCAGACCGCCGCGCTTGATGATTTCGGCGCACTGCTGAATGGCGGGATCATTCTCGTCAGTCTGGTCCGGCTGGATTCGAAGATGAATTGTCTTCAACGGTCACTCTTCATGGACATCTCTCCTCTAAAGTGCGGGCAGCCTGCTGGCGGCATAGGAAGAGAGTTGTGGCGAAAATGCATCTTAACGGCACAGGGCGGCGTTGACAATGCTGCTCCACTCCTCTAGCATCTGCGTTCGACCGCCATCGTCACAAAACGCCCAGCGGAGTGATCGTGATCAAACTCGACATCATCAACGAAGTCGTGAATAAAACCGGGATCACCAAAACCAAGGCCGAAATGGCCGTCGAAACCGTCTTTGAGAGTATGAAGAAGGCGCTCTCGCAGGGCGACCGCATTGAACTCCGCGGTTTCGGTGTATTCAACGTGCGACCGCGTAAGACTGGTATTGGACGCAATCCGCGCACCGGAGCCGAGGTCAGCATCCCACCGGGTAAAGCCGTCCGCTTCAAACCCGGCAAGGAATTGCAATCAATCGATTAGCCTCAGACGTGACCGGGATGGGACAATAACTTCTTGGTCTCATCCTGATGTCCGATCCCCTACTTCCCACTGACATCCTCGAAGCTGCCTCCCATAGGCACGATGTCTATATCGTTCATCCGTTGCGCCGGCGATATTGGGTGCATCTGCTGCTCTTTGCGGCGACTGTTTTCAGCACGCTGATCGTCGGCGCGAGGCTGCAATACAACTTTGTCAGCGGATTGCCCCAGTTCTCCTCGGACGCGGATCTCTTCCCTCTGCCGTGGGTCCTGGAGCAACCTTCACGCCTGTTGCTGGGGGTTCCATTCAGCGCATCCTTGATGGCGATTCTGCTCGCGCATGAGATGGGACATTTCGTGTACGCGCAGCGCAACCGGGTGTATGCGACCCTGCCATATTTCTTACCGGCTCCAACACTCATCGGAACTCTAGGAGCGTTCATTCGCATCCGCTCGCCCATCCGGTCGCGCGCGGCATTGTTCGACATCGGCATTGCCGGACCGATTGCAGGGTTCGTTGTCGCGGTACCGATTCTGGTCGCGTCGCTTCTGATGTCGCGGCCATTGTCGACTGACCCAGGTCAGTCCATGGTGACGCTTGGATATCCCCTCGTCTTTCAATGGGCGTGGAGAATGCTCCATCCTCATGTCGCATTCAGTGCGGCACGGCTCAGTCTTTCTCCCCTCGCTATAGCCGCGTGGGTCGGCATGTTTGCGACGTCGCTCAATCTCCTACCTGGCGGACAACTGGATGGCGGCCACATCATTTATTCGCTCTGGCCGCGCCATCACAAGAACATCTCGCGCCTGACGGTGCTCGCGCTCATTCCAATGGGAATCTTCTTCTGGACGGGATGGCTGATCTGGGCCGTGCTGCTCCTGCTGACGCTCATGCGTCACCCGCCTGTGCCGGAATATCCGCCGCTCGATTCCAAACGGAGGCTCCTCGGGATAACTGCGCTCCTGATGTTCGCGCTGACGTTGATTCCAGCGCCATTTCAGGGGGCGGGATTGCTACAGGTGATTCGGGAGTATTGGCATTAGAGCACCTACATCAACGATTGCGGATCCACGTCCACGACGATGTTGGTGCGTGGCACATCCTCTTTCACCGCATTCGAAATCAGCGCGCGTAAGGTCGCATTCAGCTTCTCTCGGCTTTGTGACTTCAGAATGAAGTGATAGCGGTAATCGCGCTTGAGCCTGGATAGCGGCGCGGCGGCTGGACCCATCACGCGAACTCCTTCGAGGCGGGTGTGCTCGACCCATCGGCCGATGATTCCTGCGTAGTGCATCGCGAGATCGAGTTTGTCGCTGCGCAGCAGCACGGTGGCGACGCTGGTGAATGGCGGATAATGCATCCAGCGCCGGTAACGAAGCTCCTGATCGTAGAAGCCGAGATAATCGTGCAGAGCAGCAAAGCGGATGGCGTAGTGGTCGGGCGAGAAAGTTTGCAGCACGACTTTGCCCGGCGTCTCGCCGCGACCGGCCCGTCCCGCAACCTGGGTGAGCAGTTGGAACGTGCGCTCGGCCGCGCGGAAATCCGGCAATCCCAGCGCGAAATCTGCGCCGACAACGCCGACCAGCGTGACTCCGTGAATGTCATGACCCTTCGCAATCATCTGCGTCCCGACTAGCAGATCGAGTTCACCCGCGTGCAGCTGGTTTAATACGCGTTCGAAGTCGTGACGGTCGCGCACGGTGTCGCGATCGAGCCGCCCGATGCGAGCCGTCGGAAACGCCTGCTGCAGTGACTCTTCAATTTTCTCTGACCCAGCTCCAAGAAAATACAGATGCTCGCTGCTGCACTTTGGACAAAGCTTTGGTACTGCGGTCCGATACCCGCAGTAATGGCATTCAAGCCGCTGACCCGCGGGCACCCGGCGGGTGAGCGCCGCCGGCGAGAGTCCGCTTTTGTGATGCGTGAGGGCAACAGCACAGTTCACACATTGCAATTTCTCACCGCAAGAGCGACATAGCACCACGGCCGAGTAGCCGCGCCGATTGAGCAGGATAATGACCTGCTCGGACGCGTTCAGTCGCTCCTGCACCTCTTCGACCAGCGCACGCGAAAAGAACTTCTCTTCTCCGGTGAGCTGGAATTCAAGGCGCATGTCGATGACCTCGACATCGGGCAACGGCCTTTGCTGCACACGCTCACGCAGCTCGATGAGTCTGTACTTCCCTTCTCGCGCGTTGTGATATGTCTCGAGCGACGGCGTGGCCGATGCCAGCACGACCGCAGCCCCGGTGAGCTTGCCGCGCATAACGGCGACGTCGCGGGCGTTGTAACGCGGCGTTTCCTCCTGTTTGTAAGAAGAGTCGTGCTCTTCATCGACGACGAGCAACGCCAGATCCTTTACCGGTGCAAAGACAGCCGAGCGCGTGCCCACCACAATGCGCGCATCGCCTCGATGAATGCGATGCCATTGCTCGGCGCGTTCGGCATTCGTGAGTCCAGAATGAAGAATTGCCACCTGATCGCCGAATATGCGGTGAAGGTTGGCGGCTGCGGCGGGAGTGAGCCCTATCTCCGGGACGAGAAGTATCGCGGCGCGTCCCTGCGCCAAAACTGACTGCATCGCAGCAAGATAGACAGCCGTTTTGCCCGATCCGGTAACCCCGTGCAGAACTGAAACTGAGAAACGACGGTCGCCAACGCGGGTTTCGACCGCGTCCAGAGCCGCCAGTTGTGGCCCATTGAGATGCTCGCGGGCGATCTGCGAAGACGCCGGCGTGGCGCTCACGTGGAACTCGGCAGGACGCTCCTCGATGCGCACCAGGCTTCGTTTCACCAGCGTTTCGAGTGTGCTGGCTGGAACCTCTAATTCGCGTAGTTCGCTGACAGCAACTGTGCCGCCAGCAATTTCGAGCTTCTGTAGGATCGTCTCCTGGTTGCTGTTCAATTTGCGGCCCGAAGACTTCTCGTCAGAGGTCTCAACGAGATGCGCAAACCGTACCATCCGGGTTGCATCGCGAACTGACGAAACATCCTGTCTCGCGATCCAGCGCTTTGCCTGCATGCCGCGAAGAATCTCGCGCGTCGCGCCGGTCGCATTGCGCAGCGTGTGTTCCCGCGCATGTTCGATGCTAAGCAGATAATCGAGCACCTGGTACTCGATCATCTGGTCGGCAACGGACTTCTTCGATCGCGCCGAATTGCCTCCCTGCGCCGATTCGTGCAGGGCTTTCTCTCCAGTTTCAGTGATGTTGTAAATCCAATCGCGCTTTACCTCGGCTTGCAGCGGCAACATCGAACGTAGAACTTCTCCAATGGGAGCGAGGTAGTAATTGGAAATCCATTCGGCAAGCTGCATCAGCGGCGCATCAATCAGTGGCTCCGCATCGAGAATGGAATGGACGGTTTTGGCCTCCATGCTGGGGGGGCAGTCATGAATCGCGGTTACAACGCCGGGCAAGCGCGAGGTGCGAAATGGAACCAGCACGCGCCCGCCGACCACCGGAATTTGACCGTTTACGCGATACGTAAACGTCATCTCCAACGGCACCGGCAGCGCTACGTCACAGAAGGAAGGCATGGATTGATGGGGACAGTCTTGCACAACCGTGAGTGGTTGATCACGAGTTTGTGCTTTGATGAGTTTAGATTTCCGATTGAAAAGAATTACATCGCCTTACGTTAGCTTTCCTTTGCTGCCGGCAGTTCCATGCCTAGATATTTCATGACCATCTGCAAGTCTTTCCACGCTTCCTTCTTCTGCCGGGGATCGCGCAGCAGATATGCCGGGTGATAGGTCACCGCCAGCTTGGTATTGCGATAATCGTAGATGCGGCCGCGAAGATTCATCATTGCGTCGTTGACACCCAGCAGAGTCTTGGCCGCCACGGCGCCGAGCGCCACGATGATCTTCGGCTTCACCACTTCAATCTGGCGAAATAGGAACGGCGAGCAGGTTTCGCACTCGTCGCGCTCGGGCGTGCGATTTCCTGGCGGACGGCATTTGATGATGTTCGCGATATAAACGTCTTCACGCTTGATCCCCATCGCGCCGATCATGTTGTTGAGCAGTTGCCCGGCGCGCCCAACAAACGGCTCGCCCTTTTCGTCCTCATCGGCCCCGGGAGCCTCACCGATGAACATAATGTCCGCCTGAGGGTTACCGACGCCAAACACGATCTGCTTGCGTCCTTGTTTGTGCAGCACGCAGCGCGTGCAATCTCCGATGTCTTCGCGAATCGCGCGTAATGCAGCGGACCTATCGCGCGGATTGGCGACAGGCGTATCAAGGATTGACAATGATGTGGTCTCCGGCTGTTCTTCGGTCGTAGCTATCGTGGTGGAGGTCTCGCGACGATAGAAGTCATAGATTCCGAGTTCGCGATAAAAGCGCAGACGCTCGGCTAGTTGCTGCTGGATTTCAGAATTGGACATTGCCTGACGCCGTCCCTACAGGACCCGGAGATGTCAACGTGCTGGCACAGCCTTTCGGGTTATATTTTTCAGCTTTAAGGTCACGTCGAGAATACGATTTGCAATCTCGACTTTCAGGGCCGCGGGCACGGCAATCTCTTCGCCAGCAGTGAGGATTGTGACTTCATTGTGCTCGGAGTCGAAGCCGATGTCATTTCGCGAGACATCGTTCACGACAATCGCGTCGACGCCCTTGTGGCGCAGCTTGGCCCGGCCGTTCTCGATGGCTTGGTCAGTCTCGGCGGCAAAGCCAATGATGATCTGCCCGGGTCTTCGGCGGGCAGAGACGTCTGCGAGGATGTCGGGCGTCGCTTCGAGCTGAAGTGTCATGGGTCCATTGCGCTTAATCTTATTCTGTGCCGCATGGCGCATTCTGAAATCTGAAACTGCGGCAGCGCCGATCATGATCGTCGCGCCGGCAGCGTGGGCCATTACGGCATTGTGCATCTCCGCGGCACTCTCAACTCGAACTACTTCCGCTCCTGCCGGAGCTTCGAGTGCCACAGGTCCGGAGACTAGGATCACCCGTGCGCCGCGCCGCAGAGCGGCTTCGGCCAGCGCGTACCCCATCTTGCCGCTCGATCGATTACCGAGGAAGCGCACTGGATCTACCGGCTCGCGGGTTGGTCCGGCTGTAATCAGAACAGTCTCTCCCGCGAGATCAGTGGCGATGCGTAATGCCAACAGTGTCGCCGCCACAATCTGCTCCGGTTCAGCCAGTCTTCCCTCGCCCACCATGCCGCAGGCCAGGTACCCGCTGCCAGGCTCAACGATGTGCACACCGCGACGGCGAAGGGTCTCGAGGTTCTCCTGCGTTGCCGGGTGCCGCCACATCTGCACATTCATTGTGGGCGCGACCACGACGGGAGCCGATGTCGCCAGATAGAGAGTCGAAAGAAAGTCATCCGCCTGACCATGGGCAAAGTTTGCCATCATGCCAGCGGTACAGGGCGCGACCACCAAGGCATCGATGGACTGAGCCACAGCGATGTGCTCGATGGCGGAATCGAGATTCGGTTGCTCTCCGCCGGACTCCCACAGCCCCGTGATGACCTTCTCACCGGAGAGCGCGGCAAACGTCAGCGGCCGGACGAACTCCTGCGCGGCGGCAGTCATTACCACTTGCACCCGGATGCCCTGATCCTGAAGCAAGCGCACGATCTCGCAGGCCTTATATGCCGCAATGCCGCCGCACACTCCAAGAGCGACCTTCATATGGATATTCTAGGTCAGTTGCCGGTCATTGCATTAGCGATTCAGAAGCAGGTGCGATACGTTCGATCCAAAGGAGTTGACCCGCCCCCGTTGCTTCCGATTAGTCCTCTCCGTCTTGCGCGGGAGCCTCTACTGGAGTAACTACAGGCGTTTCCGGGACCACATACTTCACCTTGCCTGCCTGGATCTCGTCCTGAGCGATGCGGCACGCCTTACGCGAGTTGGTATCGACCATGGCGGCGGCTCCGCCCTGGAGCTGACGCGCGCGGCGCGCGGCCACGAGGATGTAGCGATACTTGCTGTCGAAGTCGGTGGTGTGTTCCATGTGTGATCTATACCTCGGCGATTTCCGGTTGGACTAGATATGGAAGGACTCCAAGACTGGCTGGACCCTTGCGTGACTGTTGGCCAAAAGACATTGCTGCGCTACAGAAGCTAACTCGCGATCTGCGGGTGTAAGGGGTTGTCCTGAGCGGCGCGCCCGCTCAGATAAAACAATTGCTTTGAGTTCGTGGACAGCTTGTTCCAGGATTTCGTTGACGAGAATATAACCGTAATTTTTGTAATTCACAATCTCCTTCTGCGCGTTCTCGAGCCTGCGCTCGATTACATCCGGGTTCACCTTGTCGGTGTGGCTGCGATTACGCAAGCGCCGCTCCAGGATCTGCCGGTTGGGAGGCATGACGAAGATGCTGACTGCGTCAGAGACCTTGTCACGCACCTGGGCAGCGCCCTGTACGTCAATGTCCAGCAGCAGGTCTCTGCCACTGGCTCTCGCCTCGTCGAAGAACCGGCAGGCAGTCCCGTAGTAGTTGCCAAAGACCTCAGCATGCTCGAGGAACTGGTCCGTCGCGATCATCTTCTCGAACTCAGGGCGGCTGACAAAGTAATACTCGCGTCCGTTCTGCTCGCTGCCTCGGGGAGAACGGGTCGTATAGGAGATGGAAAAGTCGAGATTGGGAACGATTGTACGGAGCTCGTTGACTAAGGTCGACTTGCCCGAGCCCGAGGGCGCCGAGATGATGTAGAGGATGCCAGACATAGGGGACCGGATGATTTTGTGATTTTGTAATTGGGAAAGTTGGTAATTGGGGAACTTGTAGCCCCAATCAATTACGTAATCTCGAAATTACCCAATTACAAAATTCACTCAACGTTCTGCACTTGCTCTCTCGCCTTCTCGATCTCCGACTTGATCTGCAGCCCGAGTTCGGTGATGTGCAGACCCTCTCCTGCCACACCTGCAGTCTTCGACAAAAGGGTGTTGGCCTCGCGATTGAGCTCCTGCAGCAGGAAGTCTAATTTCTTGCCGACTTCGCCGCCTGCGTCAAGTAGCGAGTGGAAGTGTTGAATGTGGTTCTCCAGACGTACGACCTCTTCCTGAATGTCGCTGCGCTCGGCCAGCATGGCGGCCTCTTGAAGCACACGATCTTCGTCGGCATGTCCGGCAATAAGTTCGCTCATCCGCGACCGGACCTTCTCAAGATAAGCACGAGACACCTGGGTGCGCAGCTTGCCGACTTCAGCGACAGCTTCCAAGAGGCTCTTCATCCGAACACGCAACTCGCGTTCGAGCCCGCGGCCCTCTTCTTCGCGCATGTGATTCAACCGCGTGACGAGCTCTTCCAGCCCTGAGAGCACGCTCGACTCGGTCTTCTCATCAATTGCCTGCGAATCGCCCGAAAGTGCTCCCGGCATCCGTAAGATGGCATTGAGGTCCGGCTGCGCTGCGATCCCCAGTAGTTCGGCCGCCTCGCGAAAGGCGGCTACGTATCCGTCCACCAGCGCGTGGTTCAACTGGAAGCTGTTGCCCTCGCCGTATTGAAACGAGAGGCCTACCTCGATGTGCCCTCGCGCGATCTTCTCTTTCAGCACGCGACGCATCTTCAGCTCCAAGCCACCGGCTTCGGCAGGCATGCGGAAGTGGAGGTCAAGGAAGCGGTGATTGATGGCCTTGAGGCTCAATGAAAACGCCAGGCGATCATTGGCTTGCGACGCAAGTTGCGCGTATCCGGTCATGGATCGGACAGGCATGAACTGGATCGGACTCCTGACTTCGGCTACTTGAGGACAGTAGCAGTATCAACTTCGACGAACTGGAGATTGTACAGGCGTTGATAGGTCCCGAAGCGCTGCAACAGCTCCTGATGAGAACCAATATCGGTGATGACACCATTTTCGAGGACGATGATCCTGTCGGCCCGGCGCACGGTCGAGAGGCGATGAGCGATGACGAATGCAGTGCGGTTCTCCATCAGGTTCTGCAGTGCAGACTGCACGAGAACCTCGGACTCTGCGTCAAGTGCGGAGGTAGCTTCGTCCAAGATGAGAATGGGTGAGTTTTTCAGCAGGGCACGCGCAATCGAGATCCGTTGACGTTCTCCGCCCGAGAGCCGTGTGCCGCGCTCGCCAATGACTGTGTCATATCCGGCCGGCAGCTTCATGATGAAGTCATGGGCCAGGGCGGCCTGGGCCGCGCTTTCAACCTGCTCGATAGGAACGTTGGGACGTCCGTAGGCGATGTTGTTGCGGACCGTGTCGTTGAACAGCACCGTCTCCTGTGTCACCAGGCCAATCTGCTGGCGCAGCGAGCGCACGGTCGCGTCGCGAAGATCGTGTCCATCGACCAGGATTGCGCCGGAAGTGACGTCGAAGAAGCGCGGCAGCAATCGCAACAGCGTGGACTTGCCCGCACCACTCGGGCCGACGATCGCCACCACTTCCCCGGCGTTGATCTCGAGATTAATCCCGTGGAGGACCTCATGGCAGCCCTCCTGATCGCGATATGAGAAATGCACGTCCTCGAATCGGATGCTCTTGCGGAATGGCGGCAGCGTAACTGCGTTCGGCTTGTCCTTGACGTCCTCTTCAACTTCCATGAACTCGAAAATGGCGGACGAGGCGCCGAGCGCCTGCTGGAAGTTGTTATAGAACTGCGCAAACTTGCGCACCGGATCGTAAAGCTTGAACACTGCAATGATGAATGCGAAGAAGGCGCCTTCGCTCATCGCGTGTGCGCGGATGCGTTCGCGTCCCACCCACAGAAGCAGCGCGATCGCGATGGCGCCGATTACATCCATCAGCGGGGAGCTCAGCGCCTGAGCGCTCACGGAGCGGAGGTTGGCCCGGAAGAGCCGGCGCGACGCGCCTCGGAAGCGCATCGCCTCCCACAGCTCCATATTGAATGCCTTGACGATGCGATTGCCGGAAATCGTCTCGTGCAAGAGGTGTTGAATCTCCGCGAGCTTGTCCTGGCCTTTGCGGGTGGTGTAGCGAACGGTCCGCCCGATCCGGCGCGCTGACCCGATCACGATAGGAATGAAGAGCACCAGCACCCATGCCAGCTTTCCGCCGATGACGATGACCACCGCGATCGTAAAGAGCAGCGTGAACAGTTGTTGAAGGAACTCGGCGAGCACGGCCGACATCGCATACTGCACGCGCTCGACATCGTTGATGATGGTGGACAACAACGTCCCGGTGGAATGCTTCTGGAAGAACGCGACCGAACGTCTGAGGATCGAGTCGAACAGCTCATTTCGCAGATCGGTGATCATCCCGAAACCGGCGTAATTGACCAGGTAGGTACCGAGGTAGTCGCAGATGGCCTTTACGGCCGTAGCACCGATAAGAGCGACGGCGACCATCGTCCAGGCATTGTGGAAGTAGCGGGGCAGAACGGAATTCAGGTAAACCGGGCCGTGCCCCGGGATTTGAAAGAGAACGAGCTGCCTTCCGGGGGAATCAGGCTTCAGTACGCCGTCAAAAATCGGACGAACCAGCACCACGCGAAAGGCATCGAGCAAGCCCGTCCCGGCGAGAAAGACGACAGACGCAAGCACCGCCAGACTGTAGGGACGCACGTACTGCAACAAGCGAAGCAGACGATGAGCATGCGTACGGGATTGCGAAGATGAACTCAATCTAGCTGATATCCGATCTGCTCCGACCGCGAACACTGATGCGCAATTCATTATTTCGGACTATCACGATGCACCGCCTTCACGTGATAGCCGCCCGCAGCAAGGCGCTTGGCCACATCTTCGGCGATCATGACCGAACGATGCTGGCCGCCGGTGCACCCGAATCCGATCGTCAGATAGCTCTTGCCCTCACGAATGTAGTGCGGCATCAGATATAACAGCAGCTCCGAGATGCGATCGATGAACTCCTGCGATTGCGGAAACTGCCGAATATAGGCCGCAACCTTTGGATGCTTACCGGTGAGCGGCCGAAACTCGGGAATGAAGTGCGGGTTGGGCAGAAATCTCACGTCAAAGACCAGATCGGCGTCAGTTGGCACTCCATTCTTGAACCCGAAGCTCACACAGGAGACCAGCACGCTGCGTGCAGTATTCCCGTCCTGGAACTTGTCGGTGATATGCGCGCGAAGCTCGTGCACGTTGAACTTGGAAGTATCGATGATCACGTCTGCGAGGTTGCGCACGAAATCCAGCCGCTTGCGCTCCGCGGTGATGGCGGCTGAGACCGACGAAGTCTTACCCAGCGGATGCGGCCTGCGAGTCTCGCTGAAGCGTCGCACCAGCGATTCGTCTGAGGCTTCGAGGAAGAGAACCTGCGTAGTAATGGTCTTGCGCACCTGCTTGAGGATCTTCGGAAGCTTGCTGAGCGCCTGCCCTTCCCGAATATCGACGACCAGCGCCGTCCGCTGAATTTCAGCAGACTGCCTGGCCAGGTCGGCAAAACGAGGTATCAGTTCGAGAGGAAGGTTATCGACGCAGTAATATCCAAGATCCTCGAACGCCTTGAGCACCGAGCCTTTGCCCGAACCGCTCATGCCGGTGATGATCACCAGCTCGGTTGGCCGTCTGATTGGCTTGGACCGCGAGGATTTGCGAGAGGGCTTTTGGGTTATGCGCACTGGTTTTGCGGCACTCGCCATGGCCGAATGGTAACACTGGATTTCGCGACCTGAAGTCCGGAGTTGATGTTCAATTGTAAAGGGACCAGTAAAGCGTGCACAGGGTCAGAACTCATCATGGCATTGCCGCGGCTGCCGTTGTGCACGTTTTTCCTGCGCAACTTCGAAGGCTTCAAAGAAACTGTGACGAATGAAGTGTGGATAACAAAAATATAGTGCTGAGGAATTCCTGCCGGTTCCCAGTTCGCGCTGACTTGGATGGGCGTACTAATTTTCCAGTTCCAAGAATTGTCCGGTGGTTCGTCGAGCGGACCCGAAATCTGCACGACAATGAGATCTCCGCTTCAATAAACGCCTCTATCATCCCATTGAAATGTGCGCGAGTTTCCTCCCGCGACGCCCTTCCGGGAGCCTCGATCCGTACTGATAGTTCTTTCGGTATTGGCTGAAGAGTTATGCCGGGCCGATGATGGAGCGCCGATCTGAAATGTCCCGTAGCAACTCTTGTGCCTAATACGAAGGCCCAAGGCTGTTGGATGACCAAAAGTGGGTGCCTTAGGTAATCAAAACCAGCTACAAACCTCGTGACAGTTCCGCCCCAACGTTCCAGACTTAGCTCATTGCGCTGCTTCCGCAGGGCTTCCCCACGCGACAAAGCGACCTCCGCGGACTTCCCGTTGCGTCCTTAATGGACGTGATCGGCCCTCAGGTTTGTTTGGGAGGAGCCGTATGAAGGTATGCAAGGCACTGCTTTTGCCCTTGTTGGTTTTGGGAACATTCGGCGATGTCTTCGCCGGCTCGCGCGGCGTCGATGGACAGCGAGGCGAGCTGACCGTTAGCTCGTTTCCGTGGGGCGCCGATGTATCCATTGATGGCTACAAAACCAGCAGCTTAACCCCTGCCCATTTCGTACTCCCAGTCGGTGCGCACACTATTGTGTTGTCTGCTGGGTCCGGCTGGAGTCCAGAAAAACGCGAACTTACCATTCATTCCGGCCAAAATGCGCTCGACGTGATTCTGCTGCCGGTATTGGCGACCGGTCCGGCTGGACCTCAGGGACCCGCTGGGCCTATGGGGCCAATGGGTTTGATCGGCCCCATGGGTCTCACCGGGCCGCAAGGGTTAGTTGGCCCACAAGGCGTACCAGGTGTGGCCGGTCCGATAGGACTTACCGGAGCTACGGGCCCGCAAGGACCCAAGGGTGATACCGGAGATGTCGGCCCTCAAGGCCCAACAGGGCCTCAAGGCCCCCCAGGACCGGAGCTGTACCCAGGCACGAGTTCTCTAGTCGCATGGCACACGCTCTCGCCCATTGCGAGTGTGAACGTTTCAACTGCGGGCACAAAAGACTGGTTTGCGCCAGGGGGCACTATGCCGGGCAATGCCGCGAGCTACCACAGCAAAATGCTCGGCGGCCAAATCTTGAAGAGCTTCGATTGGGTAGTCGGCAGCGCGAACCCGTTCACGCAGGCAAGTCCTTATTCCATCAGCTCAGTTGCGTCCGACGATGCGAATGGCGCGGAGCTGACGTCTGTAACGATTGACCAAGGCGTGTTTACGCCATCGGCATCGCTCACCGGATTTGGTTTTCGCTTCCGCGCTCCAGCGAGCAATGGTGGTGTTCGCAAATTGAACATCTACTGCAGCGCATTCTCGGCTGGAGTGACTCTTACTGCACATCTCACGGATGGATCCGCTCCCGATGTTACCGACATCGTGGACACGGGTTCTGCCGGATACAACTACTTCGTGTGGACGATCAACTACCAATCTGCCCGCGATGGTCAGGAGTTAGCAATTTCCGCAATTGTCACCAGGAACGGGGGCAGCTCGCCGAATTTAAAATTCGTTGCTGCAACTTTGCAGTAAAGGGTGCGTCCTCGAAACCTCACAGTGTTTCGAGGACGCTTAAAAAGCTGTTCCTCTCTTCACAGTCCACTGATGAGGAGATCATGGTTGCCCGAGGGAAAGCTAACCCCGCACTGGCAGACCAGAACTTCGGTCCGTGGGCTTGCTGCCTCATACGCGAATACCCGGCTTCGCAGCACCCTCGAAGAGCCCTTTCATGCGTTCGAGTGATATCGCCGAAAAGTTCGGTACTACAAATTCCGCGCCAGCGCGGAGCAACCCATCGGCGCGATCATTTTCCGCTATGCCGATGCACTTCAGACCGGCGGCTACCGCAGCCAATACTCCAGAAGCGGCGTCTTCACACACCAGAACCTCATCAGATTCACAGTGGAGTTGGTCGGCTGCTTTTCTAAAGATCTCTGGCGCTGGCTTCCCTTGCTGCACATCATCGGCCGTAACAATGGCTTTGAAACAATCGTGGATCTCGAGATGCCGCAGAATGAAGTGTACCCGGCTGGAACTACCACAAGAAGCTAGAGCGAAGCTGATCCCGTTCCGGGTGAGTTCCTCAAGCAAATCCAGTGCTCCCTCGACGGGCCGAATGCCGAGAGCCTCTTCTCGAAACAGCATTTCCTTGCGTTGCCCGTACTCCAGAATCTGAGGCTTCGACAAGTGACCCAGAAAGTGACAGAGAATGTCTTCTTTTTTGCGTCCGTCGAGTACAAAATCCATCTCCACATCGGAGACTTCCAACCCCAAAGAGTCGAAAAACTTTCGCCACGCTCGCTTGTGCACGGGATGGCTGTCTATTAAGACTCCATCCATGTCAAAGATCACGCCTCGAAGCATTGCTCTCCCGCGTTAGCACCCATCAGACCCGGCCAATTCTCCTGAGCAAGACGATAGTTGGTCATCGTGCCAACATCCATAAGATAGCTGCTGATCCGGTACGCCGCCATCTTACCTACGAGCTTAGGAAGGACATCAAATCCGATATCGGCTGGAGTTGTCGGAGGAAGTGCGCGGATGAAGTCGGGTCCAGCAAGCAAAATGCCGGAGAAGGCCAAGCGTCCAACAGGTATGGCCGGCTTCTCTACAAATTCACGCACCATTCCCGAGCAATCAACTTGGACGATGCCACAGCGCGATGGATCGGGGACTTCGTACACCCCGATGGTTGCAACTGCGCGGCTCTGCTCATGGAGGGAAACCAGCTCCCGCAAATTGAAATCAGTCAGAACATCTGCGTAAAAGATCCAAAAATTGCGCTCGTTTGCAACCCACTCGCTGTTCGCATGTATGGTACCGGCGCTGCCCAGAAGAACCGGTTCGTCCACAATCCGCACCCGAATGTTTCGCTTGGTGCTAAGCAGAAAATCGCGAACCGCATCACCGTGGGAATGCAGGTTGATCAAAACGTCGTCAATCCCAAATTGGCGGCAACGCTCCAACCATATCTCCAACATCGGGATTCCGCGAATAGGCAGAAGGCACTTGGGCGTGTGGTCAGTGAGCGGCCGCATCCGCGTACCGTGCCCAGCTGCAAGCAAGAATGCTTTCTTGGGACAGGAACTCATGAACCGGAGATTGTGGCCTTGGACAATGCTGAGACCGGCTCGAACGTCCACTTCGTCCCGCCGCGCTCATCTCCATCAATGAATGGATCGTCTGCCACGACCTGAGCGCCGTGAAAATCGAATTCGAATCCCATTTCACGAGCTCCCATTTCGGACAGCCGCTCGCGCACATCCTGCTGCCGTTCGCGAGGACAGTATAAGAGCAGGAATCCACCGCCACCGGCACCGGTGATCTTCCCGCCAATCGCACCGTTCTCTCGCGCGACCGCGTACATTGCATCGATCTCCTGGGTGGAAATCTTTTTTGAGACGCGCTTTTTGGCCTCCCAACCTTCGTGCAACAGTCCGCCGAACTGTTCGAGATCTCCAGCTCTCAAGCTGGCAGCCATGGTGTCAGCCAAGCGGCGAATCTCGTGCAGGCTGTCGACCGCCATGCCGCTGCGTGAAGTGGTGGACTGCTCCTGCTCGCGCAGAATGGTCCATGAATGGTGCGCCGCACCGGTAAAGAAAAGCATGAGGTTGGACTGGAGTTCCCTCACCAGTTTGGGCTCGAGATCCAGTGGGTCAACCGTGACCGACTCGTCCGCATGGAAGTGGATCAAGTTCATGCCGCCGAATGTTGCGGCATATTCGTCTTGCTTCCCAACAGGCTTTCCCAGCACTTCGCGAGCGATACGAAAAGCTCGTTCCGCTAGCTGGTACTTGGAAATCGGCACACCCAGATAGGTACTGAGAGTCTTCAGCACATTCACACAGACGCTTGCCGAAGATCCGAGTCCGGTTCCTGGCGGAATCTCGGAGGCGAGAAATAAATTTACCGAAACCGCGCATCCGAGCTCCTTCATGACAGAGAGTGGAATTTCGAGCTCGGTTCCTTTGACGCTCATCCGCTCAATGTCTTCCCATGTCTCGACGACCCGGAGATCTGAGGAAATCACCTGAACCTTACCGTCGGAGCGTTTTTGCAGAATCGTATAGAAATGCTTATTAATTGCAGTACTGAGAACCGCTCCACCGAAACGCTGGTAATACGAGGGAAGATCCGTTCCGCCGCCTGCGAAACTAATCCGCACCGGCGTGCGAACGATTAACATTCACGACCTCCTCCGTTTTCAGCAGGTTCGCCGAGTCGTTCGGGCGATCGAACGCGTCGGTTGGATTCGAAGTCCAAAGGCGAATTGCGACTGTCCACACTGTCTGCACCAGAAGAGAAAGGTCAATCAGGGGAGACCAGTGAAGAATATACTGCAGATCGAAATTTGCCTTTTCATCTGACGAGTGTTGCTCCCTCAGGCCGTGGACCTGGGCAAGGCCAGTCAGGCCGGGTTTCATTCTGAGGCGCTGGCGCTGCCAATCGGAATAGTGCTTTACGCGCTCGACAGGTTCAGGCCGCGGGCCCACAAGCGTCATCTCACCGCAGATCACGTTCCACAACTGCGGGAGCTCGGTGAGACTGAGTCTGGCAAGCCAGCCACGCAGACCGGTACCACTCGTCAAGTGGCGGTCAATATTCAGCCGCCACATCAGGAATGGCTGGCCCTCAAGGCCGCAGCGCTGTTCTCCACGAAACGGTTTTTCTCTCTTCAACATGAGTAGCAATGCAGCGACAGCGAGTATGGGGGAGGAAACAAGCAAAAGGACGAACGCCAGCAACAGGTCAGTTATCCTCTTTGCTGCCAGCAGTCCAATGTGTGGCGATTGCTGCTCAAGCGAGATGAGCGGAAGGCCGTCTACATCGAGAAACTTTGTTTTGAACACATATAGCTCGTACCACTGCGGCACCAATGAAACGCAGATTCCCGCGCTTCGGCATGATTCGATGATCTTCTGAAGCTCCGATACAGAGGCCTGCGGGTGTACGACAATAATTTCGTCAATGCTCTGGCTTTTTAGCAACTCCACCACGCCGACGGTATTCGTCGACGAACCATTGAACGGCGCATCCTGGTCCGGAGATCCGGTTGGTTGGTCGGAGCGGGAAGGATAGATGTACCCGACAACCTTCTTCATCATTTCGGGATGTCGTTCGATATTCTCGACCAGTTCGTGAGCGATGCGACCGTTGCCCAAAACCGCGACACGACGAAGGCTACCTCTTCGGGCCCGGCTCAATACGTACGACCGCATCGAATACCGAATCATCAAGAACCCGGCGAGCACGAATGATCCGAAATAAAACAGAAGAAGGCGTGAATAGAAGTGTCTGCCCAGGAATGCTACCGACAACAAAATTGCCATCAGCAGCAACACGCCGATGAATACTTGCGAGAGCATTCGCGGCGGGTTCCACCCGTTGGAGAAGCCGTCGAGCTTCATGATGGAATGGAGAATGCTCCAGACAACCAGGGCCACGATGCCAAAGAGCAGGTATTCGCGCCAGTCCGCCACGGGATCCCCGGGTGCAACAACGATCCGATATCGAAGGATGTAAGCGCCTAGGAGGGAGATCAGTATCCAGAGCAGGTCGGCGACAAAGACGGAGTGTTGAAATCGACGGCTCATGAGTTCTCGGCTCTACCCGATGCAGACAGACTTGGACCGGCGAGTGAAGGGACTGAAAGCAAGATCGACGAGTTTATCGGTTCTGATAAATAAGTACTTTGAAATTGTGAATTCGCCAGAAGCCTTTGTCAACCAGACACTTGGACTAGTACCAACGGGTGCACAACACCTCATTATGTGCTTTACACGAAAGCGTGTTTGGCCGACCGCGATTGCTCCCACTCCCATGCGCTTCGGACAATCTGGAGCAGATCGGAATTGCTCGCCTTCCAGCCAAACTCGCGAGCAATTTTCTCTGGACTTGCACAGAGCACAGCCGGATCACCAGGACGCCTTGCTGCCATTTTTAGATTGAGGCGCTGTCCTGTAACTGTTTCGACCACGCGACATACCTCCTTCACGGAATGGCTCTTACCCGTACCGATATTGAATGCACGGAACCCCGGTGAATTCATCGTCCTCATGGCCAACAGATGTGCCTCTGCAATATCCAGTACGTGGACATAATCCCGCAAGCAAGTGCCGTCTGGAGTCGGGTAATCGCTGCCGTAGATTTCGAACAAGCGGCGGCGGCCCGACGCTACTTGCAGCAGCAACGGCAGGATGTGAGTTTCGGGGTGATGCCGTTCTCCGTTTCCGGGTATCGATCCACAGGCATTGAAGTACCGGAACGCTACTACACTCCATCCATATGCCGAGCAGTACCAGTTCAGCACCCGCTCCAAAGCCAGTTTGCTCTCTCCGTACGCATTGACCGGATCTTTGGGGTCATCCTCTCGAATGGGTGTACTACGCGGATTCCCGTACACTGCGGCAGTAGAGGAGAAAACGAAATTCTTGATCCCCGCCGTTCGCAGGCATTCCAAGAAACCGATTCCCGAGGCCAAATTGCTATCGAAAAAAACCCCAGGATTGCTGACGGATTCGGCAATCAATGCCTTGGCGGCAAAGTGAAAAACGACGTCAAAGCGCTTTCCTGCAAGCAGCTGGGAAAGAGCATCTCGATTCGAAAGATCCACATGGTGGAATTCAGCGCCTTCTGGCACCGCTTCAATATGTCCTGTCGATAAGTCGTCTACGACCGTGACGGCATGACCGCGCTTCAGAAGCTCAGAACAACAGACGGATCCAACATAACCAGCGCCGCCAGTAACAAGGACTGTGTGCATCAATACGCTCCTGTACCCCTCAAGACGCGAAATGGCGTGAGAAACAACAACCAGAGATCCAAGCGCAGGCTCCAGTTTTCGATGTAGAAGATGTCCATCCTCACTCGTTCTTCGTAGTCCACCTGCTGTCGACCATGCACCTGCCAGTAGCCGGTTAAACCCGGCTTGACGGTCAAGAGTAGCGCTTGGGCGGAACCATATTTGTTCAGTTCAGGTGCAGTGATCATGCGTGGGCCCACCAAGCTCATCTGGCCGCGTAGGACATTGACCAGCTGCGGCAGTTCATCGATGCTGAGCTTGCGTATCCACGCGCCGAAGGCGGTCACTCTAGGATCAGAAACGAGCTTGAAGTTCTTCTCGAATTCTCTCTGTAGTGAAGGGTTCCCGGCCAAGAAGGAATCGGCATCAACGCGCATTGTCCGAAACTTGAAGGCATCGAATTCACCATGTGGTCCTACCACCCTCCGGCGGTAAATCACTGGACCGCCGTCTTGCAGCTTTACAAACAGCGCAACGGCTGCGAGAACCGGTGAAAGACACAAAAGAGAAATAGAGGCGATTAGAAGATCGAAAAAACGCTTTGTAGCCAAGGCCGGGGTCGAGAGCTGTGCTCCATTTCTGGAATTTTGGCTTGCATTTCTCAATCCTGAATTGCGAACTTGTGCGCAGAGTTCAGTCGACAAGCCTTGCCCTCGAGATGAATGAATGGTAAATCATTGCCGCCCTGAACGCGAGCAGATCGTGGTTATTGGGCAGCCACCACGTGAGTCTTCGACGCTCCCAGCACGTGAATCCGGTGCTTCACGATGGTGAAAAGGCAGTGGGCGATGCTAAGGTGAATATCCTCAATAATCTGCATGTTCTCAGACGGGACGATCAGGCAGAGATCACAGAGATCCTTCATCTTGCCCCCCTGGAATCCGCCTAATCCGAGGGTCAAAGCTCCGTGACGACGAGCGACCTTCAGAGCCTTAATCACATTGGCGGAATTGCCGCTGCAACTGATCGCAAATGCGACATCGCCAGGCTCGACTAGATTCTGGAGTTGCTCGGAAAAAATATCCTCGAAACTGCTGTCATTTGCCCAAGCGGTCATCGTGGGAATGTTGTCGGTCAACGCAATCGCGCGCAAACGCTTCCAATCGCTTCCCGAAACACTGGTGCCTTTGCTGAGATCACAAGCAAAGTGACTAGCAAGGGAGGCACTTCCGCCATTACCAAAGAGGAATATATTTTTACGATCGGTGTACGCCTTAAACAGCTTGTCCGAAATGCGATCGACAGCTTCACTCGGAACGGCGGACAGAACCTCCCTGAGCTGCGAATAGTAGTCTTCGGCGCTGCTGATACTTTCCTTCTGGATCTTTGTTCCCACGGTGAAGTGCTCCTGCTCAGTTTTGGAGGCCAGATACGCGGGCAACCTGGGAATTTACCCCACCAGTCATGGCCATGAACAAATTGAATCCAATCCTACCCAAAGGTTGGATAATCTGGAACTTTTCCGCTATATCGATTGGGTTTCTACTAAGGATACCTTAGGCGTTCTTCCAGTATCGAAGACTTCTGCGAACCTGGGTCCCCACACGTGCAGTGAATATCGCTCCTCTATAGTCCTTCGGGCAGCTCGCGACAGGCGGTCGCGCAGGTCAAAATCCTGGATCAGTGAAAGTAGGGCATCGAGCCAATCCTCAGAGTTTTTCGCCAGCAAGCCATTGCTGCCGTGACGGATTAAGTCAACGGTCACTCCTACCGGGGAGGCGATGACAGGAACGCCGACCGCCATATATTGAATTGCCTTGAAAGCGCACTTTCCCTTAGCCCAATCCGTATCCGGCAGAGGCATCAACCCTATATCAAAGGTCTGCAGATCCGCCACTTCGGTATCAAGTCGAAAGGGCAGCGACGCAGCATTTCTTAAGTCGGGCTGATATTCGGGCGCACCAACGAAGTTGAACCGGATCAGATCGGGAAAGCAAGACTGAATCCTGCGCAGCGCGGGCTCTAGGTCTCTCAAATAGGAAACGGTAGAGCGGCTTCCCATCCAGCCGATCGTAAGAGCCTGAGATTGCGGTTTCGGAGAACGGTATTCGAACCGAGCAGTGTCGACCACCGTAGGTACCACCACTACGTTGCTATTGAACTCTCGTGCATGCTCGGCAAGGATTCTGTTTCCGGCGATCACGCCCTCACTCGACCTCAGCACCTGATTGATTCCAGCTCCGTACTTCATGCGATAGAGCAGCGGATGGTTCAGCACGGCACTATTCTGATGTCCGATATGAACCGCATCGTCAAAGCTGAAAAATACATGCGGATGACGGGATGTTACCCAGTTCTCGAATAATGGAATAAGAAAAGGAAAAACCTCGCGGTGAATAACGACGACGTCGTACCGCGAAATAAACAACAACTGCACGAACCGGCGCAGAACACAAAACAAGGTGTGGCTAAGTTTCGTAAGCCACCAACCTTTGGATCGTAGGGCTCGGAAGAGCACACTAGTCGAAAATGGCCACACCGTGCACTCCAGTTCGGCTGTCTCGAGATAGGGCAGAAATTGATAAATGCGGTAGCGGCAACCGGCATCTTCTATGCCATGAGCGCAAAGAAACAAGATCCTCTTCATGGGTCTCAATCGCCGTCGTATCGAGCCGTCATAGTCCTAGGCCCGGCGTCATGCTGCCGAACAACTGCTTGATATGCAAGAACACAATTCGCCGTTGATGCCCCGCCCCAAAGAAATGTAGCGCGCGCTCGATGACGCGCACATGAACCCAGTCTCTCTCGAAGAGGATGATTCGAGAGAAGCCGCTCAAGCGCAGCTCGATACGCCTGCTCGTCGCCCGCAGCCACTAGAATCCCGCTCTCGCCATTTATTATATATTCCGGATTTTGGCCAACCAGCGAGCTGAGAATTGGCTTTCCCGCAGCCATAAAATCAATAATGCGGGCAGAACATTTGGCGCGATAGACGGCATTGTCGGGGTAAGGGAAGGTGGCAATGTCGGCGGCGGCAACCACCCTGAGGTATCGCTCTCGCGGCAGCCGTCCAAAGAACTGAACCCTAGCTTGGCTGTGGTCTCGGAAGAAATCTCTGATCCGGGATAGCTCAGGGCCTTCTCCGACGATCGCAATGGTGGCACCGAAGTGTGCTGCTACCGAGGCAGTACAGCGCGCAAAAAACATGGCGTCGTCAGCAGGATCAAAGTGCCCGACGTATAGAATCGTCGGAGCTTCGGGCAAGCCTACGGAGTGTTTCAACTCGGCTAAACTCTGCCGCTGAAGAGTCTCCGCCGCCGCAAGCGCCTCACCAGAAACCCCGTTCGGTATATAAAAAACGTCAGAGTCTTTTCTGCGGAGCTCAATAGCCCGAGTTTCCAGTACGCGACTGGCGACCGTGACAACTGGCGCAGCTTTGATCAACGAACGCTCTTGCCAGTCAATGAATTGCTTCGTAATGACCGAATAGTCTTTAACCTCATTCCACCCACCCCAACCTTCCCAATCATCGCAGTCCAGAACGAGCGGAACCGATTTCTTGCGAAGCAACATGTAGGCAGCAAGCCCCGCGAGCCCCTTTGGCTTAAATACATGAATCACGTCAGGGCTCCAGCGGAGACTGTCAGACGCTAAACGGAAAGACAGAAGCCCACGAGACAATGGTGAATTGGTTGAAATGGCGAGATTTTTTATCCTGACGCCCTCCCGTACAAGTTCCTTTCCAGAGTCAGCGAGGTTGTCATAGGGGGCAATGAATATACAGACCTCGTGTCCCAGCTTGCAGAGCTCGGAGGCCAAAGGAAACGCTCGCGAGCGCACCGTGCCCTTGGGTTGCCACGCAAATCCACAGATGTAAGCGATTTTCATGCGAAAAGAGGATAGGAAGGGGGAAGCCCGTATTTGCGCGGTGGCTCTCGGAGAGGCGCGATATGTGTGCGATTCATATCTGAAAAGAAATAGCGCTTATTGCTGTCGTGTCGAGTGCCGCCAGACCCGCAGGCCCTCAAAAAAAGCTCGCTGCCGCAGAACGAAACTGGCGAAATCAATTCTTCGGCCAACCAGCTTGATCAGCAGAAATGCCTGAAAGGCCGGCAAATAGTAGAGACCGCGAAATAAGCCAAGATGTTTGAGCATAAAGTAGACCTGATTGCGAGTCCGATACCTCACACTGAATTCCGAATCTTCTCCACCTGTCAAGCTGCTCGCTTTATGCAGGAGCCGTGCTGACGGCAGATATAAAATTTTCAATCCAGCCTTTTTGGCCCGATAGCAAAAGTCGGTATCGTCGTGATACGCAAAGTAACGCTCATCCATCAGCCCGATGTTTGCAAATACCTCTTTGCGAATCAGTAAGCAACACGCTGGGGCATGGTCCACAATCTGCGGCTGGTCGAACTGCCCGGCATCACGTTGCCGAACTCCCCGATGATAACCGGCATACCCCTTGAGGCGATTGAATCCTCCGCCGGCGCTCCAAATCAAGCCGGGGTCGTCGTAGAACACGATTTTTGGTGCGACCATTTCACATCGCCGATCGTCGAGGGCGTTCGCGAGCTTGGTGAAAAGGGCCGGCTCAAATTCGGTGTCGTTGTTGATAAACAAAATCAGATCACAGCCATGCGAGAGAGCCGCCAAGGTGCCTTGATTGTTCGCTTCGGCAAATCCGTGATTTTCCTGATTGGCGATGACAACCACGCGAGGGTCCTTGAACCTCGCCACCCGCGCCAAAGTGTCGTCTGAAGAGTGATTGTCGACAAGGTACAACGTGAAATCGGAGAAGGTCTGGCGAATCAGGCTTGCCAAAAATCCATCGATCACTGCGGCGCTGTTGTATGTGACAGTAACGGCACCAATTCTTCCCGTTTTCATACTGAGTGCGTGACGCTTTCGGCCGTGATCTCCATCGCATCTCCCAGACCCACCAAATCGACGAGGTTGGTTACCCACTGAGACAGGAGCCGAAGGGCGTGATTGTTTACAAGGCTCCCTTCCATCGACCTTTTTCCCGAATTGCGGTTGACCCAGATCTGAAAACTGCCGAGCAGCCCGAAATAATCAGAGTTAAAAGTGACGCTTCTGACCCGAAATCCATGTCTCTCCAGAAGCCCACATAACGTGCGACGAGAATAACTGAAGGCGTGCACTGGGGCGGCCAAGTGCCACCAGTACTGTCTGAAAATCCGAGCGTTCATGCCTTCTATATTTGGCACTCCAATAAAAAGCTTGCCGCCAGGTTTCAGTATTCTGTGGATTTCGCGCAGCGTTTCGTCGGGGGAGGTAATGTGTTCGAAAGAGTGATTGGCCCGAACATAGTCAAAATGGGCGGAGGGAAATCCAGCCTCAGGGAGCGAGCCGCAGAAGATATTGAGGCCTTTAGATTGCTGCGCGAATTTTGCCGCCTGTTCATTGATCTCGACGCCATAACTCTGCCAGCCGCCGTTAGCCATCTCATTCACAAACCAGCCGCTGCCACAACCTAGATCCAGAAAAGTACCAGGAGTCCGAAAATGAGGATCCTTGGTGCCGGTATAGTATCCGAGAAGTTTTTTTGTAAGCTGTTTGAGCCAATTCGTCTTAAAGTGGTCCTGATAAGCAAAATAATTTTCATCAAGGGCCTCGTAAAGCTTCGCCAGTTCTTCATCTGAATACATCGGATTCAGAAAGACGAGCGCGCAGTCGGCACAGCGCACTTCTCGGTGGATGCCGGGAAGTCCGTAATGACTATCTTTGGCCAAATACAACTCCCTCAGATCTGTTGCCTGACAGACGGGACAGGATAGCAATGTCTTACTCATGTTTATACTTATCACCACGAGCTTCCCTGAGGGAAGCACGGTTTGATTGCGCCAATCAGTAAGTCAGCGCTCCGATGGCAGGACCCGGTCGATAACGGTAAAGCCATTACAATCGGGTCGATGCCTAATCAACCACCCGCCAGCGTAGGCAGTAGACTCTCTGGTTTCGTCGATTTGAACCGCGAAGTACTCTTCAACAGCTCGAATGACGCCTCGCTTGTTTGAGTATGAAACAGCGAAGCACCCGTCCTTGCGTGGCCCAATCAGCCGTAGATTTGTATCGTGGAGCATGATCTTGGCATTAGGCGAGAGGAGCGGGACCCATGCTTGCAGTTCCCTTAGCGTATGCTCGTAATAATGGCTTGTGTCAATGAAAAGTAAGTCGACTCGCGGGGCTATGTTCCTGGATTTGCAAAACTCGTCAAAATGAAGGGCGAAGTCAACATCATCACCACGATAAAAATGCCAGCGGGGATATGAGGAGATAGAAGAACAGTCGTCAATGTCAACACTAATGATGTACGCGTCATTTAACGCTGCGGCTCGTTCAAATACAAACGTGCTCGTCCCCCCACGCACGCCAAGTTCAACGATAAGCTTCGGTCGCAAGAGCAGTGCTTCGTCGAATATGAGCTCGACATGCTCGTTGATGTCAGTGGGAATCGTGGCCAGCTCTTGAATCTCCGCTAATGCCTTGAAAGTCGACAGATGCGGTTTTTTTGTCGGCACCAACAACCGGCGAAGCACATTGTATCTACGGACCAGGAAGCATAGTAACCACGCAAACGACCAAGGCGGAACGGAGCTGGAGGAGATAATGGTGTCATAAGGTACCGACTCCATCTTGCCACTGCTGTTTTGCATCAGATGCATCAAATACCTCTTCTGCCGGTTCGAAAATGTCAATGCGGTGAAACGTGCGAAGACACTTAGAGCCACGACAAACTCAAGATAGGCGCAAAACTGCTCCTAGCCTTTCACGCTCCGAGTTGACGAGGCCGTATTCCCAGAATAGATAGGCTGCGCAAACAAGGGCAATGCAGCAGACGAGAGACAGCGCTCCGGCTGTCCAATCCGGCTTTGCCAGGCGAAGGAGGACCGGAAAGGCGAGCGGCGCTGCACAAAGCAGAGGGCGCACCAGACTGTGCCTCACCAGTAAGGAACGGTCGACCGCTATTCCCGCAGTGCGCGGCATGTTGTAAAACAAATGAAGTCCGAGGCTCACGAAGGAGCCGATCAGCGTTCCAAATGCAACGCCAATCGCTCCGTACAGCGACGCTCCGATGACGCTGACCACAAGGTTCGTGAAGCCTTCCGCTAGGGGGGACAATATGACCTTTCGTTGTTGCCCGGTGCCCAGTAAAAGCGTGGCATAGGGAAGAGCGGCGAGACGGATGACGTTGGCGAGAACGAGAATCTCCATGATCCCATTACCGTGCAGTGCGTATTCCGATCCAACCCAAACGCGCAGGAGGAACCTTCCTGTCAGCATCAGAGGAAGAGCCATTCCCAAAAGCATCAGCATTCCATAACGCGTCGAGGAGACCAACAAAGATCCAAGCTTCTGCGCGTCGCCTCTCGCGGCCAGAGTTGCAGAGGCAGGCAACAAGGCAGCGAAAACCGCGCTCTGAGCCTGCACAACGAAGTTGGTCAATGTTGCTGCAACCGCATAATACGCGGTCGCCGAATAATCGAAGATACCAACGATCGTAAGGTCCAACCCGCTCACCATCAAGCTTGCCGCAAACCAGACTCCAAGGGCAGCTGAGTAACTCACGATCTGACGCGCATAAGCGCGGGAAATGGCAGCAATGTTGATGCGAACATCAGACGCCCATCTTTTCCAAGCAAAATACAAACCTGCAGACGAAAGCAGATTCGCCAGGGCAGCAGCGAGTCCCATCGCAGCCAATCCGCGATGTTGAAGCACCGCGGCAATCGTAAGAACGGCAAAAACCACTTTATTGAGTATCACTATGACGGCAGGGATCTCATTTCGTAGTAAGCCAATAAAAACGGCAGAAATGACCGACAACGGCAAGCCCAACGTGAAGGAACCGGCTATAAAGAGCAGCGCCCATTGCGCTTGCCGGTGCAATCCCAACGGCATACCCGTAAACACGTGGGGCAGTTGCCAGACGGCAACGCTCACCAAGCAGAGTCCTAAAAGAGCGGCTAGAACAAGAAGCCCTGCTGCGGTGCTCACAATACCGTCCCGTTGGTCAGTGTCTTCCAACTCCGTAGCGTGAGCGACGAACCGGGAAACAGCTGTCTGTATGCCGAAGTCCAGGAATGCCACATAAGCCGACACCTGCAGTAGCAATGCCCAAGCGCTGTAGGTGTCTTTTGGGAGCATCCGCACGAGAAACGGAGGCAGCAATAAGGCCACAATTCCAGATCCCATCAAGCGCACCAGATTCGCTGACGCATTGCGAAACACCGCACGTTTGAGATTATCTGTTACATGCATTGTCGAATTACGCGATCGCTTTCTGAGTCGCTATTGCCGGTCTCATCAACTACGATCCGATCCCATGAGCGATCGCAAAACGATCACCGGCGCCCACAAGATTGAAAACCGTTTCGCTCATGCCCATAAGCAGCCAAACGAGATAGCTGGTGTGTGGCCCAAAGAAAGAGGAGTCGTCGGAAAACCCGCCGAGCAGATTCGTCGTAAGTGCGAAGACCAGACCCAAAGCAACCAAACCGAGCTCCGGATCGAGCTTAACTCGAAGATTATTACGAATAGTGCTGAGAAGGATCGCAAGAATGGAGACCAACCCGACAAGACCCGACTGAACCAATATGTAAAGATAAGTCTCATGTGGGCTACTGCCGGACGGACCCCATTCGGAGTGGATCCATTCATGACTGAGTTCAAGTATTTCGTAGTTGCCGATTCCAACGCCGAAGAATGGATGAGCACGCCAAGTATCCAAAGCGAACAGCCAGCTATCCAGTCGAGTAAATGCATCCCAGGCAAAACTTCCAACACCGTTGCCCAATAACTTTCCCTCCACAAGAGGGCGAAGTGGACCGACCGCCACCAGCGCGCCAACAAGCAACACGATGAGTGCGAAGATAAGGATCATTCGCATCCTACGCTTGGAGTCAAATAAAAGGATAAGCCACGCCGCTGTAGCCGCGAGAGACACCCACGCGCCAAAGGTGAAAGTAAGTATCAGCCCCGCGAGAAGAGCGACGGTTATCGCCAACCATTTGGAACCGGCGCGCTTGCGACCCTCGGTTATCCAAAGAACAAATGCAACTGGGATGCAGAGATTGAAGTAGTGGCCGAGCTCCATCTCCGACGTCAGCACAGAAGTGATGCGATCACGCCAGGGCCAGAATGCAAAGCGGCCGTGCGAAAAGTCAGTGTCCATACGAGGATTTACGATCCAGAATAGTGCCCCGTAGTCCTGAATATAAAACTGATAGAAGCCATAGCACGCCACCAGGAGGGCGGATGCCGCCAGAACCCTAAGGACCTGCAGAACCTTTTGCCGGCTGTCCACCAAATTAACGACTAAGTAGCACAGCCCAATGTTCGACGCCAGCCGGACCGACTCTTTAAGCGTAAACGGAAGATCCTGAGACCGGACGAGCGAGAAAAAGATAATTCCCGCCAAGACGAGAAACCATTTTCCAGATCTACTTTTCTTGAAAGGAGCGCTGCCGCCAGCACGGCAAAGGAGAAAAGGTATCCATGCGAAAACCTTCAACAATTCCGCAGCCACAGGGATTGGGCCCACTCGAAACACAAAGTTGAAGGGGATAAGAAAAACCATTACGAGAAGCAACTCGTACGGCCGAGACAAGAAATAGACTGCTGCCGGAACTAGCAGCACTATTAGAAAGGGAACGGGACTATAGACCAGTGATGCAGCGACTGCCGCACCCAACAGGCCGACAGCTAAGGGCAGCCCGTTGTCTTGCCAATTGGTCGTTATGCCATTCAATGCTATTCCTGGTTAGAAAAGTCCCGGAGGGGCTTTCACCTATTAGTGAAGCGAGGTTCGAATCGCTCTCGCACCGATCAAGGCAGACGTCCTACCCCTTGTGGGTTTCTATTGCCCTCATCGGCACCTTGTTTCTCGTGGTCCAAGCCATTCCAGATTCCCCTGCCGTTCTGTCGCGAGTGGGACAGTCTTGCACCCCAAGGCATTCGGTCTGAAATCTCGGCCCAAATCTCTGTTGCAAACTGTTTACCAGGTTGGCGAGGATCGGTTTGCTTCCACCTTCGTGAGCCCAGGATCCAGGCTGCCGCGAACAAAACAGAGAAGGCAGTTCCAAGACTTACAATCAACACGCGCGACGGAAATGACCTTCTCTCCGGGATGTCTGCGGGATCCAGCACCTTTACGGTTGGGATTTCCTTCGCTTCCTGCACTTTTGCCATCTCATATTGCCGTGTGAGGGTCTCAAAGACAGCCTCTTCTACCTTGGTACGGCGATACAGATCGGCATACTCTATGCCTAGAACCGGTAGTTTGCGGATCGAGGGGTAGAATGATTTGCCCTGTTGGTCAGAAGCACGGGCTGAACTCTCATCTTGACCGCCCAGCTTCTCGAGTTGCAGTCGTAACTCTGAAATTCGGGCTCGCACTGCCTTTACCCGTACACTGTTGTCGTTGTAAATCTGTCTAAGTCCCTCCAGCTCTGATTCCGCTGCTATAAGTTCTCCCTGGACGCTGGCAGCAGCATCAAACATCGCCTTGCCTTGCTCCTTGATGTCGATTGCGGTGTTCTTGCTCGCAAACTGACCGAATTCCTTTTCCGCGGCTTCCAGATCGCTACTCACTTCCTTCAAACGACCTTCGAGGAAGATTCTTTCCCGGCGCGCCGAGGAGGTGCTCAATTCAGCGACAAGCCGGTTCAGTTCCGCAACATAGGCGTCGGCCATCGCAGCCGCCCTTTGCGGGCTCGCATCCGTGACGCTTATTTCTATGATCTGAGTTTTGCGGTCAACCGAAATGCTGGTTTTCTTCGCGAGGTCTTCACGGGCCTCCTGCATGCCTCGGTCCCAATAAACCTTTTTCAATTGAAACTGATTGATGAGTTTGTCCTGGACCGTACGACTGCTCAAAATACCGACAAAAACGTCACTGCTCTTTTTTAACCCCAAAAAACTTCCTGCTGTGTCAGCAAGAGCGCCCATTTTGTCGGACATTGCCGCTGCCGCCATGGCTAAGCTCGAGGAGGAGGACGAGTCATTGTCTGGCGGCATCAGCCGGGTAGTTGACTTATATCTGGGCGGAATGAGGAATGCGACAAGGCCGCTAGCGAGAAGTCCCCAAAGCGCGACCCGAGCGAGAAATCCGCGTTTGCTCCATAGCAACCGCATCATGGAGATAAGCTGACCAGTTGAGTCAATCCCTTCGACTGAATCGGCAGAAAGGCGGCTGTCTTCCCTCTCTACATCGGGCTGAATCATGGGAGAGGAGATTTTATATTTCATGCAGCCCTCCTGTTGCGCACTGACAGCTAACAAGCTCACAGCGGGCGCCCAGATGTCCGGCACGAAACTTTATGTCAATGCTAAATTCGATCATGTGTTTGCAAGCGCTACGTCAGCAGAACTGTTAACTGCCTATCTGATTCGCCATTTCGGCCAGTAAGTAATCTGAACACTAGAAGTAACATTGCTCTGGCGCGTCAACGATAAAACCGGGTAGTTCCACTTCTCATACTGAACCGTCGCCGACAGGTCGAGCCCCTCGCGAACTCTGTCCACCGCGCCAATGGAAAAGTCGTTCAGAGTCCCCCCGCCTGGTACAAATCCAGGATTGACGTGCTGGTTGCGATAACTCAGCTGAACATTCGTGCGCGCATTGAACCAGTAGGTACTCCAAGCCTGCACTCCGTGCCCGTCTCGTCCGACCCAATTGCCGAGGATGTTGCCATTGTTGGTGTATCCATTAATGTAGTGCCTGTTCCAATAAAAAAACCCGCTTAGCTGCTGGTTAGGTATATCCGTGTACACTCCCTCCGCTCGAAAGTCGAGCTTTGGGATTCGGGGGAGGTGGCTCAGGTACAGCCCAGCGCTCATCGCAGATTTGCGAGGATAATTCAGCGGGGAAACATCGTCGTCGGTAAACGCATCGGCATAAAAGAGCAGCCAGTCGCGCAGCTTCGGAATTTTATAACTCAGGTCGGCGCTCGAACGGCGATCTCCCACGTTCGTGCCACTCCCGCTGGTAAGAGTGAAAAAGCTTCGGCCGAAGGATCCCAGGGTCAGCGGCGCGCCAGGCCCACCGATAATTGCCGTTCGCGACACGGAGAACTCAAAATTAGCAGTAGGCTTTAGGGTTAGCTTCTGTCCGTTGAGGAACGGTTGGCGAGATAGTGGACCGAAATTCGGTCCGCCTACCAGCTGCAAGAACTGGTCTCCGACTCGAACAAAATGCTGCCCAGCCAATTGACCAAAAAATGCGTCAATGCGGATGGGACCAAGTATGCTGAGAAACCCTGGAAGCTGAATAGGCATAGGGTTGCTGATCCGTACCATCGCTATAGGCTCAGCATTGTCGCTGAAGAGGATCCCGCCGCCTTCCGAAGGGCCCCACCACAAGCTCTGTTTTCCAAACGATAGCTGGTATCCCCCCAGATTCAGAGCACCATAGGCATCCAGCAGTTTGACTCTGTCCACCGAAGGAAACGGGTTGCTCGGCAACACAGCGCCGCTGTCTTGGGCGGCAATTACCTGCTGTACACTCTGCGAGTAACCAGGGGCAGAGGGAGCGTGTTGGTACTCTCCACGGACGTATACCGCGAGTGGACCATCCTCAGCGTGCGCAGAAAAACCAGTGACTGCGTTGAGCCCCTGGGCATAGGGTCGACCATAGTCATCGACTATGGTTTGGCCAAAATGGAAACTGTCATTTAGCGGGGTGCCAGAGATGCCACTCAACCTGGTGTACACAGACTCCAGCGCCAAATTGCGGAGTGGCGAACCATCGGGGAGCTCGCCTTCAGCCCGAAATTCACTGGCAAGCTGAGAATATATTCGTTCCGCTTGTGTGGAGAGAGGATCTCCCGACCTATCATCCAACGATTCCCGGGCCTCTTGTAGCAAGCGCGAGAATTCCATGCGCGTCCAAGGCCGCATATCCAGAAATGCGCTCCGGATATAGCCCCAGCCGATTAGCCGCTCGATTGCGGCATAGGCCCAGCTGTCTAGTGGAACGTATGGTGAACCTAGCTTATTCTTGGGAGTTTCGTGCTCGTGAACAAAGGTTCCAAATTCCCCACCATCCAAATCCGGGTTGTGGTGATCATTGTAAATTTTGCGGCCGATAAGATACCCAAGGGTCCCTCCAACCAGCACGTCGGAAGGAAAGTGCTGACCGGCGGTAACGCGTGTTGCGGCGACGGTGGCCGCTAATCCGTACGCGCCGATCTCGACTAATGGGTTCGGATATTCATGTGCTATCACCGTTGCGGCAGCCCAAGTATCGATGGCGTGTCCCGACGGGAAGCTACTCCCGCCTTTGCCGATATGACCGAAGTGATCCGCTTCGAATGGACGCTGTCGTCCAACCGCATACTTCAGCGCTTCGGCGACTAGCGCTGCATTAACGAATGCCTCGCCTGCCAACAAGCCGGTCTCTCGTTTGTGCTCGTCATGCGTCATCAGTCCCAATCCATAAAAACCAGCTCCGGCGCCGATAGTCGCGTAAAGGCCAGCGTCGGAGATTTGCTTGCTGATGTTCAGTCTACTCGGCTTCGCCAGTTGCTTTGACGTGTCATGATCGGTCGCGATCAGCACGCCAGTTGTAATTCCGAAAGGCACTGCCCAGGCGGCGTCGGAATCGCGCAATTTGAAAGGGCTTTCCCAAATGTGCAGTTGATCGAACGCCAAATTCTTGACGAAGTTCCGTTCCGTTGTCTTCTCTCGTGGAGCAATCAAGTTCAAGGAGTGTTCAGCTGGCGGAACTTCTCCCGTTGAAACTCGGCGAAGAGTATCGGCGTAAGCCGCCTCGGCAGCTTTGTCTGCCGGGGCTTTAGGTTCGCCCGTTCCTGCCGTAGTCGCTGCTGGACTGTCCGCGTCAGTACGGGTCGACGGCGCCTTGCGTACGGAGACCGTCTTTAGTGTGTCTGCACTCTCAGCCGGCGGAACTTCAACCTTGGCTTGCGGCGCCTGGCTGTCGGTTCTGGCTTTGGCAGCGGCGTCTGCCTGCGACTTGGCAGCACTGGCCTCACACTTATCTGCACCCTGAGCGGATATGGATGCGAGCCTGCCGACATTCTCTCCGTTGGCTAAGTGCCGGAGACGCTCACGATAGGCCAGGCGTTCAGCATCGCAATCACCGCTGTTCGGCTGCAAGCGATGATCGGTACCCTGGGCGATGGGGGAGTCTGCGGTCTTGCGAAGTTGCTCTCGGTAAGTAACGGCATCTGCGCTAGCCAGAGTTGCGGACTGCGTGGCAGACGGCTCAGGCTCGTGCTCCGCGTTCTGAGCGCAGGCCGCTATTGATAAGGCCAGAGCGCCGACTACAAAGATTTGCATCCTGAATCGCACAGCCTCAGAACGCTCCGACTGCTTTAGCGGATATCGCTATCGAGGAGATGATCTGAGCAGATTCAAGCAGCGTCTTAAATACCGGCGTTCCACCTAAGAGTCGCTCGGGCACAACTACGGTGTCGCCCGGGCGAAGAACTGTGCTAAGCACGCTCTCATGCCAGAAACCGCTGGTGCCGCCTTCCCTGCCAATGACTGACCCGTCGGCTCTGACCACGAAAATCGACTTCTTATTTGCCAGTTCGGAAACTCCGCCGGATTGCCTCAAATACCAAGCCACGTTCTTTCCCGGAATGTACGTGGTCGCGGTGGGGTTATAAACCTGACCAGTCACCATCACTTGCGTCGGACGTTTGGGAATCACAATGATGTCGCCCTTTCGCAGCTCCACGTCATCTGGACCGTTTTGCCATTTCGCGATGTCACCGCTTATTCGTACTACGAGCCTTCCAACAGGCGGATCATTTTTCAGGCGATCAATCAACTGCTGCTGCTGGAGTGAGGCGGACTGTGACACGAGCGCCGCCTCCGCCGGGCTGGTGCCGGGCTTGTACTTGGGCTGATTGGCACTTTCAGCCTGCAAGCGGGAGATCAACTCGACGCGATTCTGTTCTTCCATGATTCGCAAAGAATCGCGACTTAAGACGAGACCCTGGGGATAGGAATCCGGAGCAAACCCGCCTGCTCGCCTTAGGACCGAGCTGAGGTGCTCGCCTTCCTTGATTCCATACACGCTAGGGTGCATGACCTCGCCCTTGACGGTTACGGTTGCGCCGATGTTGTTGAAGCCCGCGATCGGTCGAATGGTGAGGGTGTCACCGTCCCGCAGTGGAATATCGGCATCGTGAGATGTAAATGCTTTCGCGAGCTCAATCTGCTCGTGCTCGCCGTTTACTTTGGCTCCATCTTGAATCGGATATCTAGATAGGTCGGCCAAATCGGTATATGCATCGCGCTTGAAACCACCCGCCAGTCGCACCAGTTCCGTCGCCGTCATGCCGGAGCCTAGGGGGTATTTGCCCGGGCGAGCAACTTCGCCCTCGACCATGACCGCAGCCGGATCGACGTTCGCGAGATCGCGATGAATGATGAGCCGGTCTCTCGGTTGCAGCAGGAGGTTGTTCGCCGGATCGCCGCGCAGTGCCGCTTCAAGATTGACGCTGACCACTTCAACCTTCCCGCCTTGTCGCCGGAATACTTGAGCATCGGAAAGAAGAGCGTTGGGATTGAGACCTCCGGCAAGATAGACCGCATCGCGAATATGCAGATCTCCGCTGGTGCGGTGAATGCCGGGATGGCGAACTTCGCCCGAAACCGTCACCTCCGGCGGATCTTCAAAATCGTAACGACTGTAGACACGCACGGTGTCAAGTGGCTGAAGGAGCAAATCCGATTTGGGATTTCCGTCAATGGCTTCATCGAGATTGAAGGACATGATCGTCGGTCGGAAATCCGGCGGCGAAAGGCGAATCAGTTCGGCATGTCGCCGCGACGGCTCAGGCAGCATGTCCTTGTAGGAGTGCAGCAAATCGGAAATTTTCATGCCCTCGCGGTAGCCGTACTTGCCGGGGCGGAAGACATGCCCATCGAGGTACACCGCCTTTTGGGCGTAAGGAAGGATGGGCAGGATCCTGATCCGGTCACCATCCTGAATCTTGAACGACGCCAACGCCGTACTGACCTGGTCGGGCGTATCCGAATCGGGCAAATCCAAACTAAGCATGGTCTTGCTCTCGTGCGCCTGGACGCGCTCCACCTCAATATGGCGAAGTGCGCCGGATGGAAGTACGCCTCCAGAAAGCTCAAGAACTTCATCCAGCGTCTTTTCGCGGAGCAGCTCATATCGCGCAGGACGGCGAACCATGCCTTCAATCGTGACCTCAGGACGCGAAGGGGGGACCTGAATCGTGTCTCCCGGTTCAAGCCTCTTCAGGTTGCCCTTGACGCCATGAAGCAAGAGGTCGTACAGGTCAACCTCCTCAATCAATTGCTCCCCGCGATAATGGCGAACTACGCGAAGAGACCCTTCCGAAGTGGGGCCACCCGCGACATATAAGGCATTGAGGGGCGTCGAAAGGGAACTTACGTCGTAGGCGCCAGGCTTGGCGACATCGCCGACGACGTAGACGCGTACGGTGCGCAAACGTGCCAGGGAGACGTCGGTCTGTATGTCGCGAAATTCGCCTCGCAATTCAGACTGCAAAGTTCGCTGAACCTCGGCGAGAGTTTTTCCAGAAACGAGAACCGTTCCAACTTCGGGCAGTGACAATCGGCCTTCGCGATCGACAACACGCTGCAGGCGCTGAGAAACCGAACCCCACAAATCTACATTCAACCCATCGCCAGGCCCCACCACATAATCGGGGCCAACCGGCACGTCCATCGGAAGCTGGTCGAGATTTCCTGTGCCGCTCTGAAACACGCTCTCGCCAAAGCGCTCAAGCTTCTTACCTTGCGCAGGTGATTGCTCATAAAGGTCGTATAGAGAAGGAATCATTGCATAGGGATTCGGCTTCCGGCGGAACGACGAACCGTCATGATCATCCACCCGCGATGCTGATGGATGCGGGGCAGGAGGCGCAGAAGGGTGTACTTCGTTGGCACCTTCGAGAACGGCCTTTTCGGAAGG
>CAZLIE010000012.1:0-45369 GCA_964559345.1 uncultured Terriglobales bacterium
GAACGCGACCGCACTCGCGCCGTGTCTCCACTGGTCGCGGCTCGAGATGCCATAGTCATCGATTCAACCGATATGACGCTGGACCAAGTGATAGCGTCCGCCGAGCAGATCGTGGACGAGAAGCTGGCAAATCGGATTTCGTAACGGGCCGCCTGAACTTAAATTCCGCAATTACGAAATTTACTCACCCTTTCCGAATCTCAATCATCCCATGATCCGTCGTGAGCTGTAGCTTGTTGCCGCCTTTGCCCAGATTGCCTTGGGCAACGTGATCTTGACCCTGCTGATTTATGTTCAGCGGAAAGTCGCTTTCTAATTCTCCACGGCTGGATCGAGCATCAACATCGAACCCCGCCGACTCAGGCAGTACCACGTGGATCGCACCCTGATGATTGCTGATGCTGATGTCTCCGAACGGAGACTTCGGGTGCACCTCAATCTCACCATGACTATTTTCGATGTTAAGGGCGCCCGTGATCTCCTCAACGTGAATGTCTTTGGCTTTGGTGTGGAGCATGAATGGCCCAACACCGGACGAGACTCTGAGATCGTCTGAGCCCATCTCGAGATCTCCGGTGAGCTTGGCGAGTTCAAGTTGCGTACGCGTGCTGCCGAATTGTACTCTGCCGATTTGCGATAGCTTCGTGTCTCCAAAAAAATCGCCGCTCAGTTTGAGCGCTCCGCTCACCTCGGAGATGGAGACGTCGTCAATTCTGCCTTCGATGTCCACGTCACCCGTGATCTTGTGGACTTGAATGTTTCCCTTGTGCGCCGCGATTTCCACGTTGCCTTTGATTTCGGAGACTTGAACGTCGCCATGAGTGGTGCTGACCTTCACCTTCGCGTCCCGTTCGGCGACGTTGATGTCGCCATGCGAGGCATTGATCTCGACCGCCGCCCTTCTCGGCGCCCAGATTTCCATATCTGAGATGGAGCGAGGACCCATGCTGAAGCCGACCTGAACGTTGGCTTCGCGTTGTCCGGAGTTGACCTTCAAGACATTGCCGTCTGCCGTGAGTGTGGCCTTCTGCTGGTCATGGATTTTGTCGGCTGCATTCTGGGAGTCAGCAGCGATGTGGCGGTGTACCAAGAGCTTCACTGGACTATCGGCGTTGTCGGCGACATGAATGGTCACTGCTCCGTGATCGGAATCGATCTGCAAGCTGCCGCCGGCCGGTAAAGCTTGTTGAACTTCATCGGTGAACTCGTACTTCTGACCCCACATGGTATCGATGCCGGGATTTACGTCGAAATCATTCCCGAATGCTTGCCAGTTCACGCGCCGCGCGGTGCTTGCCGAAACTCCGATGAGGATTAGGAGGATCAAGAGGAAGACAGCGCCGCCCCCGAAGCGCGGAGGCGGTCCACCCTGGCTGCGCGCCACGCTGTACTCGATGATGCGTATCAGACCGAGAACGATCAGAAGCAGCGGCCACCAGATAGCGAACAGCCATCCCAGCCGCGGCATGCTGATGATATGCATGTTAGTCAGCAGGAAGGCGACGCCTACCAGAATGAGGACAATCGGCCCGAAGATAGAGCGGCGCCGACCCGCTCGATATCCGCGATAGTTGCCGTACGGAGTCTGCGGGCTAGCCACGGTTTCCCTCCACATCCGGTGGAACTTGCGTGCCTGGCGCGGGCGGAGCCGGCGGGTAGTAGATCGGCGGTTGGATATGCCCGGCTTCCGATCCCGAACGCTGCGCAATCTTCACCAGGCCGATCACGATGAGCAGAATCGGAAAACTCTGACCGAAGCGCATGACATGAAGCTGCTCCAGCAGAAACAAAACGCCGAGCGTGATGAGCACAGCCGGCCCCATCAGCCAGCACGAGGCACAGCGCAGACAATTGCAACTGCGGTTACGGACGTAGTAGTCGCTCATCGCGGACCTCCGGGCTGCGTTCCGGAATAGCGGCGGAAGGCCAGCCAGACTCCGATCACGATCAGGATCACCGGCCAGAATTCAGCCGTCCAGCGGAACGAGAGCACGCCCAGATTGTCGAGCAGAAAGATCACCCCCAGCGCGATCAGGATGACCGCTCCAATCGGCAGTCCTCCCGGCCCACAACTCGCACGTTGCACGACAGCGGGCGCGATCGGGGCAGAGTCGCCCGTCTGGTCGGGCGCAACGAAATTCACGGGCGCTGACGGCCCAGGTGGTGGCGGAACGTTAGCCGCGGGCGAATTCACGTCAGCAGGGCCCATGCCCACGGGTGTTGCAACTGCGGGGGTGGTAGGAGTTCCCAGACCAAAACTTGCCAACAGGTTATTAATGCCGAGCGGATCGGGCAGCGGTTGGCCGAGCATGCGTGCTTTTGCCGTCGTGTAGGCGTCAAAGACCATGTAGAAGAGCCACGCTGCAATGGTCCAACCGAACCACTCATTGCGGTCGGCGAGATGCGTGAGGATTGCGAAGATGAATACATGCACGAAGCCCTTCGCAAACTGGCCGTTGTAGAACGCTCCCACGCCGGGAATGAAGCCGAGCACAGCGGCCAGGCCCGGACTGGCATGCGAGCTTGGTGGTGCATACATCGTCGGTGGAACGTTCGCCGCTGCCGGAGGAACCGTTCCCTCGAGGCGTGCGGCCAGACAGTCCTGGCAATAGACAACTCCTCGCACGTCCCGCTGGCAGCTCTGGCAGAGCGCCTTCCCGCATGTTCGGCAATATGCCGAGGCGGGTTGATCGGTGTGTACAGCGCAGGTCATGCGATTGGGCTCCTGGTTGAGTTATTACTGTTTTCCGCGTTGACTCGGAGCGTCTGTGCGAGCGTTTCCATGCTCCGTGGTCTTTGGCCGCTCGCGGCGGCGTTGGTTTGTGTGTCCAAGTTCAGAGCAAGCAAAATGTGTCCTTGTCCAAGACTGTAGTAGTTCTGCTTGCGTTCGTCTTTATTCTTTTTGTTCTCAGTCTTCTTGCGCTCCACCGGGCGCTCACGTTCGTCAGGATTGCCGGTTGCGCGCTTTAATTCCTGAAGCCGAGATTCGACTTCATACACCAGCCGGATGTTTTCGTAGTACTTGACCACGCGAGACGTTGTCTCGTAGTACCTCATCGTCGCCTGTTCTTTGATGGCCCGAGGATGCAAATCGACGTGTTTCAGATCGCCCAACCGCACGCCCGCCAGGTTCAACGACAGCGTGATCGAGAACATTGCCATGGCGCCGGTCATAGCGACCCGCGGTTCACGCACCAGGGCACGAACGGGAGCCACTAGGTCGGCGAGCACTCCCGAAAGCAGCTCTTTGAAGCTCTTCTTAGGAGCGGCAGCCGCATTTGATGTCTGTTGCAGGCTGGTCGCAGCCAGGATGTTGTGCACCAGATTGGACGGCGGTTCCACTTCCTCAAGCGAACTCAACCAGTTCAGCCCGGCTTCAGTCTCGCGGAACAAGGGACCGCAAGTGGGACACTGCTGCCGGTGGGCATCGAACCGACTCCGCGACGCCGCAGTGAGCAGCCCGTCGAGGGCATCGCTCAACAGGGAATCGAACTCCGAGCAGGTGATTGCTGGCATCCTTTCCGTTGTCCTGTCGAATTGGCTGTTGTTTTCCACTTACGCCGCCTACTTGTTAATACGTGATAAAACACGTGCCAGTTCCGCTCGTCCACGGTTGATCCGGGACTTTACGGTACCTTCGGGTACTTTGAGCGCCGACGCGATGTCCTTGTAGTCCATGTCCTGTAAGTCTCGCAGGATCACTGCCTCGCGCAGGTCGGGCGAGACCCTCTGCAGGGCATGTTGCACTAGCCGCTGGGTCTCCTTGCTGGCCAGCCGGGCCTGCGGCGACGGACCTTCGTCCTCCAGCCGCTCAGACAGGCTGGGTGCGTCCTCATTCCCGGCGGGAGCGGCGTCAATTGAGTCCGTAATGCGTTCCTGGCGAGTACGCCGGAAGTGGTCCACGAGCAGGTTACGGGTCAGGGTAGTAAGCCACGTTGTGAAGGCGCCCCGGTCAGGCTCGTAGCTACCCAGAGTCCTATAGAGCCTAATGAAGACCTCTTGTGTGAGGTCCTCGGCGTCGCTGGACGAGCCAGTAAACCGGTAGCAAATATTGTAAATACGCCGATTCTGTTGCCGGACGAGCTCCTCCCACGCGCTGGCATCCCCCAGGATGCAGCGCCGAACCAGCGCAGCCGTGAGTGCATTTTCCTCCAACCGCTGTTGGCGTCCTTTCAGCGAGGGTGGTTCAGCCGCCCTCGGTGGGACTGCAAATACTGAGAGTCTCTGTGTCTCGGCCGTCAATCCGTTTGCTGCAGAATGTTGGGTCACTCTGGCACGAGGGTTCGTCTTCGCCACCCGCCCGGCGCGCACCAGAGATGCAGGCATCCGTCCCATGCAGCCTGGCGGTTTCGCGATTTGGGTTGCTGCTCTCAAGCTCTTGTGAGGTACGCAATCCGCACAGCGAAAGTTCAACAAACGTTTGAGGTTAGGGATTCTAGCAGGGCACCGGACATTGACCAGTGACTTTGTTGGCGCGGCAAAGTGCCGCGGACGGCAGAAGAGGCGGAGGTCTACAGGGTCCTTTAGCTAGCGGTCGCCACGAGTCTCAGCGAAAGTGGACCGTCTATGCCGAGTCACGACGGCAAGACACAGGCAAAACCCAACGATCATCACCAGCGCGACTCCGCCCCAGAGCACGGAATTCTGGATCACCTCACGTGTCGCGTAGCCCGGTTCCTCGGCACCTACTAGCGACTGGATCAACATGGCAATGGCCGCGACGAAGCCGATGAAGAACAGCAGTGTAGGAATTCGCGTGTGGAGGAACTTCACCAGACGGCTCATTCAGACGTGAAGTAGTCCACCGCGACCGGCGACTCAAACAGCGAGTAGTCGCGAGTGACGACGGTGATGCCGGTTTCGGTGACGAAATAATTGCGCTTGTCCTCTTCGACGTCATATCCGATGACACTTCCTTCGGGTATGTGGACATCGCGATCGATGATCGCGCGCCGAATGCGGCAGTGCCTGCCGATATTCACGTGCGAAAAGATGATGCACGACTCCACTTCCGCGTACGAGTTCACGCGCACGTCGGGCGAGAGGACACTCGTCCTGACGGTGCTTCCCGAGATGATGCACCCCGATGACACCACCGAATCGACCGCCATGCCCGTACGTCCCGGCTCGCTGAAGACGAACTTTGCCGGCGGATACTGACGCTGATGCGTGCGGATCGGCCACGCCTTGTCATACAGATTGAAAACCGGCGAGATCGAGACGACGTCCATGTTCGCGTCGTAGTAGGCATCGAGCGTGCCTACATCGCGCCAGTAGAGGGCTTCTTTCTTGTTCTCGTCGATGAAGTTGAAGGCGTAAACGCGATACTCCTCGAGCAGCTTGGGCAGGATGTCATGTCCGAAGTCATGGGAGGATTCAGGGTCCTCTGCGTCCTTGAGCAGCGCAGGCAGCAGCACATCGGTGTTGAACAGATACACTCCCATGGATCCGGAAACCATATTGGGATTGAATGGTGAACGCAGCTGCGTCGTCTTTGGTTTCTCCTCAAAGCCCACAACGCGGCTGTCACGGTCAATGTCGATCACGCCGAAGCGCGGCGATTCTGACGGGTCAATCAAGATGGTCGCGAGCGTGACGTCCGCGCCGGCATCGAGGTGCTGACGCATCATCAAGTCGTAATTCATCTTGTAGATGTGGTCGCCCGAGAGCACCAGCACGTAGCGCGGCTGCTCGCTTCCGATCGAATAGATGTTCTGGTACACCGCGTCGGCGGTGCCCATGTACCAGTTCTCGCTCACGCGCTTCATCGGTGGAAGGATCTCGATGAACTCACCGAGCTCGCTGGCAACGATCGTTCCCCAACCTTCGCGGATGTGCCGATTGAGCGAGAGCGCTTTGTATTGCGTGAGGATGTACACCTTGCGCAGGTCGGAGTTGATGCAGTTGGAGAGTGTGATGTCGATGATGCGGTAGTTTCCGCCGAAGGTCACGGCAGGCTTGGCGCGATCCCTTGTGAGAGGGAAGAGACGCTCGCCCGCTCCCCCAGCCAGCAAGACTCCGAGTGTGTCCTTCATGCGATTCTTGGTTGTTGCGTTCGATGCTGTCGCCGCTCAGGAACATCAAGCCGACAGACGGGCCCGAAGAGATTACCCGAAACAAACGATGGTAGCACGCCGACGATGCCCAGAGCTGATGCCGGACAGGCTAGGCGGCGCGGTTTTTTACGTCTTCTACAGTGATGCGTAGCGACTTGAGAAACCGCAGATCCTGCGCGTTTATCTTCAAATCAGGGGCGGCATTGGACGCTCGGCCGCGCACCAGCTCCGGCTTGGGCTCTTCCTCTTCTTCCTCGTCGTGGCGATTGAAGCCCACAGTGGCCTCGAGCACGAGAAAAACGTCGTAGCCTTCGCCCTTGATCTTACCGATCACTTCGGCGATCGGTTCGGCTTCGGAGAGCGATTCGTTGATCGCCTCTCCGAGCTCTTTCATGAGTTGTTTCAGCCGCTGGTTCACGGACTCCGCTCCTCGTCGCTGCTCCGGCGGTTACCGGACGTGTCTCATCTTTCAGCAGCGCAACAACATAAGATGCTTATTACCTCACGATGGTTCGCAGAATTCAATCGACTGGCAGTCGAAGATACTCGCAGTGACTGGTTTGAGCGGAACCAATATCACACGTCAGTTCATGTGAGTGGTCCATACTGGAATGCGACCGGCCTCAGGCGCAGGTTGGCACATACCCGGCAAGTCACGCCCTTCACTTTAGTAACCTGCGAGGATGGCAAATCGAGCATTATTATGCCGGTATGGCCACTGCTATTTCGACGCAATCCTCTATCGCCTTTGTCCGCAAGCGCCGCTGGCAGCGCAGCAAAATTGACGTGCCCATTCGCCTGATTTTCTGGAATTCGTTGCATACCGCCAAGATCGTGGACGCCCGTGGCCGCGATTTGAGCGAGGGCGGAATGGCGGTTTTTGCCGGAGTTGAGCTCCGAACGGGCGATATTGTGGAAGTTGAGTTCACGCCCGCGTACTCCGGGCAGCCCATGCGCGTCCGCGCGGAGGTCAGAAATCGCCGTGGATACTCCTATGGCCTCGAATATCTTACAGATACGAGCACCGAAGAGGCCCAGGCGGCGCGTTTACGCGAACTTTTACAGTCGTCCAGCGGCAATACCAAGGTCTAAATCCGGCCTTTTTGCTCTCAAGAGCGGTCTTCAAGTGACTCAGACTCGGCATTTGCCGCGTCTTTTTCGTGCTGCCGTGTGCTATTCTTGCGCCCGTTTTTCGGAACGCGAGCAGGGGGCGGATTTATGTTTCAGGGCTTCAAGAAGTTTCTTTTTCGCGGAAACGTGGTCGATCTGGCGGTCGCAGTGGTAATCGGCGCGGCCTTCGGAGTTGTGATCACCTCCCTCGTGACCAATATTCTGACTCCGTTGATGGCCGCAATCGCCGGTAAGCCAGACTTTTCCGGCCTCAGCGTGACCATAAATGGCAGCCGGATCATGTACGGCACGTTCCTGAACGCGCTCATTTCGTTCCTGACGATTGCCGCGGCGATCTATTTCTTAGTCATTGCCCCGCTGAACGCGTACGTCGAACGCCGCCGGCGAGGTGAAGCGCCGGCAGATCCGACCACCAAAAAGTGCCCGGAATGTCTCAGCGAGATACCCGCCGCAGCCCATCGCTGCGCGTTTTGCACATCGCCGGTGGATTCTGTAGCCGCGCAGAGAGCGTGAGCGAGTCGCAAAACCTTATGGTAAAGGGCAGATCTAAGCTTCCTTGGGGTAGCGGAAGTACACCCTAAATTGTGGGTACCGGGTCCGGTCTTTTTGTTTTCAGTATTTTAGCTTGTTTCGGTTTGTGCCTACTTGTGGGCATTTCACGCGGTTCCGGGCAGGTTTTATGTACAGGCCACGTACAGGATTAAACAGCCACGGAGCTAGCTGGTTCTGCGCGCTGAATCTCAACGAAGCCATCCAATTCTGCGAACCAAAACACCCTGTCGAATCGAAACGGAACGCGCCAATCGTCCGCACCATACGGTATCGGCATACTTCGCGGTATCGTTACGCCGGTATGAAGTAAGAGCCATAAATGCGCACCATCCGGCAAATTAGCGCGATACGTTGGCACACATTCGTCTTTCGCCGCGATTCGTGCTTCCACTTGAGGGCGAATATCGGAAAGATGGACGCCGCCACTAGAACCGAACCACCAATCGCGCTGAGGATTCTCTTCAGCCTGTATCAGTACCGAAAAGAAACCCTCCGGTGGCGGCGCGTCATCGTGCATGAATATCTTTGCGGGATTAGCCAAGTGAGAATTCGCTTGGACGAACTCTGCCAGTGTGCGCGCCGTTTCACGCTTGTCATATTTCCTGCCGCGTCGGTCGATGAAATTCACATTCACATGAACCGGCTGAGCATTCGGGATGGCGTAGTAAGCGCGTTTTGCGTTATTGACGATTTCTCGTTGTATCGCTTCTTCGAATACCGGCAGAATGCCATGATTGCAGCTTGCAGGCCGCATCACTTCACTCAGTTCTCTACCGAACGCGCCGCTTTGGCTGTTAAATGTGAAATCAGGTTCCTCGCCGGGGATTTCGCCGGGCGGTATCGGCACGCCTGCTTTCCGTGCCGCGTTTAAGTACCACAATTCAATTCTCTTCTTTTCTTCTATGTTTTCTGACATATCCGCTTGTGTAAGAATGATTCCGTGGGCGCGTAGCTCAGATGGATAGAGCGACCGCCTCCTAAGCGGTAGGTCGGCAGTTCGAATCTGCCCGCGCCCACCAGAAGGTTTTACCTCAGGCAAGCTTTCATAAAACTGCTTGTATTCTTTGCTCGATGGCGCAGCGAATCCAGCAAGGGCAAGATCAGGCGGTGTTCAGTAAGCGCCCGTTCGCTACCCGCACTTTGTTCTTTTCCGGCTTGCCGTCGAAGCTGTATTCCAGATCGTAATTACCGTCTTCAACTGCAATTCCGCCAATCAAAGAATTGATGCGCTGCACTTGACGGATCTCCGGAACAGTTGATTGGCCGTAACCCTCAAAGACATCCAAACTGAGTTGCACGTTGTACTCGCGGTTGTCATTCGACAGTCTGGCCCACACGGTTTCGTTACGGTTGGCATTGAATTAATTGTAACGCCGGGCGCGGCGCGGTCTAACGTCGAAATTCCAGCTTTTCAAGGCGCTCGTTCAAGTTCGCTAGACGACTATCCAGAAGCGCAATCATCTTCGTGAGCACTTCGTTGGTTGGCGTGTTTTCAATGGGGCCGAAGGTTGCGCCGTCGGCAAATTGAATTTTGATCGTTTTTTTGTCTGCAGAAATTTCGCGCACTGCGGGCATGATCTTTTCCCTCCGCTTCGATTCTAAACGTCCTACTTCATCATTCCCTGTGCCTTTACCTTTGGGGAAGAGGTCCGGTTTATAACTCCTGCGGCGCACGGGCACAGCTTCCGCGCTGGCCACTTTGTAGGCTCGTTTCCGCGATCCGCCCACATGCTTGAGCGGTGGTTTCTTGCCAACCTTGTGCCCACGTTTGTTCTGGTTCATTTGCGTTAATCGCCGCCGTTCAGTAACAGGTTCCAATCGTATTTGCATCTGGCCAACAGGCTATTTTGCATCGCGATTGCCGCCTCCTTTGTTGGAGGCGCCCACGCGCGGTAATACAAGCACCAGCCATCCCGTAGATGTGAATTGATAATTTTCACGAGATGCGAACCACCTGAGCCGTAGCATGTCATTCTCTTCTTTTCGTTGCCCGTTTCGCCCACGTAATGGATTTGTATGTCGCCGCCGCGGGGGCCTCCCGTGCCAAGTTCATAACAAGCCGGGCCACTGTGGTCAAAATATTGATCGTACCAATGGAGTTTGTCGGCTAAAAGCCGCCAGTTCGTCCAGCTCATAATTCAGCAATTTAGCATGGCGGCCTTGGAAATCAGGTGGCGCAGATGATGCGCCCGACCTGCCCGCATTCAATCACAAACCGCCAAGGTACCAACCGACTGGGCTGCAAAAAATCTCACTGACCTGAAAGGCCGATCTCGCACCCTGCGCTGGAAGGGCACAGGGAGGCGCCTTTTCCGAAGCGAGTAAAATGACACTATTGGAAATCGAAACCAGAAACCATGCCCGTTGATTTCAAAAAACTTCGTGAGGCGAAGAAGCAGGCTCCGGTCGTTGATCCGATTGAGATATTCAGGAGACTTCCCAAGAGCGCTCGCATCAAGGATCTCTATGGCAGTCAAGCTGAGGTTCTGCAACGTTGGTTTGACGGTCGTAGTGAAAGAGATCACGTCCTCAAATTGCATACTGGCGGAGGAAAAACTTTAGTAGGCCTGCTGATTGGCCAGTCCATCCTCACTGAAATATGCGAGCCCGTACTGTACATCTGTCCGAATAATCAGTTAGTTACGCAAACCTTGGAAAAGGCATAGGAATACAATCTTCCGGCGGTCCCCTATGGTAAACCGCTGCCTGAAGAGTTTTTGAACGCTAAGAGTATCTTGGTCACGAATTACAAGGCACTATTTAACGGAAAAAGCAAGTTTGGCTTACGTGGTCAGGAGGTTGTCAATCTCGGCGGTTTGATCGTAGATGACGCGCACGCTGGATCGAATGTTGTGCGTGACAGCTTTACGATTCGCATCCAAAAGGACCATGACGAAGTATATGAAACCATTACGACGATGTTTCGTTACGCCTTCAAAGATTTAGGTCTCATTGGGACATTCGATGACGTTGTGAGTGGCGGAGATTGGACGGTACTTGAAGTTCCATATTGGGCATGGCAAGAAAAGCTAGATGAGCTGCAATATCTGTTAAAGGAAGAGGCAGAAGGAAAGTTTGCACTGCAGTGGCCCTTTCTTCGAGATAGCCTGAAGTACTGCCACTGTTTGATAACGAAGAGTTCTGTTGCAATTACGTCAATTTTCCCTCTGGTCGACGTGATTCCAGCATTTTCAGATTGCAGACGCCGCATCTTCATGTCGGCTACTATTCCCGACGATAGCGAGATCATTCGGGCATTCGATGCTAGCGCGGAGGCCTTGGAGAAGCCGCTGGCATCAAGATCACTTGCTGGCGTTAGTGAGCGAATGATTTTAGTGCCGGAATTGATGGAATTTAGGCTCAAGGACGTAGCAGCTACCATCAAAGCACTTGCCCAAAGTGCCGTCAAATCAAAGTTCAGCACTGTGATTCTAGTGCCATCCGGCTATGCAGCTAAGGATTGGGAAGAAGTGGCAAGTTATCCTGACTCTTCGAAGGCTGTGGAACTCGCCCTGCGCGATCTAGTCGAAGGAAAATCACACGGCCCACTGGTCCTAGCTAATAGGTATGATGGCATCGACCTGCCAGACAACTCTTGCCGTTTGCTGATATTGAGCGGTCTACCTCGCGCGGCAGCCGAATATGAAATGCTACGGGCGAATGCCTTCGCCGGAGCTAGTTCTCTCAGTAGAGCCATTGCCCAGAAGATCGAACAAGGTATGGGTCGTGCTGCGCGTGGGCCGGGAGATTATTGCGCAATCGTCATCATGGGCAAGGATTTGGTTGCTTGGCTGGGAAGAGAGTCCAATCTCAAATTCCTGACCACAAGCACACGCTCGCAGCTTGAAATGGGAATGGAAATCAGCAAAAGCATTACCGAGGGGAAAGAGCTTCCGCAAACCATCAGTCGCTGTCTAAACCGGGAAAAACAGTGGGTCGAGTATCACGCTGAGACCTTGGCTGAACTGACGTATGAAGTGAAAGCGGATGTAGATGCAATCGCAGCGGCAGTAGCGGAAAGACGCGCCTTGCAACTTTGGCGGGAAAATTATCACGAGAAAGCCATAGCTAAACTGACGAAACGAGCAGATTCGGAGAAAGTTGATCGAGCAGAACGCGGGTGGCTTTTCCAATTTGCTGCCAAGATTGCCTTTGATTGGGGTCAAAAGGACCTTGCCCAAGAATTTCAACAACGTGCTTTCGCTGACAACCGCAATCTATTACGTCCGCTCGCGAAGAGCCAGAAATGTGAAGTTGTATTGCCGGGCAAGCAGGCTGAGGCTATTGTGCGCAGAATCGGTCCGTTTCGATTCAAGAAAGGTTATTTAGCAGAATTCGAAGAAACCGTATCTAAGCTGGTGCCTGGGTCGAGTGCAGATCAATTTGAGGCTGCTTTATCCGAATTGGGATCAATCTTGGGCTTCGAAGGTAGCCGACCTGAGAAACTTTATGGGACGGGGGCAGATGTTCTATGGGTGATTTCCCAGAGTACGGGGCTAATAATCGAAGCGAAGAGTCGCAAGAACGAAGCAAACGCTCTGACAAAGGAGCAGCACGGCCAGCTCCTCGTTGCGGAAAATTGGTTTAAGAACAATTATCAGGGGCTCAACGGAATCCGAGTCTCGGTTCACCCAAATGTCACCGCTACTAAGAGATCGGTTCCGAGTGGGACGCGCGCTCTCACGCTTGCAAAGCTAAACGAATTAATTGGTGAGGCGCGGAAGCTGATCACGGCGCTTTGCGATTCTGGCTATCCTGACGATAAGGTAGCTGGTTATTGCGAGGAACTTCTCAAGAAATCAAATTTGACGCCGGATAGGCTCATAGACCAGTATCTTGTCGATTTCGAGGTCCAAGAACTAGGCTAACCCGTGGAGTCTTAGTGGCAGGGCGCACTAAGAATGGTACGGGACAATGCCGCACGATTGGCATTGATGAACGCGCGGAGCCCGGAGGGAATTTCCGCCTCATCAAGGTTCTTAGCCGATGCCAATGAGTTCAGTGCGGCGTACATGCTGTGCTGCCATATCGCGGGAGGGATTGGTCCTGCAAACCGAAAGTCTTTGGTCACACTGTATGTTGTGATCACATACTGCTTGTGATTCCACCCTTCTGCGTGTTCCGGGTAGACGCCTGATTGTGTGTAACCATCTACTGGAAGGAGTGCGTCTGTCGGACGTGCAGAATTTTTGTGTTGTGCCGCGAGGTCAGCCGGAATCGCCGTAAATATCGTGAAGCTGTCGATCTTTGCGTGCCTCAGATTTGCACCAAAAAACCGAGAATAGTAGCCCGTGCCAAAAATCTCTGTCCAGTAGAATCCAAACATCACACTTCCAGTGAAGTCTGCGTCGGTCAAGTCTGCACATTCAAAGATTGGGGCTTTCCGCCACCCACAATGCTTTCTGAATCAGTATTGCCTGAATCGGGGTATCTATAAGTGGTGGTTCGGTAAGTTTTGCTCCCCGCAAGTTTGCTCCAGTAAAATCAGTCCATATCAAATCCGCTGAGTCGAAAGAACTCTTCTCAAGATTTGCACTAGTGAAATTCGCACGGCGCAAATAGCTTCGATCCAAATTGGTACTGGATAGATTAGAAGGATCGCTAGCCGATGAAAATAAGCAAGACACACAGTAGATTTCAGAAAGGTCCGAAATGTGTGCTCCGGCGCGAACCAGAAGCGCGATTGCGTTTGCGGTTGCCTGCAATGGCTCTAAATCACTAGCGGGACGCGCTCCCAACCCTATTTCGTCGTTCCCCTTTTCAAACATGCTGCCAGTATTTTGTTTTAACTTGTCTTGGAATTCTGCCTGAAGTCTCTTTAGAATGCTGCGGTTCCGGTCACGTTCGGCTGTAAGCGTGTCATTCAATACGCTCTGCTCAATGTGGTACCGCTTGAGGGCTGCGAACGCATCCAACATGGCACCCCTTACTGTGGGGTCCTTCTCAATGGCAATGGCATTTGCGAGAAACAACAAAGCAGGACCGTGCTTACTCCTCTGATCGGGGCCAAGGAATAGCTGTAGACCTGAGAGCCCGGTCAGGCGCTCACTTGGATTTTGGCTGCCCAGCCGGGCAACGGTCCGGTCAAACCTCTCTTCGTCGCGCGACGTTACAAGTTGTCTCACTTGCGCGGAATTGTAGAACAGCGTGATGAACAAACCGGCAATCACAGCCAGTCCTGCACTTCCTCTCAACCATTCAAGCATCTTGAACTGCCGTGATGCCTGCCAGTCAATTTGAACCTGCTCTAGAGAGTGCCTCCTAAGCGAGTTCCGATTCTTTTTTCCGAGGAACTTGTCCGTGAATCTCATCTTTCTGTCGGGTCGTTACATCGTTATACAACGTTAGCAGCTAGCTGGAGAATCTTGGTGATTGGCCAACAACCGCTTGCTCTACGGGAATACCGCGTGCCACGGTATAGCAAGCCTTCGTTATTCCGTCCTCGTGCCCTTGTAGACGCCTTCTTTAATCAGGCAGGTTGCAACCCGGTTGTTACCGTGTCCTTCCGGGTATCCAATGGCTTGCGCGATCTCGGAAACCGATTTGCCTTTACCACGGTCATAGAGGCGCACGATCCGCGCCACATCGAACTTCACTTCGTAGGTCTTGGGCGCTTTCGCTTTCTTGGCCGGTTTGTGGGCTGCCTTTTTTGCGGTCTTGGGCTTGGCTTTCTTTTCCGGCTTGCCGGGCTTTGTGGCTTTCACGGCGGCAGCGATCCCGCCGCTAAATAACTTTGCTTTCGTCTTCGCGGTTGCAGCCGGGCCGCTTGGAGATTTGTCAAGGATCGAAACGACCTCAGCCGGTTTGCTGGCCTTGGGTTCCGGCTCCTTGATTACTAGGCGCACATCGTCGCGCTTCGCTGAAGCAGGGTACCTCGCCACGGTTCGTCCTAGATCGTAGTTGACGCTCTAAAGCCAGCGGATCGCGAGGACGATATGGGAGTCGATGGTCGGATCAGTCCGCAGGCACCCGGACGATCTCGCTTGCCTTGATCCCATCGTTGGTTGGTGCGGAAGGTAGACTCGGAAGCCTTTCACAACTTGTAGGTTTTGTAGTCGATCCGGTGCTGCCCGGCTTCGCCGTACTTCACCGTCACGTAAAACTGACCGCGATCACGGTGCAGCTCCTCGATCTTCACCGACCCTGACCGTTCTTTCGATCGAACGCCATGAGCGTCACCTTCAACGCCCCATCTGGGCTGACTACGCTGTCATTGACTTCCACGACGCTAGGCATTGTCTCTCTCGAACTTATGGAAGGTCCCGTATATGATCGCGTTCGGATTGCCTTCCGCTCTAAAAATCATATCCTCGATTTCTTCGTCGAATACTACGCTGCGGTTCTGCCTCCTCTTCTCAACAGGTTCTGCATTTTCGATGTCGGCTACGAACAGCCCCAGCTTACTCGCGATTAACTCTGCATTCCGCCTGTACTCGTCAGCATTTGAGGCCCATGTGACGATGTGCACGAAGGCCCCTTTTGTGTGCCCCAGAATGTCATTGTTCCCGTTAAGAGATCGGACTTCTACTAACCCTATCCAGAGTTGCTTTGTTGTGAGCTGAGCATTCATGAGAGTTAATCCGGGTATTCATGATGCGTGCTGCCGGGCTTTTTCTTGCCCTGGGTGTCAGTTGGATGGAAGTGAGGATCTCCCTGCTTCGGAGTTTTGTGTTCGACAGCACCTGAACCCTCGTTCAGCGCCTTATTTCTCGCTGCCTCACGAGTATTGCTCTTTGTCGTGTTGACCTGCGGTTCGCCACTAGGTCCTAGCTTGTTTCCATATTTATCCGTGGCTTGACCGCTGGAAGTCACGCCGGGCGCTTGGTCAGCCTTGGGTCCTCCACTACTGGTTTGGTTTGCATCCTTGATGAGGTTTGCACCACCAATCGTTCCTGTTGCCGTTCCATGGATAATCAATCCCGTGGAAACGGCATTGACCGGAACACCGACAAGTGCACCAATGCCCGTCGCATCCAGCGCACCACCCACTACCTCGCCGCCTGCCCCTAGGAGGGTCTCGCCAGCACCCTGGATCGTCGCCCCTGCGTCACCGAATGCGGCCCCGATTCTTCCGGCTGCGCCGTTCTGATCCATCCTTCCCGCACCGAAAAGATTGTCGCTGCCATAGGCATTCGCCGCGCCAGTGAGGAAATCGACTACATCGCTGAAGTCACAGCAATGCCCATCGGCATCGGCGTGACTCAGCGGATTGTTTCTCACGTATCCGTAAAGATTCAGCGTCTGCGGGTCGTTCAGGTCGGCATACGGCACAGCCTGAGGCGTGGCGCTCCAATCGGGCGACATGAACCGACCCATAGTGCTGCTGTAGTATCTCGCCCCGAAGTCATCCAGGTTGGATTCGCTGTCCCGTTCTTTGCCGGTGAATTTGTAATGCGTGGGACAGCCAGAAACCTCTGAACCGAATGGCGTGTAGATTGCCGCGCACTGACTGTTGCCAGCGGCGTCCAGCGTCATTTTCGTCGTGCCCAAGCTATCGGCCCAGTAGTATTGCGTCGCGGCCGATGACACCTGCGCAATCCGCTTGCCATCGGCAAAGATGTAATCCGTCCATCCTGAAGGCCCGTTCTCCGCGATGACATTTCCACCAAAATCTAGATATTCGGTCCAGCTTGAGCCCACATTCTTTCGTACGCGATTGCCTTCCGCATCATAGACATAGTTGGCAACGTTGCCGCCGTTTGAAGCCGTGACCGATGTGACTTCGTTCTGTGCGTTATATACGTAGGTGTTGGCGCCATCGTTGAGGAGATTGCCGGCAACGTCAGATCCGTATGCGGTATCACGGTTCTGCGTTGAATAGGAGCGGCTGGTTCCACCGCCAGGGCCGGCGATGGTGACATTTCCCCAGGGGTCCGGCGAAAATGTCTGGTTAAACGCTCCATCGTTCTGTAGACCGGAAATCAGACGGTTGAGCCCGTCGTACCTGAATGTCTGGTTGTGATTGGAATTCAAAGCGTCATTAATATTGCAGACGTTCCCACTGTTCGCGTTGCTTGCGCCAGTACACCCCGTCCAAACATATTGACGGTCAGCAATTGCGCCATTACCACTGTTCAGCAGCTTCAGTTCCGACGGCTGCAGGCGGTTGTTGTAGCTGTCCTGCTGGCGTGTGCCGTTGCCATAGGTTGCGCTGTTCCACGCTCCGGCAGGCCAAAAGCTCAATACGTTCAAAAAATCGTACTCGGAACCGCCGTTGCTATAGACCTTTTGCAATCGGCCGGCTCCGTTGTACTGAAAATTCACCAGACGGGCACTCGGGTACGCCACGGAGCTCAAGTGACCGGCAGCATCATAACTCGCAGTTACCGGATTGGCATTTCCTTGCGGAGACGCAGGACTCCAACCCCATTGATTAATGACCCGTCCCATCGCATCGTAGCTTACCGTGCGATCTGCGTTTTGGCTGTTCGTTGCCCAAACTAGCCTACCGATGGAGTTTGATATAGACGCCCAGCCCATAGACGTCAAGTCGTATCGATAGACGTAGGCAGGCGTTCCATCGGAAAATGATTTCTGCGTTACGCGATGCAGTTGGTCGTAACAATAAGTGGTCGAGAATCCTCGGGCGTCACTCTTCGTCCGCAGGTTTTCGCCACCAGGATTGCAGGTTGTGTCCGCGGCATAGCTGTAGGTGACGGTCCCTGTTTCCGGATTGCTGGCGGTCAGCAGTCTTGATAGTGAATCGTAAGTAAACCGTCGCACTCTCCACGGGCTACTTGCGTCTTGACTGGGGCTGCCGGCACATCCCGTTCCCAGCGCATTTCCATGTTGTTCAACGCAAGTGAGATTGCCGAGGGCGTCGTAGGCATACTGCGTTACATACGCATACGTCAGCGGCGTTGTGGCAGACGTGCCGGAGGACCATAAAGCAGGGGCAGGATTTTGCGAGAGGTCGTACAGAACCAGATTGCCGTCCGACTGCATAGTCAATTTGAATCTGCCATTGGTCGAAACGAGACAGCTGCCCCAATTGATTGATTGTCCACCGACAATTTGGGAACCGACATTGTTGCAGTCGGGGCTTGCATAAGGTCCGGTTGAGCCAACCTGGACTGTATTGCTCCACCAGAGCGCCTTTAAATTGTAGATGACCCCGTTTCCATCATCCTGAAGAGTGAGAGAGAAGGTCCCTGACGGGGAAGCTGGTTGCGAGTTACTTGCCCATACCGCAGCACCTCCTGCTGTGTACAGCACGAGATTTCCGTCAGACTGAATCGTGGCATATGCCACGGGTTGTCCCGAGGTTCCAGAAGCCCATCGGTATGTGACAGGAGAGGCCAAGTCATACAAGACGAAATTCCCGTCCGACTGCAAAACGAGTTTGAAACGGCCGGCAGGCGAAACCAGGCACGAATTGACATTCAGGTGTTGGCCTTGAGAAAGCGTCGCGCCAAGATTATCGCAGGCTGGGCTGGAATAGGGTCCGCTAACAAACGGCTGCTGACTATTGGTACTCCACATCGCAAGCTGGTTGTATACCACCGCGTTTCCGTCGACCTGCATAGCAAGTTGGAAAGTGCCTTGAGCTGGCGATTGCGACGTTTGGCTCCACCACAAGGGCTGGCCACTTTGGCCGTACACGACGAAATTGCCGTCAGACTGCATTGAGGCATAGTTCGGAATCGGATCGCCGGCCGACCTGGGTTCGTCAACTTCGACTAATCGTCCCAAAGCGTCAGTTCTGGTTCTCCGCTGATTTCCGGACTCGTCTGTGGCCACCACAGTGGGGAATGCAGCGTAGGTGGTTTGAACCGTGTTGCCGTCTTGCTTGGTGATTGCTGTGACGCGGTCGAGCGCGTCGTAATGGTAGCCGGTGGTCCCGTAGGTCGGATCGGCTGTGGACCGGTAAGCATTAGAAGCAGAATTCAATCGCCCCAGCCCATCGTAAGTTGTGTCGGTTTTGACCGTTCCTTCGGGATCGGAGGCGAGCACATTTTGTTTTACTCGCCCGAGGCCATCGAAGTACGAGTAGTGATCGAGCCATGTGCCGGCGTCCTGCCGCTGTCGTGTTTCAACCGTGTTCAGATCGGGATAGATGTAGTCGGTCTCGCCGTGAGTGCCTCCCAAATCGGTATTCGGAAGTACTGCCAGCATCATACGGAACAGGCCGTCGTAGTTGTAGGAGCTGACTTCGCCGTTCTGTCCGGTGAAGCTGGTCAGCAATCCGCTGTTGAAATCGTAGTTGCCACTTACGACGTGATGAATTGCCGGCGACCCGCTATCGGGCATTTGGGTTTGCGTTGGGTATGCGCCAGCGAACGCCGAACTGTAGGTGAATGTGGTGGTATGTCCACCCGGATCCGTGACCTGATAGGGCATTCCACTATCAAAGTACGTCGTGGTCGTGGTAAGTGTGCCCCCGGTGGTGTTCAGCCAACGACGAACTGAAGTCTGGTTACCTCGAATTCCCGGATTGGCAACGGAAGTGTCGCGTTGAGTCGTGATCCCCGAACCGGCCAGTCCGTATTCGTCATAACCGTAGCCCGTGGAAGCTAATTGTGTGCCGCTCCCGTCGTAAACCACGGAAGAAGAAAGTAGATCGACGAAATTTGCGTTTAGGTAATTAGCGTTAGAAAAAGCCTGATAAGTATTGTCCGTCCGGCGCAGAAGCGGTCCGGGCGCGCCTTGGCCATAATCATATTCCCGCGTTTCCGATGGATTTCCCGCTAGTGAGATACTGTGCGCACCTGAAGCATAGAAGGCGAAATTCGCGTCATAGTCGTGCTCGACTTTGTTCACCAGTCCGCTGGGCCAGGTAGTGGTTATCCGAATCGGATGAACGTCGATGGCCGTCGTGGTACCGTCGCCGTAAACGTCAAAAGGGCTGAGTTGGCCGGAGTAATCGGTCTGCACCGTCTTCAGCAGCGTACCTGACGTGTGTGAACCTTGGTAGTACTGGGTCTGAGTTTCATACAGCGAGCAGGAACCTGCGACGCCAGTCAGATAATGAAGAGTCTCGTTACCCTGAGGGTCGATGGCTGTCGGGACCGAGACTCCATTCACAATCGAAAACCTGTAAGAAGTTGTGTGTGGCCCGGTGCCATCTTGTGCATCCACCGTTCTGTCGAGGAGAATGCGGCTTATCGGAATCAGGGCGTTGGAATTGCAGGCACTTGCGGCACCCCAGGTGTAGCTGATTGTTCCGTTCGTCGGCAACGTGATCTTCGTAATATCGGCGTATGGGTTACCGTATTCAATAGTGTACTTCGGGCTTGTAGCCCATGACGCGCCGTCATAGATCGCAATGGTTTGAACCATGGAAGCCGTCGTCGTAAGTTCCGCAATGGGATTTCCTTGGGGATCTATCGCTTGGAAACTCGTTTGTATCGGCACATTGACGTAGCAAGCCTTGACTTGAGTGCTGCCGCCGTTTGGTGATGGGTACGTCGCTGTCGAAGCGCCGCTGATCGCCAGCGGCCCAGCACAACCGGTATAATCAGTGGTGGAAACCGTCGATGCCGGAATCGTTCGACCAAGGGTGTCAACTCCTCCGGCCAAGTTTCCGTTGGCGTCCTCGCCTGGCTGATCTCCCTTACGATTTATCATCCTCGAATCCGAGGTATTGTTAGGAGAACCGCCGTAAAAAATTCCCGTTCCATCAATCGTCTCGTAACCCGCGCGACCAGAGATGGGTGCTAGCTGATGCGAAGAGCCGTCGACGGTAGTAGCTGTGAATAGATACACAGGAGACACGTACCTCCAATCGACGCGGATACCGCCCATGTCAGCTATCCAGACCGTCTGCCCGGCATGCGGAGGGCCTTGCCACTTCCAGCTATCCTGACAAACTCCTGTAAGCCGATTACACGTCTGGTAAACGTAAAAATTCTTATTGTTAGATTCAAATGCATAGGTGTTCCTTGTAAGCGATCCACGCTGGGGATAGGTGAACAGAGGAATATGCACGAACAGATTCCCGTTGCTGATGTCAACAGAATCGATTTGAGTACTGTCATATGAACCAAACGGTTTAAATCCAGTTTCCAAATTCGGATTCTGCTGTGGGAATGTGGGGAGCGAGCAAACGAGCACCGCAAGCACTGCAAGGCGGTTCAATGGGCCACTTCCTGGAGGTCAAAGCTCGACGAAGAAAGACCGGGATTTGTGGTCAACGAGTCGATAGTCACCGAACTTGCATGTTTTCCGTCCTGAGAGACCTCGATGTGAAAAGGAAAGAGCACCCCGTCCACCTTGCGAAAATCGGAGAAGGTGGCCGACGCCTTCTCAAACTCAAGCGCATTGAGCGTGCTTGGAACTCTGTAGTCGATGCGGAGCGGTAGCCCGGCCGCTTGATCGATGTACCAGTCTTGCTCTTTGAGTGAATCGCCCGGAGCATTGGACGCACTCTCTATGCGGAGATGTTCGACCTGTGTTTGATCGAGCATCTCATTTCCGAGGGCGATCTTCTTTAAGCCTGCATCCTTGCTTCTCTTGAGCAAGAGCAGGGCGGGAAGGTGAATTGCCGTCGCTGCATCCGCGATATGAGGAAACAGCTTCCTTTTGTTTCCGTTGACCGACAAAACTGGAGCACCGTGCCCGCTGACAAGCACCCGCAGGTTACCTTCATTCCTCACTTCGTCTCTGAACTCGGGCTTCGGGCCGGAGAGATCGTCCTCCCAAGTAAAAGTAATGTTTTTGGGGTTATCGTCGGCAGAGACCACTATGGTCCCTGTTACGCGTGTGGTGCGTATTGCCGCTATTGCTCCTTCGCCTCCAAGAGCCGCCAGAGTCGAGCCAATGAGCAACGCTGCATCCGGCGACGAGGTCATAGCAACTTGTTCGCCTGCCACCGAACTTTCGTTAACTTGCGCCGCCGTGCCGGTTGCTAGTAACAAAACACCGCATAGCAGGGTCGGCGGTATTAGAGGTATATGTAGTTGCATCGGCAAATCTCTCCTCTAGAGAAAAGAGGCGCATATTTGTGGTAATAAGTCGCACGGCTCCTCCGAAGGCGAACATAAGTCCGTTCAAAGATGGACAGGCGACAACTACGCGCACAACCTACGCTCGACTTTTAAACTTGTAAAGTGTCAAGTCAGTAAACCGGAGTGACAGGCTGAGAATTATTACTAAACTGTCGCCCACTTCACCCGAGCCGGCGTAAATGGCAGATTGAGCCAGTTCACTTTTCTATTTTGTTACGAAAACGGAACAAGCATGCACCAAAGCATTTTAGGAAATAAGACTGAAGCGGGTGTGAACGAAAGGCTTGATCTGCTTCGGTCTGTGTTCCCGGACATCGAACACCATCTTCGTCATCGACCGAAGGGAGTCGAGTCGAGAGAGAGAAGTTTGACAGGCCCGCTCGTTGCGACGTGTGTATATGATGTTGGTGTATGTGGAAAAAAACTATACCAAAAAAATCGTAGGCGAGGCCTTCCGCCGCATGCGAGAGGAGGCCGGATACGCTCGAAGAAGCCGCAGAAAAGCTCGCTGAGATAGAAAGCAGTCGAGTGTATTGGAAGCTGGCGAGAGCTTTCGGGGCAGTGATCTGGGAAGATCGTATGCGATACAGATACTCTATCGAGGAACTTGCAAGAATCACTCGGGTTGATCTGGAGACCATTCGAATGATCGAAAGCGGTGCAACCATCGACATCGATACTCGAGATGTTTTGCACGATCGCCTTCGCGCTTGCCCGCACTGCTGGCGAGTTAATTACGATGGCTCAGATGCGTGAAGAGCGGATGGAATTGCAATAAAAACTTAGCCCACTCTGAGTCGAATTTGGCCTTCCGTTCGGGCCTCTCCGTTACAAACCGAAGAAAGCCAGCCGCTGGACCGTCGCCAAGCATGCGGGGACCGTTTACCCGGCTCAGCGACTCCTATCCGCTCGCCTGACGCGCCGTGCCATAGATCCAGTGGACGAGCCCGCGTCAACTCACTGGGTTACATTTCAAACCTGAAGTTCACGGCCTCGCCGTTGGCAACAATCTCATCAAAGCTCATTTGGATTTATGACCTCAGAGTGGGACCACGATTCTTCGACCACCGCGACGATGACACAACTATTTTAGGAACTGAACGACCGATAGTCCCACTCTGAGGTCGTAGCTACAATTCGGATTTTCGTGAGTCTCTTCTTGCAACTGATTAGGATCGAAAGAGCGAATCAGGGAAGAGTGGCAGCGTTGCCAAACGCGTTGCCAGATAACTGCCGAATGAGATCACTTGGCCCGCTTAAGCATTGGTCCACCCACTCGCAACTAATTGATACAACTTAGGAAGGGATTGAAGCCCTCATTTCCCAAACCGCAGGTCGCAGGTTCGACTCCTGCCAGGGTCACCAAATTCCTCCGCATCTACTGCGAGATGCTCGTAAAGTCGCCTAAGACACAACGAGTGCTACCAACCTTTGTCAACGACGAGACGAACTGATTTCAAACTTGCGTTGCGGAAAGGCAAAGTGAATCGCGATGGCAATCGCTGCGAGGACCAGAAAGATGAACCAGCTTCCTTCCGGGCCGACGCTGCCACCGGTAATCCATGCTGGTCCGGTGATTTTGGCGCTCAACAGGTGCTCTGGCGAGACGTATCCACTGTCTGGAACTCCGTAGAGAAAAGTTTCTGAGTAGTCCCACATGAAATGGAAGCCGATCGCCCAGAAGAGAGCGCCGGTGCGCCAGAGTGAAAATGCCAGCATCATGCCGAAGGCGAATACGGCTATGATGCCGACCTTCGCTTCACCCGGATTGTGAATGTGCGCTAAGGCAAAGAAGAGAGACATAATTACCGCGGCTGGCCAGAATCCGATCCCATCGGCCAGCGTGTACAGCGGATAACTGCGGAACGTCACCTCTTCAAACAACGCAACCGCAAATAAAAATGAGAGCGCATCCAGCACCGCTGCGCCAAGAAGAACGCGTCCATGCATGAACAGTTGGCCGAAGTAGAAGTCATGCGCCGCTCGCATGCCCAAGAGCATCAAACTAAGAGAGAGCCAGCCGGTCAGTGCGCCGAGCCAGAAGTCTCGAATCCACCTTCTGTCGTGGAATCCATAAGACCAGAAGGAACGGCGCTCGATTCTGGCCAAGACGCCGGTCGCGGCAAAGATTCCAAGAACAATACAGAGTTGGGCGGCATCCCCGCGGATGTCCACCGGCAAGCTCCGCCGCAGCGGACGCAGAATCGACAGCAGCAGACTAACGAACAGATAGGCGAGTACAAGCCAAAGTACGAACCGCCATCCTGCCCGCAATCCACGCTCATTGAACAGCACGGAATTTGCCCGTGGGGATTCGGTAACTGCTTCCGCCGGAGCGCCTCGATCGGTTTCAGGAGGGACGTTAAGTTCCTGGTTAGGCGGTTCTTGCACATGCTCTCCTGCAGCGTTCGTGGTGCAAATATACTGCGTCAAAGTGGAACTGTTGCGGTTTGTAAATCGCTGAAGTGAAGCGTATCATCAGTGTTTGGAGTGTTCACCCCGAGGCTCGTCTGCAGTACGGACGCGTGTCGGGGCCCCGAGATTCAGGGGGTGGCTAGGCTTCCACTTCACCGGGTACCTTTAGTGAAGAACCCGATTGGCGAAGCAAACCAGTGGGCGTGAGCCCATTTTTTATTGCCCGGCGCGCTTTTGCAGGAGCATTCGTATCGGCCGCGCTCGGGCGTTGTCGCTGGTTTACAGATCCAAAAGGAGATTGCAGCGGTGCCATTCGATGTCGTTCATGTTCGCGAACTGGCAGAACGAGTGGCAGGATCTTCCGGACTCGAAATTGTAGATATCGAGTTCCATGGCACGAACAAGGCACGCACACTCAGGGTTTTCATTGAGAAGAATGCGGAAGGTCGTCGCGCGCTGGAGCAGCAATTTGCGAATGCCGCGGCCGCCGGTGAAAAGGTTCCCGAACAAAATAGTTGGGACCAGCTTGCAGGGGTTACGCACGAGGACTGCGTAGAGTTCAGTCGCGAATTAGGCACTGTGCTCGACGTAGAAGATGCAGTTCCTGGCGGGAAATACCTGCTGGAGGTCTCGTCTCCGGGCCTGGATCGTAAGCTGACAAGGCAGTCGGATTTCGAGCGTTTCACCGGCAGCAAGGTCAAGCTGATGACTCGCGACCCGATTTCCGGCAATCGGCACTTCGAAGGGCGGCTGCGGGCGACAACTGACAGACTGATTCAACTTGATCTTGAATCTGATCGGCAGAAGGGGAAACGCGCGAAGGCAGCCCGGGACAAGAACGAGTCCAACGTTGTGGAGATTGAGATGAGCAACATTGAACGTGCTCGTCTGGTCCCAGAGTTCTAGATAGCGCAAATTAAGGTTTTTTAAGAGCAATCATGGCTAGTCCGCTGTACGAAAACATAGAAGCACTAAGTCGGGAAAAGGGAATTGATCCGCGGATCGTAGTGAGCGCGGTGGAAGACGCTATTGCTGTCGCCACTCGCAAGCACTACAAGACGCAGGAGAACATGCGCGGTGAACTGAATAAGGACACCGGCGCAATCCAGGCTTACACGTATAAGACCGTCGTGGAGACTCCCGAGCTGGTCGAAGACGCGAACGCGCAGATCACTCTCGAAGATGCGCGGAAGATTGATCCCAACGTCGAGGTCGGTGGAGAAATTCGCCAGTATCGATCGACTGACGGTGTGCTAGGCCGCATCTCTGCACAGCTTGCCAAGCAAGTGATCTTTCAAAAGGTGCGTGAAGCTGAACGCGACACCATCTACAACGAGTACATCGGGCGCGTCGGCGAAATCATCAACGCCACTGTAAAGCGAATCGAAGGTCCGGACGTGATCTTCGATATCGGCAAAGCAGAGGCCCGCATGGGACGCAAGGAGCAATCGCGTCTCGAGTCGTTCGCCGTTGGCGAGCGCGTGCGCGTGGTGTTAGTCCGCGTAGAAAAGGCCTCGAAAGGACCCCAAGTCGTGGTCTCTCGCGCAGCGCCGGAATTGGTACAGAACCTGTTCCAAACCGAAGTGCCTGAGATCTACGATGGCACGGTTGTAATTCGCGCGATTGCGCGTGAGGCCGGTGAGCGCACCAAAATCGCCGTAATGTCGCGCGACAAAGATGTGGACTGCGTCGGCGCTTGCGTGGGTATGAAAGGCATGCGCGTGCAGTCGATCATCCGTGAACTACGCGGAGAGAAGATCGACATCATTGAGTACCACGAAGATGCTGTGAGCTTCGCGGAAAAAGCGTTGCAGCCGGCGAAGGTAAGCAGGGTCACGGTTGTCGATCCGACCGAAAAGCACCTGGAAGTCATCGTCGATGACACTCAGCTCTCGCTTGCTATTGGCAAGAAGGGACAGAACGTTCGGCTTGCCGCCAAGCTCCTCGGCTGGAAGATTGACATCAAGAGCGAGGAAGAGAAGCGTCAGGAAGTCGAGCAGCAGATGCAGGCACTCACGGGTGGCGCCACGACTCCTCTGGAGCGCGTGCCGGAGCTCGGCGAGCAGCTCATTGAAAAGCTGGTTGCCGCCGGTATCACCACGGTCGAAGCATTGGCCGACATGACTCCGGAGCAGTTGGAAGAGTTGCCGGGCGTGGGTCCGAAGACGATCGAGAAGATCAGCATCGCCGTCAACAATTACTTCTCCGCGCTGGATGCTGGAGAAGCACAGGGCGCGGAAGCCGGCGCTGGCGTCCCGGACGAAGTAGCTGTGGATGCCGCTGTCGGCGACAACATCGACGCGCCTGCCTCAGAATATGCTGAAGCCGAAAATACCGGCCAAGCATTCGAGGCAGCAGAAATTGCGGGAGTGGAGAACGCACCACCTGCCGATGTTTCTGAGGTGCATGTGCACGGCGAGCAGCCGGTTCCGGAGCCGGAAGAAGTTGCCGGTCCGGAAGAGCCGCAGGTTGAAGAGGCGAGCAAACCGGAACATCTCGAGTAAGAAGTTTTGCAAATTGTGGAGACGCAGCTTGCTGCGTTTTAAAAAATGACAATTTCCGTGAGGGTTGTGATGATCGTGTAACGGGATATCGGAGAAAACAAGGGGCGGATGAGTAAGATTCGAATCAATGATCTGGCCAGGGAACTGGAAGTTAAGAGCAAGGCTGTTCTGGATGCCCTCGTCAAGGTCGGAGTAACAGAGAAGAAGACGCACTCGAGCTCCATCGAAGTCGATGAGGCGGAGCGCGTGCGCAAGTACTTTGCCGGCCAAGGCGGAGGATCCGCCCAGGAGCGCAGTTCGCGCGCGGGCGAGTCTGAGATCAAGACGAAGATCGATCTTTCGCACATCTCCAAACCCGGTGACGTGCTGGCCGCACTCCGCAAGAAGGACGCGCCCACTCCACCAGCGGTGAAGGCGCCAGTTGCCGTGTCTCCAGCAGCGATTCCGAAGGCGACTGCCGAGCCGGCAGCTCCTGTCGCCAAGACTGCGGCCCCGACGGAAGCAACTGAACAAGCTCCTGCTCGACGACCCGCTGCCCCCGTCGCAAGCACACCACCGCGTGTCATAACTCCGACGCAGACGGCTCGTCCTTCATATACCGTTCCCGCTGCCGCTCCACCCGAAGAAACGAAGCCAGAAGCGCAGGCTCCGGCCCAGCGTGCGTCGTCTCCGGGCGTTGTCGCGCCTGGAGCGCCGACTGCTCCCACGAGCACGTCGGCTCCGCGCACGCCGGCGCAGCCTCCGGCGGTTCAGGTGACGCAGCCATCGGCGCAGCCGACTCAGACCGCTCCGCCTGCAGGATCGATTGCTGATGCAAGCCAGCAGCAGCGTCCGCAAGTTCCGGTTCCGCCACCTCGGCGCGTGATCACACCGCAGACTGGGCCTCGTCCGGTTTACACCGCGCCACCGGTTCCGGCTCGGCCTGCTGCTCCTCCGTTGTCGCAAGCTCCTCAAGCGCAGCGGACGGGAGCACCTGGCCAACGCCCGGGCGGAGGTTTGCCAGTTCGCGGTCAACCAATATTCCAGCGCCGTCCAGGTGCGCCGAGTGGCCCTCCGGGAGCACGTCCTGGATTGCCTCCAGGTGCGCGCCGGCCTATGCATCCGACGCGGCAAGCTCCGGTTGGACGCCCGATGGGAATGGGCGCTCCGGGACCGGGTCTTGCGCCTCCGAGTATGCCGGGAACTCGGCCGCCGGGACGTCCCGGTGCGCCATCACGACGTCCTGGACAGCGATATGTTCCTCGTGGAGTGAAGGAAGGCCCAATGAAGGGCTTTACTCCTCCGCCGCGCTTCACGCCCCAGATGTCGAGCGAGCCGCTGCCGATTACGCGCTCGATCACGATCACCGAAGGAATCAGCGTGAAGGACCTGGCGGAAAAGCTGGGAGTTCGCGCGAAGGAAATCATCGCCCGCCTGCTTGCGCGCGGCGTGTTCGCGACCGTGAATCAGACGCTCGATGCTGAGTTCGCCAAGGATATGGCGCGACAATTCGGCGCGGATACTGACGTCATCAGCTTCGAAGAGCAGATGTCGAAGGACATGGACGCCGGCATCACCGCCACCGATGGCATCGATGCAGGCGCTTCATCGAGACCGCCTGTCGTCACCATCATGGGTCATGTCGATCACGGCAAAACGTCGTTGCTCGACGCAATTCGAGAGACGAATGTTGCCGGCGGTGAAGCTGGCGGCATTACCCAGCACATCGGCGCGTATAAGGTTCGGATCACCAAGGAAGACTCTCCCGCCTTTGGGCGCGAGATCGTATTCCTCGACACTCCGGGCCATGAAGCGTTTACGCGAATGCGTGCTCGCGGGGCGAAGGTCACGGACATTGTTGTGATCGTTGTCGCCGCAGACGACGGTGTAATGCCGCAGACGCTCGAAGCCATCGATCACGCAACCGCCGCGAAAGTTCCGCTCATCATCGCGGTCAACAAGATCGATAAGCCAGGTGCACTGCCCGATCGTGTGAAGAAGCAACTCGCCGATCGCGGACTCGTCCCGGAAGACTGGGGCGGCAGTACGGTGTTCGTCGATGTCTCGGCCAAGCAGAAGACCAATCTCAATCTGCTGATGGAGATGATCTGTCTCGTCGCCGATCTGCAGGAACTGAAGGCGTCGCCAGATCGCGCTGCCACCGGCGCCGTCCTCGAAGCCAAGCTTGATCGTGGACGAGGCGCGGTTGCGACCGTCCTGATCCAGAATGGGACGCTGCACACGGGCGACACGTTCATTGTCGGCAATACCTTCGGCAAGGTTCGTGCCATGTTTGACGACCGCGGCAATGCCGTCGATTTGGCCTATCCTTCAACGCCGGTAGAGATCCTCGGACTCGAAGGCATGCCGGAAGCCGGCGACACCTTCACTGCGGTCGCGGACCGCGAGCGCGCCAAGAACATCGCGACGTATCGTGAGCAGAAGGCGCGCGAAGCGCAATTGGCGAAGTCTTCACGAGTCACGCTCGAAGGTTTGGCGGAGCAGATCAAGACCGCTGGAATGAAGGAATTGCCGATCATCCTTAAGGGCGACGTTCAGGGATCGGTCGAGGTGCTTTCCGACTCGTTGCAGAAGATGTCGAACGAGCAGGTCAAGATTCGGGTACTGCGTTCGGGTGTGGGAGCGATTACTGAGAGCGACGTGCTGCTGGCGTCGGCTTCGAACGCGATCATCATCGGATTCAACGTCCGTCCGGAGCGCAAAGCGCAGGAACTGGCTGAGCAGGAAAACGTAGAAATTCGCCTGCACTCGATCATCTACGAGTTGCAGGACGAAATCCGCAAAGCCATGTTGGGTCTGCTCGAACCCGTGTTCAAGGAGACTTATCTCGGGCGGGCGGAAGTTCGCGACACATTCCGTGTACCGAAGGTCGGAACGATTGCTGGATGCTATGTCCAGGATGGCATTATCAAGCGCGATGCTGAAGTTCGGCTGCTGCGTGACAACGTGGTCGCCTTCAAAGGTCGCGTAGGTTCGTTGCGCCGCTTCAAAGATGATGTCAGCGAAGTGCGCAATGGGATGGAATGCGGAATTTCGATCGCCGGCTATGGAGACATCAAAGTCGGTGACATCATCGAGGCGTTCAGTACTCAGAAGGTAGCCGGGGAACTGATCGGTGTTCGTCCTCCGCAGCAACTGGTACACCAATAGTCCGATTCTTCACAACTTTGTCACCATAAGAGCGGCGCCGCGAGGCGCCGCTCTTATTTTGTTTTGTGGATATTGAGGAGAGTTCAGCGGACCGACGACTTCTCCAACATTTTCAGCAGGTCGTCTGTTGTAGTGGTCTCGCCGAGTCTCGGAAAGATATTTTCGACCCTGTTACGGTGCGTGTCGGCGTCGCGGTCAGTCATTGCATCTGTGACAAGCACCACGTTGTACTCGAGGTCATAGGCGCTGCGTGCCGTGGATTCCACGCCGATACTCGTAGCGATGCCAGTGAGCACGACCTGAGTAACACCACGCTGGCGCAAGTAGTTATCTATTGGTGTCCCGATAAATGCGCCCCAGCGCTGCTTCGTGACTAAGTGATCGTCAGCCTGTGGCTGCAATTCAGGAACGAGCTCCGTCCAGTCGGGCGGGAATACAAGCTTGGGTGGGCCGGCATCAGTGCGGCCTGGAGCCGCACCTGTCACATTGACGAGAACCACGGGTAGATGTCGCTGGCGGAAGGCGTCCGCAAGCTGGGCTGAGCGCCCGACAATGTCGCTCGCAAGATGTACAGTTGGTACGCCAACGATTCCTTTTTGCAGATCAATGACGATTAGGGCAGGAACAGGATCGAGCTTGGCCAGAGGCACGGGATATCCTTCTAGTTCATTAGAGAAGCCGCGAAGCTACAATGCGCCATGCCCATTGCCGTCCTCAGCCTCGAACTCCGCATCGAAGGCGCTCAATCGCTGAAGGACAAGCGTCAGGTATTGCGCAGTCTCAAAGATAAGCTTCGTGGCAGCTTCAACGTGTCAGTCGCTGAATTAGAACAGACGGATCTATGGCAACGCGCCACGGTGGGTGTTGTGAGTATTTCCAGCTCGCGGGATTACCTGAGCGGACTGATGCAGCAAGTGGAGCGCGCAGCATCGCGGATCGCCAATGAGAATGGCGCGGAGATCACCGACAGCTTTGTCGAAATTGACTGAGTCTATTCAGCCCTGCGCTTGAATCTTCATTGTCTGAGTGCCTCGCGAACGTTGAGATATAAGTTTCCTTCTTCTTGTTCGGCAGCGATTCCGGTTGGCAGTTCGCCTCCGTTATACCTCGCCATGCGGTTCTTCCATTTCAGAAAGTCGGTGATGGTCTGCGGTTCGATCCGCACCTCTACGCGACGAAGGCTGGCCAACAGTAGATTCATCTCATTCGCCAGCCCTTGAGCGCCGCGCAGGCTCCTCTTTGATTTCTGAATAACTCGAATCTCACGATTGCGAAGCTCCAGCAGTCCCCAGCCAACAGGGAGCTCCTTCGTCGAGATCATTCCAGCAGGAGCGAGATAGAACCTCTCGCAACCAAGCGCGCATTCGGGATGAGTGCGCCACGGCTTCTGCTTATCGGTCAAGAAATCAGATCGTGAAATCTTGCATTCCACTACCACCGAATGGTTCCTGCCTTTCCATCCGATCGCGTCCGGCGTCTCCCCGCTGGAGCAGCTTTGTTCAGCGAGCACGATGCCGCAACGATACTTCGAGCGTAACCATCCAACTGCGCAATCAACCAATCGGGAGTGAGTCATTGGGAATAGAAGCTGAGGTCGTCAGTTACGGAGCAGTGTGCCCGAAGAGGTGCGTAAACGTAAGTGCCTGCTGGGCTTCCCGTACAAGGGTCGGAGCAGGATTTCTGGTATGCTCATGAGTTTTATCTCTGGGAGCTTTTGATGGTAGAGCCACGCGCCCCAAAATACCAACGGGAACGCCGGGTGGAGGCGCTGCGGGAAGAGATTGACGTCATCCTGGAGGGCGAACTAGGCGATCCGCGAATCGGACTCGCTACGGTGTCAGAAGTAGTGCTTGCTCCCGGCGCTAAGACGGCCCGAGTCTTCGTTCGTGTAGACGGCGATGATGACGAAGCTGACCAGACGCTGCAAGGACTCAACGCGGCGAAGGGTTTCATTCGACATCAGCTGGGTGAGCGATTAGGTTTGCGTCACGCGCCCGAACTTGTATTTCTCATCGACCGATCGGAGCAATATGTGTCACGGATCGACGAGTTGTTAGGACGCACCAGGAAGAGGAAGAGCAAGTCATAATGTCAGGAGGCAAGTTCGTTCTCGGCCCCCATGATCGACCAGGTGCTAAACGAAATTGCGCGGCGCGATGCCTTTCTGCTCACATCGCATGCGCGTCCGGACGGCGACGCCATTGGCTCGCTGCTCGCGTTGCACCAGGTGCTTGAGCAACTGGGGAAGGGAACTCGGGTGGTGATGGCCGATCCAGTTCCTCTAATTTACAATCCACTGCCCTATTCGGACGTCGTGTTGCACGCGGAAAGGGTTCCGGACGATGCTCCTGAGGCGGCCATCATTCTCGAGTGCGACGGAATCCATCGCACTCGTCTCGGTGGTCTTGAGGGACGGTTTCTGATCAACATCGATCATCACAACAGCGCGCGCAACTTTGCTCACGTGAACTGGATTGACGCGACGGCGAGCGCCGTTGCCGAATTAGTCTTCCGCTTGGCCAAGGCGGCGGACGTGCGGGTTACGCCCGAAATGGCCACGTGTCTTTACACCGCGGTTCTCACCGACACTGGGTCGTTCTGCTTCCCGGGAACGAACGAGGACACTTTTCAACTCGCGCTGGAACTTGTGCGCAGCGGCGCAGATCCTGTGCGGATCGCTCATGGCGTGTATTTCTCTAATCCTGCGTCGAAGATGCGATTACTTGGAGCTGCGCTATCCAATCTCCATCGCGAAGGAGCGCTTGCTTACATGCACCTCAGTGTGATGGAGATGGAAAGAAGCGGAGGTCTCGAGGAAGACTGCGAAGGCATCGTGAATTACGCGCTGAGCATCGACGGTGTTGAGGTCGCGCTGTTCCTTCGCGAGCTCGCCGACGGCCGATACCGCGTGAGTCTGCGCAGCAAGGGTGCTCTGAACGTGGGCGATGTCGCCGCCCGCTTCGGTGGCGGCGGACACACGTGCGCGAGCGGATGCGCAGTGCCTGGTCCACTCAACAGTGCGCTCGATCTGATCCTCAAAGAATTGGGGGGCAATGCGCACGCCAAGAAACCCTCCGAGTTGCCGTCCCATTCATCATGAGCAACTCGACCCTCGTCCAGATAGTCTCGCTGATTGGCGCCGCGTTCATCCTGGTCGCCTACTTCGGCCTGCACATGCACTGGGTGGATTCCAACCGGGCGACTTACAACCTGCTGAACGCAATCGGCGGAGTGATGCTCGCGTATGTCGCCCTGCACCCGTTTTCTGCGGGATTTCTCATAATGGAGGGGACTTGGACACTTATCAGCCTCTATGCGCTGTTCAAGGTCTATCGCAGGGGACACGCACCGCCCTCCGTGTCATGAAACCTGACCTCGCCTAGCATGCAATCAGGGCTTCGCACTCAGATCATCGAAGTTGCAACTGTCGTCGGACTGGCGCTGTTGCTCTTCTTTTATGGACTCGGCAGCTTCGGCTTAGTCGGCGCCGACGAGCCGCGGTACGCGCAGATCGCGCGCGAGATGCTGCGCAACAACGACTTTGTCACTCCCACGCTACACGGACACGCCTGGCTGGAGAAACCGGCACTTTACTACTGGCGAGCGGCCGCGGCATTTCACACGTTTGGCGTCCACGACTGGGTTGCTCGACTGCCCTCGGCGACCTTCGCGCTGGCGCTGGTGATCATCATCTATTTCCACATGCTCCGCTTCCGCCCCGGCGCACAGTTCGGGGCTGCGTTGGTTACGGCGTCATGCGCCGCTATTATCGGATTTTCTCGCGGGGCGTCCACCGACATGCAGCTTGCCGCTCCGTTCGCATTTGCCATGCTTGGTTGGTACGCATGGTTTGAGACGGGCAAAAAGTTCTGGCTGTTCGATCTTTATTTCTTTATTGCGGTCGGAACTCTCGCGAAGGGACCGGTAGCGCCCGGACTGGCCTTCTTGATTGTCCTCATTTTTGCGGCGATCCGGCGAGACTGGAAGCTAGTCCTCAGAACATTGTGGTGGCCGGGCATCGTGATTTATCTCATTATCGTCCTGCCGTGGTACGTCGCCGTACAGCGTGCGAATCCCCAGTTCCTCAAGGTCTTCTTCCTCGAACACAACCTGGAACGCTTCGCGACCGACCTGTTCCAGCATCGCCAGCCATTCTGGTATTACGTGCCCGTCCTCATCCTCTCGCTGATGCCGTGGACGGTTTACGCCATCGCGGCATTGGTCTCGGCGGCACGACAGACTTGGCGTGATTGGCGGAGTTCTGCGCCAGGTGCCGTCCGCGAAAGCAGTGGGGCCGGTGATGCATTCCCCGAATTTCTTGTGCTGTGGGCGTTGTTTCCGATCGTGTTTTTCTCGTTTTCGCAGTCCAAATTGCCGGGATACATTCTTCCGTCGATCCCGCCGTGCGCCATTCTCACCGCCGACTATCTGCACCGTCGAAGAGGACAGCTCAAGCAGGGATTGCTTTTGGGGCACGCAGTTCTTGCCGGGATTCTCCTGGCCGCAGTACTCCTTGTTCCCAATCTCGTGCTGAATCCGAAGAGCGTTCCCCCCGCGTCTGCGCTTTCCTATGCAAGTGCTGCCGGTGTGGCGGTGGCGCTGTTCATTTTCCTTACAGTGCTACGCCGCGGCCATCGCATGTTGCTCTGGGCTACGATTGTGCCGGTCGCTTTCGGCGTTTTCTTTCTACTGCACTTTGCCGGCCGAGTTCTGGGCGAGGCCTACTCCAGCCGTCAAGTCGCGGCTTACATCGAACGGGTCGAGCATGATAACCTTCAGCCCCGGTTTCGCCCGATGGCAGTGTTTGAAGCACGGCGGGACGTCGAGTATGGGTTAGGGTTTTATCTTGATGAACCGGTCGAGCGTTATGAGCGCGGTGAGATACCGGGGTCAGAACACATACTGGTCGCGCGAACAGGAACGAGCGACGAGATCGCTGGACGTCTGGGACCCGGCCGCAAATTCGTATCTCTTGGGTCGCCGTTTCCTCCAGGTGCAGATCCGCAGCACCTCGAGGTGTACTGGGTTTCGTCAAGTGACTCGCGGCCAAGGTAAGCTGAGTGGTTACGGCTGTACGTCGTGGTTCCCGCTCCGGGAAAAGACTTTCGGAGCGCCTGACCTGCTCTTAGACTCGGGTTCCTGACTTTCGCGTGGCGGTCGCGCGAAGGCTTCGAGCGTTGGATCTGGAGTGAGTTTTGCCTTTGCGACAAGCGAAAGCTGCGACAGCCGTAAAGCGGGTCCGCGAAGCTGCGGTCTCTCGATTCGTGGAAATACTCGATCTCCGACATTTCGGTGCCAGTGATCTTCGTCCCTTGCTGATGGAAGAGGCACGGCTGTGGTCGCAGCGCATGAACTGGGACTACCAGAGCTCCGCCGAGATGATTCTCCGTTATCTCGATTCAAAAATACTTCCAGGCTACGCCGCACTCGAAAACGGACGCGTGCTCGGATATTCATTTTTCGTGTACGAGGGCAGCAAGGGAGTAGTCGGCGACATGTTTACCGCGGCGCACGCGGAGCCCAATCTCGGCGAGCGTCTCTTGAATCATGTGGCTGAGACGCTGCAACACTCGCCCGGCATTCGACGAATCGAAGCTCAGCTTCTCCTGCACGACAGCGCGACAACGTCCGCTCCATTTGTGCGGCGTGGATTCCGGCGCTTCCCGAGATTATTCATGTCACTGCCGTTGCGTCCCGAGCCGCGGTTCGCGGCCCCGGAACACTCCGGTTTTACTCTCCGGCCCTGGAGCGAGCAGGACTTCCAGCCCGCTGCTCACGTCATTATGCAGGCGTACGCCAGCCACGTGGACTCCGAGATCAACGATCAGTATCGCTCGATCCCAGGATCATTGCGGTTCCTGAATAACATCGTGCGTTTTCCGGGCTGCGGCACGTTTGATCCGTCGTCGTCGTTCACGGCGATCCATAACTCATCCAAGACGATGGCGGGAATGCTGTTGTGCTCGCGAGTAAGAGACGATGTAGGACACGTCACCCAAATTTGTCTCTCTCCGGAATACCGCGGCAGATCGCTCGCGCGCGCGATGATGGCGACATGCCTGCGGAATCTAATCGACCGAAAATTCTCCGAGCTGTCATTGACCGTGACAGAGGCGAACCGCAATGCCGTGCAGCTATATCAGCGGCTTGGCTTCGGCATTAAGCGCGTCTTCGATGCGTTTGTCTGGGAAGAATAGCTGTTGCAGCGGCGAGCGGCTATCGCTTGAGAATCCACATGATCCAGCTTGCTGCCACGGTTCCAACCACAAATAGGCAGAAGCAGTAAGCGCCATATCGGACCATCTCGCGAGAGCTATTGCGCTGCGTGATACCGAAGACAATCGACGCGAAGAAGGCGAAGAGAAGTGCGGCGGCGAAGTGCGAGAGTTGCATCGTCAGTCCTTCTTTTTTATGGCGATGTCGTATGCATCGACCGCGCTGATTACGTTGAGAAGTCCGGCGACAATGATGAACTTGGTGCCATAGTCGGCTGACGCGAGTTGGATTGCGCCCTTACCCCAGTCCATCGCGCGCGTCACAAAGTACAGAACGCCCGCTCCCAGGTCGCCGATAAAACCGAGCATGTCCAGCAAATCTCCGCCATTGGGGCCGTAAACCTTGCCTTCCATCATGATGCCGAGGGTGAACATGGCAAGGACCGACACCATGATCAGGGCCCCGCGAATCCAGCGGCGTTGAATCAAGTGTCCCGCACCGGGAATAAGCCACCCCGCAATCGGCGCGATTACAGACATCGTGCCCTGCTGTTGCTCAGCGAGAATCACGTCAGCTTTAGATCTGGTTTGTGCCATGCGTATGTAAGAAGTTTATCAGCTTCGAACAGTGGCGAACCCGGACGAGAAATGACAAAGGCTTAAATGAGTACAAGCTCCTCTTGCTCTCTTCCGGTGATCTCCGCTTTACCGGGGCGCGTAATCAAGTTTACTTCGCTGCGGACCCCGAATTCAGGAAGATAGATTCCTGGCTCGATCGAGAAGCAGGTATTCGGCAGCACTTCGCGTTCGTCCTTGGTCTCGAGATTGTCGATGTTTGCGCCGTTCCCGTGTATGGACGATCCAATATTGTGGCCGGTGCGGTGGACGAAGTAGTCTGCATATCCCTTCTCGCGGATGAAGTCGCGGGTAACTTCGTCGATGACCCATCCAGCAATCTTCCGGCGCTCTGCAAACGCCGCTTGCACCGCGGCACAACCTGCTTTACGAGCATCACGAACGATGTTGAAGATCTCGCGGTGATGCTCGGTCGGATTGCGTCCGATGTACCCCGTCCAGGTGATGTCGTAAAAGCATGCGCCCGGATCTTTGGTCTTCGCCCAGATGTCCAGAAGAACAAAATCTCCCTCCTTCATCTTGTCCGAGCGGCCTGCCTGCGGCTCGTAATGCGGGTCGCCGCTATGCGCATTGACGGCGACAATCGGCGTGTTCTCGGTGAGGAGATTTTCACGACGAAAGGCCTCTAATATCCACTGCGCCATTGCGAATTCATCGGTCCCGCCGTTGCGTACCCGGCGGCCAATCTCTTTGAATGCCTCGGCGGTAATGCCATCCACGGCATCGCGCGCTCTGAAGTGACTCGCGATCTGCTCCTCGCTGAGCACGGCCTCGAATTCGCTGACCAAATCTCCGGAGCTGACGATGTTCACCCCGAATTCGCGCACGAGCTCTACAGTCCCTGCGTCCACGAGTCCGACGTAGGGAATCAGGTTTTGCGGCGAGTACTGCATCGCGACATTCCGATATGGAGAGACGATCGTCTTCAATTTTTGTTGAAGCTCCTGCCAGGCAGAGTAGCTCTGCTTCTTCCCCGGCAAACCGTCGAGATGGCCGGCCTCAATCCGATGGACCAGCTTTTGCGGCTCGCCATGCGCAGGCACGAGATAGAACCAGCGCCGCGTGACCATCAGCTCCGGACGCAGCCCCAGAACGCGATAAGCAATGGGATCGCGATGATGATGGTCGTAGAAGAGCCACGCGTCGAATTTGCGCTCGCGCAGTGCAGACTGTATGCGGTCGAGATTCATGGAGGTGACAACATTCTAATGCGGAGACTCACCGTGCGGAGAAGATGCCGGAAATCGTGGCTACGCGCTGGCCCTGAGTACCAGCGCGGAATTCTTCGATCCGAATGCGATGCAGTTGCAGATGGCGTGCTCGATTTTATGATGGCGGCCTACTTGCGGCGTGTAATCGAGATCGCATTCGGGATCGGGAATGTCGAGATTGATGGTCGGCGGGATCTCGTTGTGACGCATGGCGACCAGGGTCGCGGCGATTCCTGCTGCGCCGGACGCCCCCTGCGGATGGCCGATCTGAGACTTCAACGCCGACATCGGGATTTCGCGCGCACGCTGTCCGAGCGCCAGCTTCAGCGCTCGAGTCTCGATGCGGTCGTTGAGCTGGGTGGATGTGCCATGAAGATTTACGTAGTCAATGTCTGCTGCCGAAATTCCGGCCTCTTCCATGGCGATCGACATCGCGCGTGCAGGCTCCTCGCCGCACTCAGCCAGGCGGACACGATGAAAGGCTTCGCAGGTGGAACCGTATCCGGCGACCTCCGCGTAGATATGGGCTCCGCGGGCACGAGCGTGCTCCAGCTCTTCGAGGACAAACATCCACGAACCTTCGGCGACGACGAACCCATTGCGGTCTTGCGAAAACGGTCTTGACGCGCGCTCAGGATCATGGTTCCACGACGAGGTCATGATCTTCATCAGGCAAAAACCTTTGAGGATGCCGGGCGCGATCGGCACGTCCACTCCGCCGACCAGCACCTGCGGCAGCGCTCCGAACTGCAGCTGGCGAAGCGCGTAGCCGAATGCGTCGGTCGAAGAAGTGCATCCGGTGGTGAACACGTGGCTGAAGCCGCGGAGTCCAAAACGCATGCTCACTTCGCTCGAGAGTGTTCCCATCGTGCCGCTCGGAATGCTGAAGATGCTCGCCTGCTTAACCGTTCCTTCAAAGTAATGACGATATTGTTCTTCGCTGAACTCCTGCGCGCCGCCTCCGGTTCCGAGCATCACTCCGATGTTGCGTAGCTCGTCCATGGACATAGTTTCCGGACGAACTCCAGCGTCAGCCAGGGCTTCAGTAGACGCAGCGACTGCCATCGGCACTGCGCGGGAAACGTGTTTGCGCTCGTGACGATCGATCCAGGCAAACTCGTCGAAGTCGCCAACCTCTCCGGCGATCTGCACAGGAAAGGCGCTGGGGTCGAAGCGCGTAATCCTTTTGACTCCACTAGTACCCGCGAGAATTGCGCGGCAGAATGCGTCCCTGCCGATTCCGTTCGGACTAACCACACCCATTCCCGTGATTACGACCCGCTTCAACATTTATTCTCCGATTCTTTAATTCGCCAATTCTACTCAGTAGAACAGAAGCGAGTTGTGCGCATTCCGAACTTCGAGAGTTTCTCGAGAGCGCACACCTATAATGGAAGATGAAAGTGCGACCGTATTTGTCACAGGGAATTTACATTTCGGTCCCGTTTTGCCGCTCAAAGTGCAGCTTCTGCAACTTTGCTTCGGGCGTCTTCTCACGCGGGAAGATGGACGGGTATGTCTCGCGACTGTCCAGAGACATTGCTGACTTCCGGCAGTTGTGCGTGCGTGCGATCGAGCGCGAGTCGACAATCAGTTCCATATATTTTGGCGGAGGTACGCCAACTACGCTCTCGCCAGATCAGCTGCGCAGACTCTTCCGTGCTATCAATGACAACTTTGACGTGCAGTCCGGTTCCGAGGTCACGGTGGAGTCCGCTCCGGGCACACTCTCTCCAGAGGTTCTGAATACGCTGGTGGAGTGTGGGACAAACCGCGTGAGTCTCGGCGTTCAATCATTCATCGATCGCGAGTCGGCATCTGTCGGTCGGCTACACACCGCGCGCCAGACCCTTGCCGATATCGCAAGCCTGCGTGTCGCCGGCATCGACAACCTCAACGTCGATTTGATTGCCGGCCTGCCGCATCAGACAGCCGAGACTTGGAGAACGTCGCTGGAAGAGTTGGCAGCGACTGGAGTGCCACACGCTAGCGTCTATATGCTGGAAATCGACGATGACTCGAGGCTCGGACGCGAGTTGATTGCGGGCGGGACCAAGTACCACGCGCATCACGTCCCCGACCAGGACCTCACTGCGGATCTCTACCTCGAAGCGATTGATTTTTTAAATTCGTCCGGCCTGCAGCAGTACGAAATATCAAACTTCGCGCGTGCCGGATGCGAGTCGCGCCACAACTTGAAATACTGGACGCGCCAGCCGTATCTTGGCTTCGGCGTCGATGCACATTCGATGATGCCGGTTCAACCACACTCTGAGGTCCAATCGATTCGCTTCAGCACAACCGACAATCTCGAAGTCTATCTCGCAGGAGATCGAAAGCAGACCGTGACCGAGATCACGGGCAGGGAAGCGCTGGAAGAGCGATTGTTTCTCGGACTGAGACTGAACCGCGGTATCGATTACCGCGACTTGGAGCCGGAGCTTGACCGTCTTACCCGCGAGCAAGTGCGAGTATTCATCGCTGACGGGCTGCTCGAGATCGACGCCGGATTTCTTCGACTAACCTCGCGCGGCAGGCTGCTTTCCAACGAAGTATTCCAGCGCTTCATATCAGTACCACCTGCGGTAGCAAGTGGCCGTACAGAACCGCCTGCGATAGCGAGTGGCGCTGTAAGCTAGCAGTACCTAACCTTAGGAAACTCAATGGCAAAGACTCTATCCCCGGTCGTCGAAGAAGAGAAGCAGACATTCAAACCCGCCGCCGTAATCGACCTGCGCAGCGACACCGTGACGCGTCCGACCCCAGCTATGCGCCGCGCAATGGTGGAAGCCGAAGTCGGCGACGACGTTTACGGCGAAGATCCCACCGTGAATCGCCTGGAGGCAACAGCCGCCAGCATCTTCGGACGCGAAGCTGCAATATTTGTCCCCACCGGCAGCATGGGCAATCAGATTGCGTTGAAGCTGCACACCAGGCCTGGGCAGGAGATCATCTGCGAGGAGCGCGCGCACATTCTCGACTGGGAAATGGGCATGCCAGCCCATTTCTCCGGATGCATGCTGCGCACCGTGCGCGGTGAGGACGGAATCCTTACTTGGGCAGAGATCAAGAAGAAGATAGCGCCGCACAGCTACGCTCGTCCGCAGACTGGACTGGTGGAACTCGAAAACACACACAACATGGCCGGCGGCACGATCACGCCTGTCGATGTGATGGAAGAGATTTGCGAGGGCGCAAACGACCGCGGCATTCCCGTCCATCTCGACGGCGCGCGCATCTTCAACGCGGCAGTCGCGCTGAAGCGAAGCGTGTCCGACATCACTGGCAAGTTCGACTCGGTGATGTTCTGTCTGTCCAAAGGACTGGGCGCGCCGATTGGATCGATGCTGGTAGGCAGCCGCGATTTCATCGACCAGGCGCGTTCAGTTCGCAAGTCGCTAGGCGGTGGGATGCGGCAGGTGGGAATCCTCGCCGCCGCCGGTCTGATTGCGATCGAGGAGATGCCCAAGCGCCTCCACGAAGATCATGAGAACGCCCGCCGGCTTGCAGAAGCCCTGGCCGAAGTGCCAGGCCTATCTCTCGATCCCAAGAAGGTTGTGACCAACATCATCATCTTCGACGTAACCGGCACCGGCATGCCATCAGAAGTACTGCTGCGCCGGCTGAAAGAGCACAACGTGATTGGCGGGGCAGTGAACTCGTCCCTGGTTCGTCTGGTTACGCACATGGACGTAAGCCGCGCCGACTGCGAACAGGCGGTAGAAGTGATTCGCAAAGTCTGCTCGCAAAGTGCTTGACGAGATCGGCTTTTTGGGCGGAAGCCCCCGAATGGTAAAGCCCCCGCATTCATGCGGGGGAGCAAGGCTTTCAAGCCTTGCGGCATGCCCGCTCGCCATACATTCGTGCTTCAGCGCTGACGAACTGCTCGGCGCTAAAGCACAAGTCAAAAAGGCGTCTTCTCCCGGCCGACTGAAATCGGCCTTCCCGCTCTGGAGCAGGGGCTTCCATCGGAAATACCACGGGGAAGCTGCTCACGGCACGGCAGGAGCTGGCGCCAACCCGCGCTGGCCAGCAAAACTGCTAAAGAGTATTGTTTTACACCGTGAATCCCCTGCCCATTCACCTGCACCGGCAGACGTACTGGGCCGTGCCGTTGCTTATATTCCTCGTCGGCGTGCTGATCTTCTGGGCGCTGAGTGCAGGTGGAGGCAGCGGCGGCATGCCGAGAAATCCTCGCCGATAGTGCTTTGTTATAATTTTTAAGCTGCACACCTTCAGTGGCGCTATCGTCTAGGGGTTAGGACGGAAGATTCTCAATCTTCAAACCCGGGTTCGATTCCCGGTAGCGCTACCAAATATCTTTTGCTACCACTTGCGATTTCAAGAGCTTACGCCACTCTTCCGGGAACCTCCCAAGCAGCCAACGACAGCCAAACACAAATTGTAGTGAATGGGAGGGGTTACAGTTGGGGCTACATTTTTTGCTCCGCCTCGCACGGCCAAAGCTGCGAACTTCATGTCCAATGGACATAAAGCCACACGGAGCGTTTGGACGGGATCATGACTTCGTACAAAGAGAGGGTAAACTTTCCCGCTGTGGTTCGGGGACGCATGCTGACCGAACACCCCCGGCTGTTCTTTATGCACTTCTGGGCAAATGACGATGCAGTGAAATTGGCGAAGGGACTGCGCGCCGCCATCGACCAAACGAACTCAAAAAAGTAAGTGCTCTTTCGAGCGGCCGCAGGAGCATAAGCAGATTGCCAGAATGCAACAGGCGGGGCTCCAAAGAGAGTCCTGGTGGCGGAAATTGGATCAGGGATTAAAACGGGCGTTCCGATTTCCGTGATTCATCTCTGAGCCGCATGCCTCTGCAGAACTTCGGAAACGGTCCCACACCGAAGCCCTGCCATGAGACTTGTCCCAACTGTTAAGGATAACTTCAGGTAGAAAAACAGATAACTACTCCTGCGAGTCTTTGACAGGCTGAGGATTGGCTCGCCAGAGGCCTGGGTCTGGGACTTACTATGAACTCTCGATTTCCTGGCTCACAGCGTTGCCGCGTTTCCTGCGTTCTCTTCCTTGCTCCAATACTCTTGTTCGTCGGGACCATGAAACTTCAAGCCCAGGACGAGCAGGAACCGTCGTGCAGCATATCAGGCAAGGTGACCAATCAAAGTGGAACAGCGATTCCAAAGGCGAGAATTGCTGCTATCAAAAAGGGAGGCGGTAGGCTTCAAAACGCATCGTCGGCGACGGACGGTTCCTTCGCCTTGCGTGGTCTCTCACCTGGCCAATACATAGTCACAGCCGAAGCTTCTGGTTTGACTCCCAAATCGGTTGATGTATCCGTTGAACCGGGAACCTCAAACCTTGCGAACTTCACTTTGGCTCCGATAACGACTGGCTCCTCTGTGGTTGGGGAGGTTGGGTCCAAGAGCGTCCGGGAAATTCCATTGAACGGACGCTCCGCAACAGACGTAGCAACGCTGGAACCTGGAGTGGCGACTGCGAGAACTCAGTCATCTGGAGGAGCAGCACAGCGAGGATTCGGAACCCAAATCACCATTTCTGGCGGGCGCCCACGACAGAATGACTCGCGGTTGGACGGCATCAGCGTAAACGATTATGCGAATAGTCCGGCGGGAAGTGCAGCCGGGGTGAACTTAGGCGTCGATGCGGTGGAACATGTTTCTGTTCTCTCCAGCAATTACCCTGCGCAATATGGCCGCTCGTCAGGAGGTATCGTCAGTTCATCCACAAGGTCAGGCACAAATCATTTCCACGGAAGTGTCTTCGAGTTCTTCCGGAACAGCGCTTTGGATGCTCGTAATTACTTCGACCTCAAGAAACCTCCGTTCAAGCGCAATCAATTCGGAGGCACCATAGGAGGACCGGTCTGGAACGAACGGACTTTTTTTTTCTTCGCCTACGAGGGATTCCGGCAGTCGCTCGGGGTCTCTCAGGTCAGCACGGTCCCATCAGCGGCTGCCCGCTCTGGTCCCGCAGTTGATCCCGGTGTCTTGCGTTTTGTTAACGCGTTTTACCCTTTGCCGAATGGTCCGATCCTTTCATCTGGCGATCGGGGGATATTCAACTTTGCCGGACAGCAGGTGATTCCAGACGACTATTTCAACAGCCGCGTCGATCACAAACTTTCACAACATGACTTACTCTCCGGCACCTACATGCACGATTCTGCCACCGTTCGAGAACCAGATGAGTTCAACAACAAGCGAACCGGATATGACTCTCACAGGCAACTCTTTACCGTAAACGAGGTCCATACGAGTGGAAATCTTGTGAATTCGGTCCGCCTGGGAATAAACCGAGTAGTCGCAACCACAGGTCTTAGTTTTGCCGCTGCTAATACTCTTGCCGCGGATCCCTCATTCGGGACCGTACCAGGCCGAAACGCTGCCACCGTGAATGTTGCCGGCATGACTTCGTTCACGGGCGGAATTGGCGTGCCCAGCGGATATCAGTTCCATTGGACCTCGATTCAAGGATATGAGGATTTATCCCTGGTGAAAGGACGCCATACGCTGAAGCTTGGCGGGGGATTCGAGCGCGTGAGAGATAACATTCTTGCGGATTCAGATCCAGGAGGAGTATTCTCCTTTAATTCTTTAGCTGACTTCCTAGCGAACAAACCATTTTCCCTGACCGCAGAGATCCCCGGTTCTCTGACCGAGCGTGGCCTTCGTCAAACTATCGCTTCGGTTTACGTACAGGATCACTGGAATTGGAAATCAAGTCTCGGTTTCGATTTCGGCCTACGATACGAAGTTTCGACGGTGCCAACGGAAGTAAAAAACCGGCTAACCGTTCTCAGAAATCTTACCGACGCTGCTCCGCACGTCGGCTCGCCTCTGTTCTCAAACCCAACACTCCGCAATTTCGAGCCGCGCGTCGGGTTCTCGTGGTCTCCATTTGGCGACACCAAAAGCATCATTAGCGCGGGGTTCGGTATGTTCGACGTTCTACCTCTCCCGTACCTGGTTCAGTTCAATGAAGTGAATTCCGCACCATTCGCTCAGCAAGGAAATGCGACCAACTTGCCGGCGGGATCATTCCCCAATACGGCTTTTGCAAAGATCTCAACCTCATCGAACACTTTGAGACAGGCTTACTTCGAGCCGAACCCACCGCGTAGCTATGTCATGCAATGGAATCTAAATGTTCAGCGTGAGTTGGCTCGGGGCCTGAGCGTCACAGCAGCATATGTTGGATCACGAGGGATTCATCAACCATTTCGAGTGGAGGACGCCGACATTGTTCTTCCCGTGGCGACACCACAGGGATACGTCTGGCCGAAGGACGGAACTGGGCAACGCTTGAACTCAAAGGCTGGCCGGATCACTGCTGGATTCTGGAGGAGCGACTCGTACTTCCATGCTCTCGAAATGAAAGTCCAAGGAGACTCGGAAGAGCTGCAATCGAGGGTTCCTACACCTGGGGCAAGACAATCGACACATCTTCTTCAAGCCTGGTTGGCGACGAATATTCGAACTCAATATCCAGTCCTCTGTTCTTCGTGCCGCGCCTGAATCGTGGGCTGGCTGATTTCAACGTTGCACACAATCTGGAGG
>CAZLIE010000012.1:45379-49878 GCA_964559345.1 uncultured Terriglobales bacterium
GCTGGGCAGTCCAGAGTGGCGTAGGGCATTGGCGGCGGCGTTAAGGGGATGGCAACTAGGGGGAGTTTTTGAAGCCAGCACCGGAGTACCGTTCACGCCTGTTATAGGCGGTGACGCATTGGGGTTGAAGAGTACTGATCCGACGATCGATGTTCCCGACGTGTTGCACAGTCCCGGCTGCGAGTCGCTGGTGAATCCCGGGAACCCAAACAATTACATAAAAACTCAGTGTTTCGCCGTTCCTGTCCCCTTCACCCGACGAGGAAATCTTGGCCGCAATACGCTCATTGGACCCGGCTTGATTAACTTTGATTTCTCGCTCATCAAGAACACATTCATCAAGAAGGTCTCAGATTCGTTCAACATGCAGTTTCGTGCTGAGCTGTTCAATCTGATAAATCACACAAATTTCGCGCCGCCATTGGATAACAAAATCGTGTTTGATGCTGCCGGGCAGCGGGTAGCGAATGCAGGCTTGATTACCTCCACTCAAACACCATCGCGACAGGTGCAATTCGCAATCAAGGCAATCTGGTGATGATGATCCGCCCAAACCGTTTTATTCGGACCGGCCTGTCGACAGTTCCGCGACGAATCACCGTCGTCAATGTGTGGTGGAGAGTCGACATGTTATCAGGGACATCAGCCAGTGCATCTCGAGGTGTGCCAGTCTGAGACAACATCGCCTCAAGACGCGCAGTAATTGCAAGCGATGCGGTTTAAAAACCTGAATCCGACCGACGACGACCCCATTTGGAGGCGACAGCTACGATTTAGCTGCGGCTCGACGTTCAAGGTCCTTCCAAGTGCATATGTCTTTGATCTGCCGCTGGATGCGAAGTTCGCGATATTCTCATCGCCTCACCGCGCCGAAAAATTCCTTACTCAGAGGCGTGGCTTTGCTGATTCAAAACGTGTTAGTGCTTGCAACCGCTTGCGTTTTTGCAGAAAAGCCGCTCAGGAGCTGTCGTTATCGGTTATGGCCAATCTCGGCTGTCGTTGCGTCCGTCGTCGCATTCTGGCGTCGTCGCGTCTGTCGTCATTGCGCCAATGATCCTGGTGGCACTGATGTATGCCAAACCTCATTCAGCAAGATTCTATTCAGCATTGGGATATGCGGGAATTCGCGTTTCCTGGGTTTCAGAAGGCCGTGGCGCGCGATTCGAAGGTTTGCGCAACAAATTGATCGTTGAGAGCCATTCAACGACTTGATTTAATTTCGTGAAGCTTTGGTCTACCAAGTCATCTCTCGTCACCCAATATTTCTGATATTTACGGGCGCAAGGTTCCGGCGGCTAAACACCATCGTGATACGTGGTAGGGCACAGTAGCGGCACAGATGGGGCACAATTTGGGGTTGGGTGAACCCCAACCCCAAATTTCTGGTACATGGACAGCAGCTCTTGGTCGAAGCTGCACTGAACCTGAAAATTGGAGAGGACTGGCAGGAAAGTAAGGGGGCGACCGGAAGCGTTGCTGGCCGCCTTCCATCGAGACTACTTCTTATCGTACTGTAGCGCTTGCTGCAGTTGTTTTATCGCCTCATCACAAGCTTTCAGTGCATCTTCTCTGTGTCCTCCAAAATCGTGAGCTGCAGTCTGAAGCTCTCGTTTCGCTTGTTGCAGCTCACGAATAGCGGTCCGTATGTGAGGATGACGCTCGCGATCGCCGCGATGTTCGTTTTGCGTTTGAGGTACGAAATTGTTCGCCGGAGCACTCTGTTGACTCATCATTGGAAGTGACACTAATCCCACGATAAGTAGCGAACTGGCAAACTGACTAATTGTCTTCATCCAAAGCACCTCTCGAAAGAAAAGTTATAACCACCGAATGAAATAATACTTCATCGTCAGATCTTGGAGCGCATACGAGAATTTCTACCGCTGGGGATCGATCTTGCGCGGGCGTCGGGCCCGAGCCGACGATTCTTGGGACCATCACTAGAGGAAGGCAGTTGGGTTTACAGGGAAGGTTTACATTCTCGCCTTCGATCGACGGTTATCATCGCAATCGCCGACCGCGAGGGACTCTGAATCACCTTTCCTGTTTCGGTATTGAATAGTCGGGGATGCGCCGAAAAACGCATTACGACGAACAGCCGATAGTCTGCCTCGTCGAGTGCCCATCGGGTAAATTGGCCAGCGGTCCGTCTGTTCGCCATGTCCACCACCGCCAAGTCCGCACTTTCTATTGATACTTTTGATGGTAAGTTGCGTCTAATGAAAGTACGTGGGTAGACTGAGAACGGTGCGGTATTTGGCAAAATCCGGCGTTTTGTTCCTCGTACTCCTTATGGCCGCGGGGCAGTTGATGGCATGTATTCTGCCATCCAGTGTCCTTACCGACCAGGAGAAAGCGTGTTGCCGCGAGATGGCAAATCAGTGCGGCCAGGTGGGAATGACAGGATCACACCCCTGCTGCAAGACAATTACTCCGCCGGATCAGAGCGCGCTAACGACATCGTCGTTTCATTTGAGCTATCAAGCTCAGCTTCTTTACCTGCCCCAAACAGGAATTCAAGTCGCTGAACTGCCGCAACATGCGGTTCTGGGTTTTGCCGTACTCGATCACTCGCCTCCTGAAGCACCGCCCATCTCTTTAGACATCCTGAGGATTTAGTAGAGCTTCCGTCTCCGCGCGGTGGCGCACATGTGTTCGTGCGTACTGTTGTTATTTTTTGGAGGAAAAGATGGAAGCTCTACGCGCATTTGTGCGCATTTTGAAATTTCGTACGATGTGGTGTGTTCATTTATTGATCGCAGCGATGCTTGCCGGAGTCGCCTATGCGCAGCAAGCTGAACCAGTTGTCCCCAAGCCACAGAGCATAGCTTCACACGATATCGGACCCGCGACGAGCCTTGACGAACTCATTCGGGAAGCCGATCAGCACAACCCTGAAATTGCAGCGGCACAAAGCGGCTACGAAGCCGCCACGCATGTAGCGCGTCAAGTCTCTGCGCTCCCTGATACTCAAGTGAGTGTTCAGCAATTCGCCGTGGGAAGTCCGCGCCCGTTCGCAGGCTATACAAACAGTGATTTTGCCTACATCGGCTTTGGCGTTTCGCAGGAAATTCCGTTTCCGGGCAAACGCAATCTTCGGGGGCAGGTCGCGAGTCGCGAAGCCGATGCACGCCAGCTTCAAGTCGAATCAGTACATCGGGCAATAGTTGCAAAGCTGAAAGCGACCTACTTTCAGCTTTCATATCTGCAGCAGACACTTTCCATCTTGGAAAAGAACGACAACGTGTTGCAAGACGTGCAGCAGGTCGTTGAGTCCCGTTACCGCGTCGGTCAAGGCAATCAGCAAGAGGTTTTGAAGGCGCAACTTCAACACACCAAAATCCTTCAGGAAATCACAATGCACCACCGCGAAGTGGGTCAGCTCGAAGCACTTCTGAAGCAGCTTCTAAATCGGCGGCAAGACACCATCGACATTCAGACGGAGGCGCTGGCCGTTCGTGAAATGCCGTACAGCGCGTCGGACCTACTGAATGCCGTAACACAACAGAATCCGGACATTCAATCGCAGCGGCAAACGATTAAAAAGGCCGAATCGCAAGTCGAGCTTGCACACAAAGAGTTTCGGCCCGACTTCAACATTCAGTACATGTATGAGCAGAACGACAGGAAGTTTCGCGATTACTACGTGGCGACCTTCGGAATCAATCTCCCGAATCGCGGGCGACGCAAAGCCGCACTCGCAGAGGCCGAAGCGGAGCAAGAGCAGGCAAATAAGCAGTTTGAAGCTGAGTTGCAGAAACGGTTGGCGGAAGTACAAGACCGATATGTTTTCGCGCAAACCTCCGCTGAGCAGCTAAAAATCTATAAGGAAGGTCTCATTCCGCAATCTGAAGCGGCCTTCCGTTCGGCATTAGCGGCGTATCAGGCCAACCATCAAGACTTCGAGACGCTCCTTTCCTCTTTTCTCGATGTACTCAATTTGCGACTCGAATACGAGCGCGAACTAGCTGATCACGAAGGCTCTCTGGCGCAATTGGAAGCGTTGACGGGGGTGACCTTCTGATGAACGGACAACAACAGACCAACTACCGGCGCGGCATGATTTTCGCCATCTGTCTGAATGTGCTTCTGGCAGTAGTGCTATTCGCGTTCTGGTGGCACTCGCGGTATTCCGGAACGACCAAGTCTGCTCAAGCGGCTTCAGCTATGCAGATGGACAACAGCGGTCAAATGATGGCTTCACCATCTGCCACAGGAGCCGATGCCACTAGCCCTGGCACAGCAGATAACGAAGTGCCTCTTGTCCCGGTGCAACTGACGCCTCAGCGGATGCAAAGCATCGGAGTGAAGCTTGGCACGGTCAAAATGAAAAAGGTGAGCGATGAGATCCGAGTAACGGGAAACGTTGATATCGATGAGAGACGCCTCGCGACGATTCAGCTTCGCTTTCCAGGCTGGATTCGTAAGGTCTTCGTAGATGCGACTTACGACTACGTTCGCAAGGGGCAGCCGTTGTTCACGATTTACAGTCCTGATCT
>CAZLIE010000013.1:0-13128 GCA_964559345.1 uncultured Terriglobales bacterium
ACCGCCGACGCCAGCCTTTTCAGGGCTGCGCTCTACCAGCTGAGCTACCTGGCCATTCGGAATGCGACTTCAGGTGGGACTGCCGCTTATCTTCTGCGGCTGCTGAGAATTATATCAACTGCTTCGGCAACTTCGGTTCGTGGTGGCTCATCCACCCAGAGCGGCCACAGCAATCCCTCTGACGGATTGCCGTTCGCGTTGTGTCATCGAACTGAATTGCCGTGGAGAATCTTGGGCCGGTCCGGTCTCCTCCTGATGACGCTGGAGTGAATAACATTTTTGGATTGTCAGTATAAGAATTGTCGATTTCACATCCCGGTGCGTTGAGGCGCAAAGTAGGGAAGGGAGGGCATTATGGAAAGCGAAACTGTGGTTCTTTGTCCCAATTGCCGATGGAGCGCCCGGGGCGCCGATGAGCGGGAGCTCCAAAATGCCAAGGACTACCACGCCATGTATGAGTGCCCGCTCTCGTCTACGGCGGGCGTAGTAGACGCCATCGCTAGCTAGTCGCGCGTACGTGGTTTAGGGATTCAGTCCCGCCTTTTTGGGCGGGACTTTTCGTTTTTGGGCATAGCCACGAGGGCGCGGCATTCCACCAGCCCACGGCGCGAAAGAGTCGCAAAAAATAAAACGGCGGATCTCTCGGCGGTCCCGAGTCGTATTAGTGTCAGAGCACGAACTCGGTCGTGCCGTATGGGCACGATAACATCCCATTCCGCTCTGCCGAAGGCCGGGGCGGCATCGCGGAGCGGGTTAATAAAGCGCAGTGGTTTTGTCGCTCCGCTCGGATTCTCATTCAGAGGTGAGCGCCTGACGCGTGCTCTTCTACTGTGGTGGAGACGAAGCGCAGCGAGGGATCTGCTGGTGTTCAATTCATAAACGCTGCAGACGGAGCAGCAGATCCCTCTCTCCGCCTGGAACTTGTGGATGTGGCTCAGCTCATTGATGGCGGAGTCTTCGTCATGACAATTTCTTGCAGAGAACGCGGATGCCGGCCTCGCGGACTACTCCACCGTGGTGCGGACTACTGCTTCGATGCCTGCAATATTGCCGATTAGCGAATCGGGGATGGAATGTCGTTGGGCGAGGTACGCGGGTGAGTTGTAGGAGAGCCAGACTTCTCCGTTGGACTCGGCTACCAGGACTTTCAGCGGTAAATCTAGGGCTGACGATGGCGCTGCCGTCATGATCGGAGTGCCTGATCTGGCGCTGCCGAAGATGACAACCTTTGTAGGCGGAATTTGTAGACCGACGGCCGCGGCCTCTCCGCTGTGGTCGATGACTGCGAAGATCTTCAGGCCTTTGCTAGTGACATTCGTTTGAAGCTTTTCCATGCTGTCGGCGAACGAGTGGCTGCTGCGGACACTGACTATGCCGTTTGCGGGATTTGCATTTTCTTGCGCCATCAGATCACCTCCAAATCTTTTGTGTCGACCTTGCGATCGGGGCGGAACGGATTTCCTTCCGGATGGCATTTGCCGGTGATGACGTCCAGCAGCAAACGACTGCCGGCGGCGCTGCCCATGATCCCGTGTCCGCTGTAGCCCGCGTTCAGATACAGACCTGCAATCGCCGACTGGCCGATGTACGGGCTCTGGTCGGGAGTGTAGGTGTACTGCCCAGCAATTAGATACCACTGGCTGGTGTTGCGCTCCCAAACCTTTCGCCAGAACGGAGCGATGCGGCTGACGCTACTGGGACTGTTGGGATCGAGCAACGCGAAATAATATTCGGGCGACGCGGGAACGTGGTCGAGTGCGGGCGTGCTGCGGTTATCAAAATTCGTGAAGACCAGATGAGCCCCGGCTGCGGCTGGTCGCCAGTGTGCGCCGGTGTCGTCGTCGATGGTCATAGGCGCGGTCTGCGGAACTTCAGGAACGTCGAGCATGATCATGCGCTGGCGACAACGCAGCGTGAGGTTGAGGTCGAGTCCGGCGAGCTTGGCGACATCGCCTGAGAATGGGCCTGCAGCAATTACGGCTTGGTCGCACGAGATGCTTCCGCGATTGGTGTGCACAGCGCGGAGCTTTCCGTTTTGAATGTCGAAGCCGATGGCTTCCGCTTCGGTGCAGAAGGTCGCGCCGGAGGCGATGGCGAATCCCATGCTGAGCTTTCTGACGTCGAGCCAGCCATCCTTCTGGCGAAATCGGACCTGCAGCGTGTCCGGAGCGAGATAGGGAAAGCGCTTGCGGCACTCCGTCGCGTCCAGCAATTCGACATCCTCGAGACCCCACGAGCGCTGACGCTCGACCAACTGCCGTTGCCATTGCGCGCGCGTTTCGTCCTTGGTGACCCAGAGATATCCCTGCTGATGGATATCGATGCCATAGCCGGGCAGTCCAACGTACTCGGCGAAAGTTTCGAAGATATGAATCGACTCCTGGATCAGCGCAATCTCTTCGGGATTTTCAAACTGCACGCGGAAGGCGCCGGTGGCGGCCGGAGTGGTTAGCATACACAGCATCGGCCGCTTCTCGAGAACGACGGTCTTAATTCCGGCGCGCGAAGCCTGGAATGCGGTTGCCGCACCGATAATTCCGCCGCCGATGATCACCAGATCCGCGGTCGCCGGAAGTTGCTTGGTGAGGACGAGCTTCGAGTTCATCGGCAGTGACGTACGCGTTCCGCTGCCGGACGCGAATCAGGAGACACAGATGGCATCACGCGTGCGCTCGTTTGTACTCGTCGAACGCGGCTAGAAAGCGATCCATGTCCGAGGGCAGCAGGTAGTACGGCGTCGAGAGTCGCAGTTTGGACGGCTCACCGCCGCGGATGCGAATCTTCTTCTGCTTCCAGAGCCAGCTCTCGAGGTCGGCACGCTTCAGCGGAGGTACGTTGACGGTCACAATCGCGCAGCGCATTGCCGGATCGGGGGAGGTCCACATCTCCGCGCCGCGGTTGGCCATCTCGCTCATCATGCGATTGGCCAGTGCGCGATGTCGGCGCTCGATACGGTCGGTGCCAATATTATTCGCGAAGTCGATTGCGGCGCGCAGTCCGGCGAGCATTGGCACGTTCGATGACCCGATGCGCTGATAACGTTCAGCTTTGAGCTGCGGCTCGTCCCATCCTTCGGTGGCGATGGTGTTCCAAAGACGCTCCTGCACCTCGGGACGCACGTACAGAAATCCCGTGCCTTTGGGCGCTTGCAGCCATTTATGCGGCGAGGAACTGTACATGTCGCAGCCGATTTCATGCAAGTTGAGCGGCATCATGCCGATCACATGCGCTCCGTCGATGCCGCTGAGAATGCCTTTGCTGCGCGCCATCGCCGCGATTTCTTTCACTGGCTGCACCACGCCGGTGACCGTGCTGATGTGGCTGGTGAAGATGATGCGTGTGCGCGGAGTGATTGCGTCGTTGATGCGGTTGAGAATGGCGGCGGGAGACTTTGGCGGCAGTGGGATTTCGTACTTCTTCACGACGATTCCGTAGCGCTTGGCGCGCAGCAACCACGGTTGTTCACCGCCCGGATGCTCCTGATTGCTCATCAGGACTTCGTCGCCCGGCTTCATATCGATCCCATTCGCGATGTAGTTATTGCCTTCGGTGGCATTGCGGACGAGTGCGATCTCATCGCGAGTAGCGCCTACAAACTGGGCCAGCGGATCGCGATACTGGTTCCACGCGGCGTACCCCCAGATGGGATAGTCCTCAGGATCGTCCTGGTCCATCTGCTCGGTCTGCATGAATGCGTCGAAGATGGCGCGCAGCACCGGACGCGGCGACGATCCGACCGTCCCATTGTTGAGATAGATCTCGTCGGCGGGGATCACGAACTGCTTGCGCAGCTCGGTCCAGTAGGCCTCTTCGTTGCGATCGTAGAGATCTTTAGGCGGAAGCGGCGGATTGGAATCGATCTGCGCCGCCGAAATGACCGGCGATAACCCAGCCGCGGCGGCAAATGCAGCGGAACTGCGAAGAAAATGACGGCGGTCGAGCATGAGTGCGTCTCCCTCGATGGTTGGAAACGCACCATGCTGCAACTCGGGCAATCGCGGTGTCAAGCGATCTGGTCGCGATCAGCTCTTCAGCTTGCGTCTTTCACAGCTCGTAACCACGGAAGTGGGATCGATTGCGTCAGAGTCCTTCTGCATTTCGATCACTTTTCCGTCTTTATCGATGAGGTAAGTGATGCGTCGCGCGGCCTTGTACTTCGGCTCGTAAACGCCGTATTCCTTCGTGACTTCGCCGCCCATGTCGCTGAGCAGCGGGAATGTGACGCCGATCTGCTGCGCCCAAGCCTTGTTCGCGAATGGAGAGTCCATGCTCACACCCAGAACCTGGGTGTCTGCGCCTTCCAGAGTCTTCAACTGCTTCTGGAAAGCTTGCATTTCCTTCTGTCAACCGCCAGTAAACGCGAAGACGTAGAAGGCAAGCACGACGTTTTTCTTGCCGCGGAAGTCGGACAGCTTGACCGGTTTGCCCGTCTGATCGCGAAGTGTAAAGTCCGGAGCGGTGTCACCGGTCTTGATTTTCGGTTCCGGTGGCGTGCTCTGGTCAGCGGCGAATGTCGCCGTGGCCATCACTGCAAGCAGACTAGCTATTACAAATGGGCGCAAGACCCTCTGCATTCGGAGTGCTCCTATGTTGTGTTCGCACGAGGAGTCAAGCGTAATTGGCGGGGGTGAGAAGGTCAATTCGCCGTATTGCAGTGGGCTTGAGAACCCAGTACATTGCAGTTCAAGTGATGGTTTCGCAAGCCAAACAGAGGGCTAAGAACAAGTCTGGACCGGCGCCGAACCCGCCGCAGAATGGCGCGAGTCGCGGCGACAAGTACCAGCGCATCCTCGACGCAGCCATCGCCGTGATCGCAGAAAAGGGCTTTCACAACAGCCGCGTGTCTGACATCGCCGCGCGCGCCGACGTCGCCGATGGCACCATTTACCTCTACTTCAAGTCCAAAGAACAGATCCTGATGTCGGCGCTCGACAGCGCATTCCAGTCATTCTTCCGCACTGCGAAGAAGGAATTGGCAGCGTCGAGCGACTCGACGGTGCGTCTGCGGATACTCGCGCGCCTACATCTTCAGGAGCTCAGCCGGAATCGAAACTTAGCAGTGGTGCTGCAAACCGAGCTACGCCAGAGCGCAAAGTTCCTCGCACAGTTCTCGCAACGCGAGTTAAAGGGATACTTTAACCTCATCCGCGACATCATCCGCGAGGGCCAGCAGTCCGGACGCATCCGCCAGGACATCTCTGACAAGCTCGCAGCCGCGTGTTTGTTCGGCGCGCTGGACGAACTCGCGACGGCGTGGGTGCTGAGCAATCGCCAGTATGACCTCGCAAGCAGTGCGGATCCGGTCGTCGATATGCTGCTCGGCGGAATGGAGGCGCGCTCCTGAGCGGCTTTAAGACCCTCAATGAGCTCTTCCTGCGCGCTCTCGAACGCGACCTGCCGCGCGCGATGAGCTATGAGCGTGCCGGCAAGTGGCACGATGTCACCTCGCGCGAGCTGTATTCGTGCGTATATCACACTGCGAAACAACTGCGAGACTGGGGGATTTGCAAGGGGGATCGCGTCGCATTGCTCTCCGAGAACCGTATGGAGTGGGCAGTCGCCGACTTCGCGTGCCTGGCAATCGGCGCAGTGGACGTGCCGATCTATCCCACCCTGCTAGCGGAACAGATCGAATTCATCCTGTGCAACAGCGGTGCGCGGATCATCTTCGTCTCCACGCAGAAGCAGTTCGACAAGGTTCTGTCCATCCAAGCGAAGACAAGTATCGATCGCATCGTCGTAATGGACGAAGTCCAACACGCATCTCCCGTCGCGATGAGCTCGATCATGCGCCAGGAACAGTTAGTCGCGGACAATCCCGCGTTCAATGCGGACGCCCGAGCGATCTCCGCCGACGATCTCGCGACCATCATCTACACCTCCGGCACTACAGGAGTGCCCAAAGGCGTGATGCTCACTCACGGAAACCTCGCGTCGAACATCGAGCAGACCGCCCGTACACTTGCATGGAAGCCCGGCAAGGTCTCGATTTCGTTTCTGCCGCTGTCGCATGTGACCGCCCGGCATGTCGATTACCTCTGCCTCCATCGCGGAGTAACACTGGCCTACTGTCCCAGCATCGACGAACTTAGTAAGAAGCTGCAGCAGATACGTCCGCAATTGTTCATCGGGGTGCCGCGTGTGTACGAGAAAGTGCGGCAAGAGACCGAACGCAAGACCAGTCGCGGCGTCAAGAATGCCGTTTACAACTGGGCATTGCGCGTCGGTGAGCGACATCGCGAGGAGATACTCGCCGGCAATCGCCCCACAAGTCTGCAGTGGAAGCTCGCCAACAAACTCGTCTATGGCCCGATCTATGCCTACTTCGGTGGACGCGTCGAGATGTTTGTCTCCGGTGGCGCGCCCCTCGGAGCCGATCTCGGGCGCTGGTTTGCCGACGTGGGCATACGCATGTTCGAGGGATACGGCCTCACCGAGACCTCGCCCGTCATCGCCGTGAACAATCCCGTGGACTACAAGCTCGGCACGGTAGGCAAGCCGCTGCCGAATATCGAGTGCCAAATCGCCGCGGATGGCGAGTTACTCGTGCGTGGCCCGTCGATTTTCAAGGGATACTGGAACAATCCCGAGGAGACCGCGGCCGCATTCGATGGCGATTGGTTCAAGACCGGCGACATCGGCAACGTCGATGAGCAGGGTTTCCTCAGCATTACCGACCGCAAAAAGGACCTGCTGAAGACTAGCGGCGGCAAGTTCGTCGCGCCACAGCCCATCGAAAACAAGCTCAAGACCTTCCCTGTAGTCGGATACCCGGCGGTAGTTGGCAATACACGCAAGTTCGTCAGCGTGGTCATCTCGCCCAATTTCGTCGCACTCGAGCAGTGGGCGAGGGAACATGATGTCGCATTCCAGACGCGCAATGAGCTCGTTCGCCATCCGCAAGTGGTCGAGCTCTATCATCAGATCATCGATGAAGTGAACGCATCGCTGGCACAATTTGAAAAGTTGAAGAAGGTCCTCATCGTCCCCGACGAGTTCACCGTCGCTGCCGGAGAGGTCACTCCCACCCTCAAACTCAAGCGGCGCGTGGTCGAGCAGAAGTACAAACAGCAAATCGACGCGCTCTACGCGGAGGGCCCACGGGTCTCGCAACCCGCAACTGTGTAGACGTAGAATGGCAGGCATGGACGAGTTGGTCATTGCCGGACGCGCATTCAGCTCACGCCTTATCGTTGGGACAGGGAAGTACAAGAACGGCGACGAGACCCGCCGCGCCATCGAAGCCTCCGGCGCCGAGATCGTCACGGTCGCCGTGCGTCGCGTGAACCTCGACCGTAGCAAGGAATCGCTGCTCGACTTCATCGACGCCGATCGCTATTTCCTGCTGCCCAACACCGCCGGCTGCTACACCGCAGACGAGGCTATCCGCACCGCCATGCTAGGACGCGAAGTTGGCCTGTCCGACTGGGTAAAAGTCGAGGTCATCGGCGACCAGAAGACGTTGTTCCCCGACGTCCAAGCCACTATCGAGGCCACACGCGAGCTGGTGAAGGAAGGCTTCACTGTTCTGCCCTATACATCTGACGACATTGTGGTTGCCAAGCGCCTGCTCGACGCCGGAGCAAGTACCATCATGCCCCTGGGCGCACCCATCGGCAGCGGCCTCGGCATCCAAAACGCCGCCACCATCCGCATACTGCGCGAGATGATCACCAGCGTGCCCATCATCGTAGACGCCGGCGTAGGCACCGCCTCCGACGCAACGGTCGCGATGGAGCTCGGAGCCGACGCCGTGTTGATGAATACCGCCATCGCCAACGCCGCCGACCCAGCGCTAATGGCCGAAGCCATGCAGCACGCCGTAGTCGCCGGTCGCAGCGCATACCTAGCGGGACGCATGCCGAAGAAGCTGTACGCCACCGCAAGCTCACCACTCGAAGGCATCTTGCGATAGCAGTGTAGTCGGCAAATGGTCGATAAGCAGTCCTAACTGCGGCATAGGCCTATCGCATCTGACCGGGTTTTGGGAGTAAGTGCGGTGGAGTGGGTGCAGCGAAGTAAGACCACTGGAGTAAGAGCGGAGTGCTCCCATGACAGAGTGCTAGACAAGCCAGACCCGCTAACCAGCAATAGCTTCAACAACTACAACGAGTTCTTCACCTTCTACCTAAAGCAGCATAGTTAGCCCGGCAACCGCCTGCTGCGCACCTGCGGGGCCATCCTCGGACTAGCCGTCTCTGTCCTCGCCCTCTGGACCCGCCACTACATCTGGGCTCTCCTCTGGATCCCGATCGGCTATGGCTTCGCCTGGAGCGGACACTTCCTCATCGAAGCCAACAAGCATGGCTGTACCGATCATCATCGAAGCTCCGAAGAGTCCGGCAGGGCATGCCTAATTAAGTAAAATTTTCATAATTTCAGCAGACCACTCCTGCCGTTTTGCGTCCATCCCACTTGAAAAATCAGCAATCTTGCTATTGAGGTGGTTTATGGTGCGCTCTCTTGCCGTATCCGCGGCACTGTTTGGTTGTCTGTTCTTCTGCTCATGCGGCGGAACTTCGAGTAAAACATCGAGTGGAGGGGCTTCGGGATCGGGATCGGGTTCTGGGTCCGTGTCTGGCTCAGGTTCTGGATCTGCATCCGGTTCGGGTTCTGGGTCGGCGTCCGGTTCTGGATCGGGATCTGCATCAGGGTCGGGATCGGGCTCTGGATCGGGTTCTGGTAGTTCCAGCAGCTCTACCGTCGCGATTGCTTACGTAAGTGGCACGAACAATGACTTTGACGGAGTCCGCGTGGACTCGAATCGCAATGTGAGTGCCACGTCGGGATCGCCCTACAGCATGCCCGATCCGGTGGACGGTTTTGCGATCAACGATCATCTGCTGCTGGCTGAAGGAAGGGTGGGCTCGGGCGGCGGCACGGTGGTCACGTTTCGCGCTGACAAGGACGGCAACCTTACTCGACTTGCTTCTACTCCGTTGGCTCCCGACGTGAATGCAGTCGGCATCGGGCTCGATGCTTCCGGCAGCTTTGCTTACGTGGGCGGGAATAGCGGAATTTACGGATTTGCGGTGAATCGCGACACGGGCGCGCTCACTCCGTTGTCGGGATCGCCGTTTCCGGCGCCCTCGTTCCAAGGATGGGTGCACCCCGTGGTGGCGCCGAATGGCAGCAAGTTATGCGCGGAGGCTCCGCCCCACAAGACCATTGCTGGAGTGGTCTGCTTTGTGCGTCACTCGGATGGCACGCTCGACACCAGCGCGCAGGGACAAAATACGCCTACTCAAAACACCGGCACAAACGCGGAGCTTGCGATTACGCCGGACAGCGCTTTCATCGTCTGGACCGATAACCAGAAGGGAACTGTGAATGCCAGTCCGCTCGGCAACAACACCGGAGTCACGTCCGGAACAGCGCCTGCCGGAGGACAATTGCCCACAGGCGTCGCTATCAACGGACAGTGGGTCGCGGTAGTGAATTCGCAGCCGAACAATATCGCGATCTTCACGATCAATTCGTCAGGACAGCTCGCGGCGGCGGGATCGCCGGTTGCCCTAAACAGCACGCCAGGAGGCGTAGCTTTCTCCGCGGATGGTTCGTATCTGTTCGTAAGCACGGATTCGGGATTGCTTACCTATTCCTTCAACAAAGGCGCTTTGCAGGCCGTCGGGAATGCCACTCCGGGCAGAAGCGCGGCTGTGGTGGCGGAGTAGTCTCACCATGGAGGCACGAAGTTCACGGAGAAAAGCATAGCCAGTGGACGCGGGCGGAGGGGCCCGCGTCCACATCTGCAAGGGTGCTGTCCACATTCGATCTCGCCTGCGAGGCTGCCTCACTCTCTCGGTTAAAATGGGATGACTGCATCTAACAGTACTATGCAAAAGCACAAAGTTGTTGTGTTCAGTCAGCCTGGGTGACCGCCTTGCCAGGTTGCTGAGGCCTTCCTCTCGGAGAGAGGAATCGAGTTCGAAGTTTTGGACGTTTCAAACAATTTTTCTGCAGTACGAGAGCTGGTCGAGAGGTATCAGAGCCGCTCTACTCCCACTATCGTTGTTGGTGACCAGGTGATGATTGGCTTCGATCCGCAACGACTCGAGCAAATGCTTCAAGCTTAGTACCCGCACCGTTGAAGGATATCTGCTCGTCGCGGCAGCTGCGTTCTTTTATGGCGCGGCGGCGGCGCTGGGCAAGGCCGTCTTCAATGGCGCGAGCTGGGTGCGCGGATCGGGCATCGATCCGCTGATCCTTTCGCAGACACGCGCGACGTTTTCGGTGTTGTTGCTGCTGCCAATCCTGCTGATCGCCAAGGGCGCGACCGCGCTTCGCGCCAGCCGTCGTGCGCTGCTGAAATGCGCGGCGATGGGAGTGATTGGCATCTGCGGCGCGAATTTCTTCTACTACTACGCCATCCAGAAAAGCACCGTCGCGATTGCGATTACCGTGCAGTACACCGCGCCCGTTTGGGTTTACAGCTACATGGTGGCGGCGCGACGACAGCATGCAACGTGGCTGCGCACTGTCGCGGTGCTGCTGGCATTCGTGGGCTGCGGACTGGTCGCGCTTACCGGACCGGCGGCGCAGCTTCGCGTGACCTCAGCGGGAATACTGGCCGCGATGGCTGCGGCGTTTGTCTTCGCGTTCTACAACGTGATGGGAAGCGAGCTGGTCAATGAGTTCTCGCGATGGCTGGTGCTTTTCTATTCGCTGCTGGCGGCAGCGGTGTTCTGGCTGATCGTGAATCCGCCGTGGAAGATCGCGGCGCAGCATTACTCGGGACGCGAGTGGTTATTCCTTTTCGGATTCGCGATGATCTCGATGTTGCTGCCGCTCGCGCTATATCTCAGTGGACTCGCGTTGCTCGACCCGACTAGCGCGATTGTGACCAGTTGTCTTGAGCCGGTGTTTGCCAGCGTGCTCGCGGCGATGTTCGTCGGCGAGAGCTTGGGCTGGCTGCAGGGACTTGGCATCGCTTTGGTGCTGAGCCAGTCGGTGCTGATCCAACTTCCGGAAAGAAACACTCGCGCTTCCAGCCAGATGGTCTAGCGTAGAGTTCCGTATCCAGGAGGCTCACGCTTCTCGCTTCGACCCAATGATCTGCGTGATTCTCGTGCGAACTTGGTGTCGTTGATCCTCTTCTGAACAGCTTCGGCACTGGCAGGAACGCGGGACTCGGGCTCTCCCGGCGCAATCTGCAATGGCAGCCTGAAATCCATGGCCGATTTTCTTCCGGCTTTGACCCATCCTACGCGGGTGCAGAACGATCCGGCGATGGTGCAGCCGGCGGCGACACGAACGAGTTGCTTTGCCCGCCGTTCTCCGGCGAAGACGGCGGCGATCCGCAACGCGAGCGGAACAGGGCCGCTGAGAACTCCACCCATACGCGTGATCACACCGCTGCTGCCTTTCTTCAGTGGCTCGTTTGCGGCCCTTGGCGTCAGCTCGAGCTTTGCGCCTTCGAGCGTCTCGCCCATGGACGCGGCGATGGCAAGCATGTTCAGCGCGCGACTGTCCTCATGCCCCATCAATTGGAGTGCGGACGTTCCGGCGCCCAGTCCCGACAATGCGAAATGCGTCGGCAGGGAATCGATGTTTTCGTTCCAGACAGGAATAGCCGTCGCTCCAATGAGCACTCCGGTGTATGTCGCCATGCCGAGGCCCACGATCGCGGAGAGCAGGCCTGAAACATTTTCAATCACTCGCAGAAAAGTTCCGTCAGCGCGGTCGCGCAGCCAGTTGGCGAGCTTGGCCAGGATGGTCGTTGGCCCGAACGCCGTCACGATGTACACGCCGAGCGACATGGGGCTTTGAATTTTGAAGACGCGCAGCATGTACAGGAAGCGGGAGGGCACTCCAAGATCGGCCACTAGCAGCGCTGGAGTGAGTATGGATCCGATTGCTGCGAGGGTTCGCGCACCGGTGACTAGCTTGGGTTCTGCTCCGGTCACCTCTGCGACCTGAGCGATCACGGCCGCTGCTCCGGCAGCGCCGCCAACGAAGAAGTAAACCGGAATCTCCCACGTCCATTGCGGCGCCTTGAGCATCGGGATGCCGTAATAGCCGGTCTCAACGCTTGCGCGCGGAATGGGAGAGTCGAGCGGACGCACGCCCTGACCATCGACGTGACCGCTGTCTAAAGCTTCGGCGCGAATCTGATCGAGGCGCCGCTGACGCTTAAAGAAATCCACGTCGGGATCACTGACAACTTTGCGCGCGCCGGAATCCTTCATCGATGGTTTCCTCCGAGAAACGCCAGCAGTGTGCCGATCGCGAGCAGTCCAGCGCCTACGGCCGCAGATTTCCAACCGGTCTTCTGATAGATGGTCGGGATCTCCGGTTTGGAAGGCAGGTTGTATTGGATCGGATCACCGCGCGTAAGGAAGAACGCGTGAATGCCGCCCACGCTCGTCTCTACCGGGTCGTAGATGACGGCATCTTCGATGCCTCGCTCTTTCAGCTTTTCCAGGCGGCGTTGTCCTTCGGCGCGCAGCTCTTCCAGAGCTCCGAACTTGATCGACTCGGTCGGACACGCGTGCGCACATGCCGGCGTGAGTCCGGCGCGCTGGCGGTCATAGCAGAACGTGCATTTGAAGGCGCGACCGTCGTCAATGTTGCGCTGAATGACGCCGAAGGGACAGGAGATCACGCAATATGAGCATCCGTTGCAGATGTCGGGCTGCACGTACACGGTGCCGAATTCGGTGCGCACGATCGATCCCGTGGGGCAGGCTTCAAGACATCCCGCATTTTCACAGTGCTTGCAGACGTCGGATGAAAACGTCCATGACGCGGGAGCATCGGCGCTGTTGCCGCCATGTCCCGCCTCGGGAGGATGCTCGACGAACTTCACGTGGCGCCATGTGGAGTGGCCGAGTGCGCCGGTGTTGTCGTACGAGAATCCGGTCCAGTTAAAACCGTCGTCGCCGATCTCGTTCCATTCCTTGCAAGCGACCTCGCAGGCCTTGCAGCCGATGCAGAGCGTTGAGTCGGTGAGAAATCCAGTGATCGTGCTCGTGCTCATGCGCTCTCCCTCATTTTGGCGTGCAATTCTTCTACCGCAGCTTTGCCGCGTGGACGTCGGCCCGGCCGGATGTCACACACCAGCGCCTTGGTTTCCATGATCCTCACGTTCGGCTCTTCCGACCTTGCGACAAGATCGTTGGCGGAGTG
>CAZLIE010000013.1:13138-29997 GCA_964559345.1 uncultured Terriglobales bacterium
GGAGTCGCCTTTGGCGAGCCCGCGCCGTCCCCAATGGTACGGAAGTCCGACTTGATGAATGCGTTTGCCTTGCACCAGCAGCGGACGCATGCGCTCAGTCACCAGCACGCGCGCTTCGATGATTCCGCGCGGACTCGTGATCGTGGCGTACGCGCCGTGTTCCAACTCGCATTCGGCGGCCATCTCCGGCGAGACCTCGCAGAAGAACTCAGGCTGCAGTTCAGCCAGATGCGACAGCGTGCGGCTCATTCCGCCAGCCGTGTGGTGCTCGGTCAAGCGGTACGTGGTGAGCACGTGCGGCCAACGTTTGTCGTATGGGAAGCCGTACTGATTGCCGGGCCGTTCCAGGCGGTTTGCGGCGGGATTGCTCGGGGTCTCCGGATAAAGGAGGTTCGGCACTACCGGTTCGAGCGGCTCATAGTGCGTGGGCAGTGGGCCATCTTTCACTCCGCTTGCGACCCAAATCCAGCCGACGCCGTCAGGATGCATGATGAATGGATTATCGCCAGCAATGGCATCCATGCCCTTCGCATCTTTGGTACGACGATAGCTTGGCGGCTTGTGGTTCTCAAAATCGGGAACATCGTTGCCGGTCCATGCCTTCTTCTCTTCGTCCCACCAGACAAGTTTCTTACGCTCGCTCCACGGCTTGCCGTCAGGACGCGCCGACGCGCGGTTGTAAAGAATGCGGCGGTCGGATGGCCAGGAGAATCCCCAGCCGTGACCAAGGAAGTCACGCGGCTCACGCATGTTTGCCACGTTGTGGTTAGCACGTGGATGGATGCCAGAATAAATCCAGCAGCCGCAAGCAGTGCTGCCATCCGCGCTTAGCTCTCTGTAGCCGCTGACGCATTCGCGCGTGGCGACCTTGTATCCGTTGATCTCGGTGAGGATCTCTTCGATGGATGGCTCTGCTAACTTGCCATGCGTGCTGTAATTCCAGGTGAGAGCATTCAGTCCTGCGTTGCGCGCAGTGGGTTCGGCTGCAGCTTTGGCCTTGAGACGGCGGCCCAAGTGATACATGAACCAGGTTTCACTGCGGCAATCGTCACGAGGATCGACGGCCTTTTCGCGGAACTGCACCAGACGCTGCGTATTCGTGAAGCTGCCTTCCTTTTCGACGTGTGCGGCGCCAGGGAAGAAGAAGACTTCCGTCGCGACGTCCTCGGGCTTGAAGACACCACGCTCGACTTCCTCGGAGTCGTACCAGAACGACGCAGTCTCGGTCTCGACGAAATCCCGTACGACCAGCCACTTCAACCTGCTCAGCGCTGCTCGCTCGAATCCGGAGTTCGGACCACCTACCGCGGGATTCTGGCCCATGACGAAGACGCCGTCCATTTTGCCGTCCTGCATCTCCATCCAATAGCCGAAGTGCGAGTGATCGCCGGTGACGCGCGGCAACCAATCGAATCCAAAATTGTTTTCGGCAGTCGCGGTATCGCCGTACCAGGCCTTCAGCAGGCTGACAATGTACTTGTCGAAATTTACCCACCACCCCGCATCGGCTTTGTGCTTCTTGATGTAAACGTTGAATCCATTTGAGTCGGATTCGAAGAACGGCATCGGCAGATAGCCAGGCAGAATGTCATAGAGCGTCGGGATGTCGGTTGAACCTTGAATGGTGGCATGGCCCCGCAGCGCGAGAATGCCTCCGCCGGGGCGGCCGATGTTTCCGAGAAGAAGCTGAAGAATTGCTGCCGACCGGATGATCTGCACGCCGTTGGAATGCTGGGTCCAGCCCACGGCGTAGCAGATCGCCGCAGTCTTTTCCGGACCGGAAGCGTTCGAGAATGCTTCCGCGACTCTCATGAATGTGTCTCGAGAGACGCCGCAGATGTTCTCGACCATCTCTGGCGTGTAACGCGAGAAGTGTCGCTTCAGCACATTGAAGACGCACCGCGGATGCTGAAGAGTGGGATCATTCTCGTGCTGGTAAAGATCGCCTGCCTCGCCGCCGCGATCTTTTCCATGACCACCGCCGGCGGCTTCGGAGCGGGGAGCGCCAGATGCATCCTTCTTGCCGGAGCTTTCGTAAAGCCACGAATCCAGGTTGTATTTGTGCTCTTCCGCATTCCATCCGGAGAAGACGCCGTCGAGCTCGTCAGGCAGCTTGAGGTCTTCACGCAGGATGGTGGAAGCATTGGTGTAGTGGACTACGTACTCGCGAAATTCTTTGTTGTTCTCGAGAACGTAGTGAATGAGGCCGCCAAGGAATGCAATATCGCTGCCCGCGCGGAGCGGAACCCAGATGTCCGCCATGGCGGAGGTGCGGCTGAATCGCGGATCCACGTGAATGATGGTCGCGCCGCGTTTGCGCGCTTCTATCACCCATTGAAAACCAACGGGATGATTCTCTGCCATCGACGATCCCATGATGAGGATCGCGTCTGCGTTGCTGAGATCCTGCTGTGCGGTGGTCGCGCCGCCGCGTCCGAATGAGGTGCCCAGACCGGGCACGGTCGAGCTATGTCATATCCTGGCCTGATTGCTGATGCGCGCTATTCCCAGGCCGGCACAAAACAGTTTCTTGATCAGATAATTCTCTTCGTTGTCGAGCGTGGCGCCACCAAGATGCCCCATGGCCGTGGCCTGCATCACGACGTTTCCGTCTTTCTTCTCGATGAAGTTCTGCTCACGTGACTTCCAGACGCGATCGGTAACCATGTCCATCGCGGTCTCGAGATCCAGAGACTCCCATTCGCGCGAGTACGGGCGACGATACTTGACCTTCGTCTCGCGACTTGGACTTGTCACTAGCTCAAAGCTGTCGGCGCCCTTTGGACAGAGATGTCCGCGGGAGATCGGAGAAGCGGGATCACCCTCAATGCTGATCAGTTTGCCGTCTTTGTGAAATGCGAGCTGCCCGCAGCCGACTCCACAATATGGACAAACTGATCGCGCAACTTTCGCTCCGTGGTTCTTCGGTTTGAGATTGCGGGTTTTCTCGCTCATTGCTTCAGGACCAGTGCCGTCAGCGCCGGTCCTGATCTGCTCGAGCAATGGCCAATGGGAGAGAAGATCCTTGAACATGAAAACTCCTGCGGGCCCAACATTAGTCAGAGCCTTCAGATCGCGTCAAGGTTGGTAGCCAACAAACGCCACACGCTGAGCAAGGTCTTTCTCCGTGCGCTCCGTGTCTCGGTGGTGAAACGTGGTGAAAAGGTTTTGGTACATTGACAGCTCATGTTTGCGCAGCGCACTGGCTGGAAGCTGGCCCAGAACCGGCATTCACTTGCTATTGAGAAGGCCCGCAACTCCGGACTTCGACTGCTGGACTTGACCGCGTCTAATCCCACACGCTGCAACTTCAACTTTGATTCCGCAGCAATCCTGAATTCGTTGTGTCGTCCGAAGTCTCTGGATTACGATCCGCAACCGCAAGGATTGCTTTCCGCCCGACAATCCGTCGCCGCTTATTACGCAGAGTTGCCGTTTGCACAGCAGCAGATTGCGCCGGAGCAGATTTTTCTGACCACCAGCACGAGCGAGGCGTACTCGTTCTTATTCCGGCTGCTCTGTAATCCGGGAGACGAGGTGTTAGTTCCGCGTCCGAGTTACCCGTTATTCGACCTGCTGGCGGATATCCAGGACGTGCAGCTCCGCCCTTACGATCTCTTCTACGACCACGGATGGCATATCGATGTTGCGGGACTGACCAGCGCCGCCCGTTCGCGCACGCGTGCCGTGATGCTGGTGAATCCGAACAATCCGACGGGCTCGTTTGTGCACGCCAACGAGCTGCGGCAGATCGCGACTCTCTGTCGAGAACGGCAGATGGCGCTGATATCCGATGAAGTGTTTCTCGATTATGGCGTAGAAACGCAGGCAGAATTGAGTGTGGCGTTCGACAGAGAGTGTCTCTCGTTCGCGCTGAGCGGACTGTCGAAGATTGCATGCCTGCCGCAAATGAAGCTTGCGTGGATCGTGGTCAAGGGTCCGGAGGAACTTCGACAGGCCGCATTGGACCGGCTGGAGATCATTGCCGATACCTATCTGTCAGTCAACGCTCCGATTCAGCACGCTTTGCCGACTCTTTTGGGAAAGCGCCACCACCTTCAGCGGCAATTGTCGGCGAGAGTTCGACAGAACTTACGGACGCTCGACGAACTTCTGGCCGCGAACTCAGCTCTGCAGCGGCTGATGATTGAGGGCGGATGGTATGCAGTCCTGCGGATCCCGGTCACCAGATCAGATGAAGAGGTCGCCATTGCGCTGATCGAGCGCGCCGGCGTGGTGGTTCATCCGGGACACTTCTACAATTTTCCGCAAGATGGATTCCTGATCGTCAGCCTGATCACGCCAGAAGCGGAATTTCGAGAGGGAATTGCGCGAGTTGTTAAGAGTCTTAACTCTGCGCGTTGAATCTGCTGCAGGTAACGAGAAGGGGCACAATTCAGTTGTTCCAGATGTAAGCCTTCTTTAAGGCCTTTCCTCGGTGTCCTCTGTGGTTGACGACGTTCCTTCGCATCGCAAGTCTATCTCTTAACCAGAAACGGATTGCTCTCTCGTTCTTCGCCGATGGTTGTTAATGGTCCATGGCCAGGAACGACAATCGTTTCGTCTGGCAACGCGAGCACACGATCATGTAACGATGCAATGATCTTGTTGAAGGAACCGCCGGGAAGGTCCGTCCGGCCGATGCTGCCCGCAAAAAGCGTGTCGCCGGCGATCAGCTTGCGTTCGTCGGGAAAGTAGAGACAGCTACTGCCTTCCGTGTGGCCGGGTGTATGCATAGCAATCGCAGTTATCTCGCCGACGCGAATTGTGTCTTGATCGTGCAGATCCTGATCAATTTCCACTGCGCCCGGAGGCGCGGCGCCGATCCAGGCAGCCTGAAGGTCCAGCATTCGCAGCAGCGTGTAATCGCTCTTGTTGAGCAAGATGGGCGCACCGGTGGCCGCCTTGAGCTTCATCGCGCCACCCACATGGTCGATATGGGCATGCGTGATGATGATCTGCTTGAGCTTGAGCTGGTGCGCCTCAAGCACTGAAAGGATGTGCTGGACGTCGTCTCCGGGATCGATCACCAGCGCTTCGCGCGATGTCTCGTCGGCGACCACCGAGCAGTTGCATCCCAACACGCCCACAGGAAAAATTTCATGCAGCATTATTCGCATCGCTCCGCGGCAGATACCTGTTCATTATTGTCGCGTAAAGAGGGCCGCCAACTCAGTAGTAGGTCAGTTCTCGGCGGTGAATTTCGGATTGCTGAGAGGGAACTGGACTTTTAGATGTGTGAGTGGCCTTCATCTCGATCCAGTTTCCTTGTCCGTCATATTCATATTCGTACCGGGCTTCGGCCTCTTGTGGCGGCTGAGGTTTCGGCGGGGTTTGGGGAAGCACGTTGCCCTGGTGATCTATCGAGAAATCCACCCCCATCGTCGGATCCATCACTGCAGTCGTGGCCTCACGCACCTTGTCACCATGCTCGTTGTAGCTGATGGTCGTAGTCTCGGTGCCCATTGATTGAGTGCGCTTTCCAATGAGACGGCCTTCTGCGTCGTAGGAGTACGCGATTTTAGTTGAGCCAATTGTCTCTGCGATCCATGCTCCAAGCCCCTGGACTTGCGCTTGGTTCAATTCAGAGCGCATTTCGTCCGTGACCATGCCTTGGCCCGACTCGGAAGCGTGCTCTTCCGAAATGACGTTGCCATTCGCGTCGTAGCGAAAGATGATCCGAGTCACGATCTGTCCTTTGGCATCGCGAAACTGACCTTCAATCGGTTCATCGTGTTCGTTATAAATGGTCGCAACCGTGCCGCCCGGAGGAATGTTGCGCCCGACCATCGAACCGTCGACAGCATAGGCAACCCTGGTGCCGACCGGGAAGCTGCTGGAGTCGGCGCGCTGGATCTTTGTCTTATGACCGCGCTCGTCGTATTCATAAGTAGTGTTCGAGGGCTGGCCATCGACGGTTGAGCCGATGAGCCTTCCTTTCGGATCGTACTGGTAAATCTCCTCGGATTGCTTTGTGCCCTTTACGCCGGAGGCGATTTTTAGCAGGCGGCCTTGAGCGTCATAACTCCGGGTCAATTCGGATACAGAGCCATCAGGATTCAGCACTCGGCGCAACAGAAGTTTTCCGTCTGGACTGTATTCGGTCTTGGTCCATGATGTGCGCTCCGGCTGTCCATCAGCGGAGGGATAGGTTTGTTGTTCCGAGCAGGTTTTCACTTTACCGCGCAGGCCAGCTTGTTGAGCCTCGGTCAAAGACGAAGTTTGCGGCATCGGTGATTGAAGTTGCGCGGCCAGCGCAAGAGAGATTGCGAGAACCAGCAGCACAAGCCACCTCGCACATATCAAATTACGCCTACCAAAACTCAAAATTCAAAAATCGAAACTCACAATTCCAGCTCGCCGCGCGACCCAAACCATCCCTTATTTCCAATGTCCGATAACAGATATTCTGTTAACTCACGCATTCAGGTGCGTCATTGCTGGCTTTTAGCTCGGCTTCGAGCCTAGGAATGCTGAGAGTTCCGCTTCGAAGGCCTGCAGTTCCCTCTGTCGCTCTGCGGTGGCTTCGACGATCCGGTCTTTTGATTGGAATACCTGCTGACCGTCCTTGGTGGTCAACACGCCGATCACTTCGCCCAGCCGCCAGCCTGGCCGGCCGAGGACGCGCAAGCCTTTGGCCGCATCAGGTTCGAGTAGCGCGATGCAGTCTCCTTTGACTACCCCGATCGCTTTGGGAAAACGCTCGAAGGTCTGTAACTCAAACCCGGCTGCGTAGAGGCTTTGCAGGATTTCGGAGGGATCGGGCATGTGTTGGGCGCGCCTGCTCGGCATCTCTCGGGATAAGTTCGATCAGAAGATGCTTCGATTAGGATACGTGAATCCGATCCCTGGCGATCTAGGCGCTTACATCTTGTAGCGGCCGAAGTCCTCGTCGTTCATGTTTTCGAGCATCTTGCGGAGCTCTTCGTTGGAGACCTTATCGGAGACTGTCGCCGCCAGCTTGGACGACTTCAATACGTCTTCCTCGACAAATATTGGGCAATCGAGGCGCATCGCGATCGCCAGCGCGTCTGACGGACGTGAGTCGATGCTGATTACGTGGCCTTCGCGCTCCATCCAGATCACGGCAAAGAAAGTGTCATCGCGCAGCTCGGTTACTACGACCTTATGGACCCTGGTATCGAGGCCGGTCAGCAGGTTTTTGATGAGATCGTGGGTCATGGGTCGTGGGGTGGCGACCTTCTCGATCTCCAGGGCTATGGCATTCGCCTCGTAGATGCCGACCCAGATCGGCAGGACGGCGTCGCCGGCCGGGTCCTTGAGTACGACGATCGGCATGTTGGTGACCGGATCCATCATGAGACCGCGAATTTTCATCTCGACTTCCATTACGTTTCCCCTGGCCCGCCTGTTCTCTCGTCGCCTTCCCGCATTTCTAGATCAATCGTTGTTTAGTTCAACAGCATCCCGGCGTTTTAGTTGAACACCATCTCGCCGACCAGCGAATTCGGAAAGCTCTTGGTCACTTGCACCCGGGCATAGCTTCCTGTCGCCGGAAGGATTGGACTCGACGTCGTGAAATTGACTGTCTTGTTCTGCGAGCTGCGTCCGATCATCTGTCCGCGAGCTACATTATGACCTTCAACCATTACTTCAACAACTTCCCCGACGTGCTTCTCGTAACTGGCACGTTGAATCTCCCGCTGGCGCTCTTGAAGCACCGTGAGGCGCTTCGATTTTTCCTCTTCGGGGATGCTATCTATCATACGAATAGCGGGGGTGTTTGGACGAGCGGAATACTTGAATGCGAAGACGCCATCGTATGCCACATCCTGCAGCAACGTGATCGTCTCCTCGAAATCCTGGTCGGTCTCGCCGGGAAACCCGACGATCACGTCGGTTGTCATGCTGATGCGGCGCTTGGCCGATTTCATCCAGGAGATGCGCTCCAGGTAATCCTCGCGGGTGTACTCACGCAACATGGCCTTGAGCACCCGGCTCGATCCGCTCTGTACCGGCAAATGCACGTGGTCGCAGAGCTGTGAAGTCGATTCGATGGCCGCCACGATGTCGGGCGTGAAATCTCTTGGATGCGAGGTGGTAAACCGCACGCGGCGCATTCCGGGAACTGCCGCAACGGCGATCAAGAGTTCAGCAAAGCTCATCTTTGCAGTGGGATCGCGGTAAGAGTTCACGTTTTGCCCGAGCAGTTGAATTTCGCTGTATCCAGCATCGGCAAGACGGCGAGCCTCTTCGAGAACCGAGTCGGATGTCCGGCTGCGCTCCTTGCCTCGGGTATATGGAACCACACAGTACGCGCAGAACTTGTCACAGCCCTCAATGATGGTGATGTAGCCGCGGTAAGGGTTCGTGCGGACCGTGAACGGAGTATCGAAGGTCTGATCGGTCTGCCGGTCGTCTAGTCCGGTGACGCGGCGCTCCCCTGCCTCAATCTGCACTAGCATTTGCGACAGATTCCGGTACGACGCCGATCCGGCAACCAGCGACACGTGCGGCGCACGTTCGAATATCTTTTCGCCCTCTTGTTGGGCGACGCATCCGAGCACGCCGAATTTCTTTCCTTGCGCCTGCAGCTTCTTGTAGTCGTTGAGGCGATGGAAAACCTTCTGCTCGGCTTTGTCGCGGATCGAGCAGGTGTTGTAGAGCACCAGTCCGGCATCTTCAACCGTCTCCACCTGACGGTATCCCTGCTGCTGGAGCGTGCCGATGACCTTCTCAGAATCGTGCACGTTCATCTGGCAGCCGAATGTCTCGAGATAGAAAGTTTTTTCGGCGGTGGACATTGAGGCCAGTATAACTCGGCACAGCTTTTCAAAAGCTTTCACCACGGAGGCAGGGAGTTCACGGAGAAAGGCTTTGGGCTGTTGAAAGCTGGAGACTGGGGATTCTGAATGCCGCTCGAACCCTGAACCACAGAGGACACTGAGAACATGGAGGACTGCGGTACCGTGCAAAACGCAAAACTGCTATTGGTGCCTGGTGGCTGTCAACTTTGGAGGGTCCAATAGAGTCTCGCTGGCCCAACTCAGGCGACCATGCTCGTGACACGAGAGCAATCGGTCAGCTTTTCTCCGTGTCCTCCGTGCCTCAGTGTGAAAAGAGGTGGACATTGATTTCCAACTCAGCATTCAACACTCAAAATTCAAAACTCCCCTACTCCGGCGTCCACTCTGGGACGTGGCCTGGAGTCCACGGAGCGCCGGCTTTTTCCATGGCGTCCTGCAGCTTCTTGAGATCCACATCTACCAATTGCCGGAGCTTTGAGAGTTGCTCGGAGAACTGTTGGGCTGCGATGTTGTACGAGGCTATGTGCGTCTGAGTGGGACGCACGGTTGAGAGGCGCTCTTCGTCTTCGATTTGGTTCACCCGGTCGTTGATGGCTGCAGGGGTGTTCTCCTGGCGTTTACGCAACATCACGTCGCCACGTAATGCTCGCATGATGTCGCGCAGACGATTCTGCAGGTCATCGGCTTGCGCTACCAGAGGACTGACATTCCCGGGGGTGTCGCGCAACGATTCGTGGATCGAGGTGAGATGTTTGCCGACATCGTTGCCGGTCTCGATGGCTCCTGTGAGTGCACGGTCAAGACGCGCGAGCTTTTGTTGGAACTGCTCCAGGGCTGCGCGGTCTTGTTCGGTCATTTGGTCTGTGCCGAAGGCGTTTACCTTGAAGCGCACTGGCCCGGCGAGCTGCTGCTCTTTGCCGTCCACGCGAGCAGCGAGCGCAACGGAATACTCGCCCGGCATCACTAATGCTCCCTGTGGCGCTTGGAAGAAGTCTTCGAACTCCGCCTCTTCCGGACTTGCGGTGTGCAGCTCCGAAGGCGGCATGCGCAGGTCCCATGCGGCGCGATTCATTCCAGCTTCATTCGTTGCCTTCACACGCCGGACCGGATTACCGTTTGCGTCCGACACCACCAGATAGACCGATGGAGCTTCTTCCTCCGCCTCGGCACGCAGTTCGTCCATCCAGGGATAGTTCACACTGGCGTTGCGCGGATTTTGCGCCTGCTCACGCTTCCCTTTTGGATTGTCAACGTCGCCTTCTTTTGCGAGCGCTGAAGCAGCCTTCTCACGCTCCTGGCGCTGCTCTTTTTTGGTCTTAAACTTTTCCTTCAGGTAATAAGTGACGACTGCGCCGTAAGGCGGGTTCTCTGCCGAGTAGTAGCCTGCGCCGAAGTGTCCGCGCCTGCCGCCAATCGGCGACTGCTGCACATACATCAACGCATCGCGTACGGGAAAAATGGCCGACTTCTGCTGGAGCGTTGAGGCGCTCGTGTTCCTGAGCGGCGTGATGTCGTCCAGAATGTAGAAACCACGGCCAAACGTCGCGGCCACCAAATCGCCGTCACGCTTCTGGATCGCAAGATCGCGGACTGAGATCGTCGGCATGCTGCCTTTGAGCTGAGTCCAGTGGCCACCGCCATCGAGGGAGAAGAAGAGGCCGAACTCCGTTCCGACGAACAGCAATTCCCTGTTCACTGGATCTTCTGCGATTGCAAGAACGGGTCCGTTGGCGGGCAGGTTGTTGGCGATCGAAGTCCAGCTTCGCCCAGCGTCGGTGCTCTTCAGGAGATAGGCTTTGAAGTCGCCCATTTTATGGTTATCGAAGCTGGCATAGACCAGGTTGGCATCATGCTGCGAGGCCAGCAGCCGACTCACGTAGGTCAGGTTCGGCACACCGGGAAAGCTGGAATATTTTGTCCAGTTCGCTCCGGCATCATTTGTGACCTGAATAAGTCCGTCATCGGTGCCGATGAAGATCAGGCCATCTTTCTGTGGCGATTCCGAAAGCGCAACGATGTTGCCGTAAAACGAGGTGGAGTTGTTCTTGGCGACAGCATCCGGTCCCCAGATCTTCCCCATGACGGGCAGCTTGTCGCGGTCGAGTTGCCGCGTCAGGTCGGGACTGATGAGCTTCCAGGTATCTCCGCGATCGTCGCTGCGGAAGAGTTTGTTGGCAGCGAAGTACAAGCGCATGTGTGAATGCGGGCTGATCAGAATGGGCGAATCCCAATTCCATCGGTAAGGAACGTTGTCGGCGCCAGGCTGGGGTTGAATCCCGATACGCTCGCCAGTACGCCGATCGAAGCGCGTGAGATTGCCATACTGGTACTCGGCATAGACGGTATTCGGATCTTCGGGATCGATCACGGAGCGGAAGCCGTCGCCACCTTGGGTGAAAAACCAGTCTGAATTATCGATGCCGTTGATCTTCAGCGTGCGCGATGGTCCGCCGACGCTGCTGTTGTCCTGAGTGCCGCCGTACACAAAGTAAAACGGCTTGGAGTTGTCCACGGCAACGTCATAGAACTGCGCGACCGGCAGATTGCTCTTGTAACTCCAGTTCACGCCGCGATCGAAGCTCTCGTATAGTCCGCCATCGCAGCCGACAAGGTAATAATTGGTATCGTTGGGATCGATCCAGATCACGTGGTTGTCCACATGCTTGTTCTTCTCACCGAGCGGATGCAGCGTCTTTCCGCCATCGTCTGATACGCGGATGAGAACGTTCATCACGTAAATGCGGTCTTTGTTCTGCGGATCGGCGAAGATCTGCGCGTAGTACATCGCAGTCTCATCGAAGGGATTGCGCCTCTCCCAAGTGGCGCCGCGATCGCTGGAGCGAAAGATGCCGCCTTTACCGTCCGCGGCTTCAATAGTCGCGTACACGATGTTGTGATCGACAGGCGAGACTGCCAGCCCGATGCGTCCCATATCGACGGTGGGAAGACCGGACTTCAATTTCGTCCAGGTATTGCCGCCATCTCTGGAGCGATAGATTGCCGATTCCGGACCGCCGTCGATCAATGTCCAGACATGGCGGCGACGCTGATACGCAGAAGCATAAATCGTGTCGGGATCGTCAGGATCAATGGCAACGTCAGCAAAGCCGGTGTTCTCACTGACGTTCAGTACCTTCTTCCAGCTCTTGCCGCCATCGGTGGTTTTGTAGAGTCCGCGATCGCCTCCCGGCGACCACAGTGGACCTTCCGCGGCTACAAAGACCGTTTGGCTATCTTTCGGGCTGATCGCGATTCGGCCGACATGCTCGGAGTGCTTGAGGCCCAGGTTGGTCCAGCTCTTGCCGCCATCTTCGGATTTGTAGATTCCATCGCCATAGCTGACGCTGCGTTGTGAATTGTTCTCGCCCGCGCCAACCCACACGACTGCCGGATCTTTTGGATCGAGTTTTACGTCGCCGATGGAATAGGACCCTTCGTTGGAGAAGACCGGCGTCCAGGTGATGCCATCATTGTCGGTCTTCCAGACTCCTCCGGATGCGACCGCGACGTAATACTGCGCACGATTGAATGGGTTCACTGCGAGAGCGATCACGCGCCCCGAGACCATAGCCGGACCGATATTGCGCAACGCAAGCCCTTTGTACGTGTCGGGAGAAGTGAGTGGATCGGCGGGCTTTTTCTCATTCTTGCCGCTTGGTTCACCTTCGGCCGGCGCCGCACCTTCTGCACGCCGCGGCTTGCGGCTGGCGGGCAGATCCTCGTCGCCTTCCTTCTTCCGGCCGGGCTTTGCCGTGGTGGATGCCTTTTCTTGCGCGGCAGGCGTCGCCTGATCGGTCGCGGGTGTCGATTGCGGACTCGGTGGGGTGTTGTTCTCTTGCGAAAGGGCGAACAGAAATGCTGAAGGGATGAGTGAGAGGCAGAGTGCCAGTTTGCGAAACACGCAAGCTCCTGAATGAAATGAAACCGAAATGTACAGGAAATGAAGGTTTGCTGTCATTTCGTGGCGACGGTTGCGGGTTGAGTGGCTGTTTCCGGCTGGACAAGTAACGCGCCGTATAATCCAGCAACATGCCCCGTCATCTTTCGGGACACAATACGAAGAACATCTCCATGCCGAAGAACTATTGTTTTGCCTGTGGCCCGGACAATCCGGATGGCATGCGGCTGAAGTTCATGTTCGACGAAGGGCATCATCGCGCCTGGTGCCGATTCAGGTTGCCGCGCCGCTATCAAGGTCCGCCCGGGCATGCTCATGGCGGCATCATCGCTACCATTCTCGACGAGGCCATGGGCAAGGTGAACAAGCTGCGCTCGGTGGTCGCGCTCACGTCGTCGATGCAAGTCGAGTATTTGAGGCCAGTGCCGCTCGGCCAGACGCTGATCGCCGAAGGTACCGAGCAGAGCGTGGAAGGCAGGCGGCATCTGAACGCGGCCGAGATTCGCACTGAGGATGGTCAGGTGCTGGCGAGAAGCACTGGCGTGTTCATTGCCGTAGACCCCGAGCGGCTGAAGGCGGAGTTTGGGAAGACGAGCGGGTGAGATCGGTTGCAGGCGCCACGAGAGCGCTTGGCAGTACCGTGGAAGAGCATGCCACCTAAGCTGCTAAAATTAAGTATTCCCTCGATTAGCCTCAGGAGTTAGGTATGTCAGAGATGAATGGAAACAGCGGTCTGCGTCTGAAGACTGGCCTTGCAGAGATGCTGAAGGGCGGCGTGATTATGGACGTCACGACGGCTCAGCAGGCCGAGATTGCGCAGAGGGCCGGGGCGGCGGCGGTGATGGCACTCGAGCGCGTGCCCGCGCAGATCAGGGCTGAGGGTGGTGTGGCCAGAATGGCGAACATCGCCGTGCTGCGCGAGATCATGAAGGCCGTCGATATCCCGGTGATGGCGAAGTGCCGCATTGGACACTTCGTCGAGGCACAAGTGCTGCAGGAAATCGGGGTCGATTACATCGACGAGTCCGAGGTTCTTACTCCCGCGGACGAAGCTCATCACGTTGACAAGCACGCATTCAAAGTCCCATTCGTCTGCGGCGCTCGCGATCTGGGCGAGGCCTTGCGACGGGTTGCGGAAGGCGCGGCCATGATCCGCACCAAGGGTGAAGCCGGTACCGGCGATATCGTCCACGCGGTAAAACACATGCGCCAGATCGTCAAGGACATGCGCTCGCTGACGGTCCTCGGCGATGAGGAACTCTATGCCGCAGCGAAGGAATTGCGTGCGCCCTATGAGTTGGTGCGCATGGTGGCTAAAGCCGGTAAGCTTCCGGTTCCAAACTTCTCTGCCGGTGGCATAGCCACTCCGGCCGACGCGGCACTTGTCCGGCAGCTCGGCGCAGAAGCCGTCTTTGTTGGCTCGGGAATCTTCATGAAGGATTCCGTCAGCTTCGCTCCTCCGGAAGAGGCGGCACGACGTGCCCGCGCGATCGTCCGCGCGACGACTCACTTCGAGGATCCGAAGGTGCTGTTGGAGACCAGCGAAGAGTGCACCGGCGCGATGAAGGGACTCGCGGTCGCGGCAATGTCCGAGGCCGACATGCTGCAGAAGCGCGGTTGGTAGAACAAAACTTACCCACTGAGGACACAGAGGCGCACGGAGGAGATCGGGAGATTGCTCCTCTGGCTTTTTTGTGTCTTTCGTCTTTACGGAGACTCTGTTGGATCGACCACTCACCATTGGCGTTCTTGCTTTGCAAGGTGACTATGACGCGCATCGGCAGACGTTGAACGGCCTGGGCGCACTTACTGTGCTGGTGCGCAAACCGGAAGAATTGGACGGCATCGACGGGCTGGTGATCCCGGGCGGCGAATCGTCCACATTTCTGAAGTTCCTGGAGCGGGAAGGTTTTCTGACAAAGCTGCGTGATTTCGTCTCCAGTAAGCCTTCTTTTGGAACCTGCGCCGGCGCGATCTTGCTGGCCAAGGAAGTCCAGAACCCAACGCAAGAGAGCCTGGGCGCGCTCGATATCGCCATTCGCCGCAATGCGTACGGACGGCAAGTGGACAGCAGCATCATGTCTGCCCCGACAAAGCTTGGTGGGGAGCCGCTGGAGATGGTCTTCATTCGCGCGCCGCGCATCGAAAAAACTGGAACAGGCGTAGAGGTGATCGCAGAGCGTGAAGGACATCCGGTGCTGGTGAAGCAGAACAATATCCTCGCAGCAACTTTCCATCCTGAACTCTCGAGCGATTCGCGCGTGCACGAATTATTTGTGGACATGGTGCGGAAAGCGCGCAACGGCAGAGAGAAGAGCTGACGTTGTAGCACAGCAGCCCACGGCTGTGATGAAATGATTCTGCAGCGATCACCCCACGCTGCGAATACCGGTTCAGTGTTATGGCAGTAGCAAAGACCACATTCCCGCCTCCCCGAGTAGGCGCGCCGGATTCCGGTGGACGCGGCACAGATCACAGGATTCCAACCGGAGGCGGCGGTGACGGCGATTGGGGTCGTCCTCCAGGAGGACCTGGCGATCGGCTGAAACGCTACCGGACCGGGCTGGCCGTCCTTATGATCTCGTCGCTGATGCTCTTTGGGACTCTCACGTTCGCATTCATGGGACGCAAAAACGCGAGGCACTACGACGAAGCTGCCCAGCGATACACAACAGCGTGGACCCCGCTGGCGCTTCCCTCTTTGCTCTGGTGGAACACACTGCTGCTGGTCATCAGCAGCGTGACCCTGGAAATCGCCCGCCGTGAGCACTTCCGCGAAGAAGTAGTCATGGACGAATGGCTGGGACTGGATCGACCTACGCTTCGCCGGGCCCTACCGTGGGAAGGGCTGACATTGCTGCTCAGCGTAGGGTTCATCGTGGGACAGTGCGTCGCCTGGCGTGATCTCTACAATCAGGGCGCCTTCGCACCAGCCAACGCCAGCAGCCACTTCTACCTCGCTCTCACCGGGCTACACGCTCTTCACCTCGTCGGCGGTCTGTTCGTGCTGGTATGGGCGATCTTGGCGGCGCTAGTCGGTAAGAGCCTGGAATCACGGCAGATCGCGGTGGATATCACTGCCTGGTACTGGCACGCGATCACTGTAGTGTGGTTCGGGATTTTTGCTTTGCTGCGATATGGCCAGTAGGTCCCCTCTAGAGAGGCTCGACGAGGGCGCCCGACGGTCCTGATGGTTAGTTAGTCCGTAGTTTCCAACCATCCCCCAGCTATAATGAAAGATTCCTCACCGCAATCTGGAGGCTACAGGGGCCGACGCTCGCGAGCGGGAGGAGGGTCTCTCAGGGATGTCAACCGATAGCATTGTTGTGCGGGGCGCGCGTGTCCACAACCTCAAAAATGTGGATTTTGAAATCCCGCACAATGCCCTCACGGTAGTCACCGGCGTATCGGGATCGGGCAAGTCCTCCCTGGCCTTTGACACCATCTACGCCGAAGGACAGCGTCGCTATGTTGAGTCTCTGTCGGCCTATGCACGCCAATTCCTCGAACGCATTGAAAAGCCTGACGTTGATCTGATCGACGGTATTTCTCCAGCGATTGCTATCCGGCAGAAGAACCAGACGCGCAATCCGCGCTCGACCGTCGGAACTGCAACCGAGATCTACGACTATCTGCGCCTGCTGTTCGCCCGAATCGGGCGAACGTATTGCCTGAACTGCGGCACTGAGGTCAAGAAAGATTCAGTCGATGAGGTATTCGCCGCCCTAAGTTCGCTGCCCGAGGGAACGCGGCTCAACATCCTCTTTCCTGCCCAGCCGCTCAAGCCGGCTGAACCGGCAAAGGGAAAGAAGTCTCGTGGACGGATGAAGGCGAACGCGACGGTTGTGACGGAGATTACCGACCAGATGAAGGACCGCCTCGGCGAATTGCGGCGGAAGGGCTTCAATCGTTTATATCAAGACGGCAACATCTTCGAGTTTTCGACGCCCGAATCTCTGCTCGACCTGAATTTCGCCGAACCGGTCTTCGTGCTGGTCGATCGAGTGGCATTCGCTCCTGATCAGCGCGCCCGCATCGTGGACGCTCTCGAGATTGGATACCGCGAATCGGGGGAGGCGATCTTCGAAATCGTGCCACCCGATGACACTCCGCGGCGGCAACTGCGTTTTTCGCAACGCTTCGAATGCAAGAACTGCGGACGCAAGTACGAAGAACCGGAACCTCGCCTTTTC
>CAZLIE010000013.1:30007-45660 GCA_964559345.1 uncultured Terriglobales bacterium
TCGATCTGAATCTGGTGATTCCTAATCCCACGCTGACGTTGGCGCAGGAAGCGATTGACCCATGGACAAAGCCGAAGTATCGCGCGTTTCAGACCGAGCTAAAGCGTTTCGCCAAGATGCATGGCATTCCGATGGATGTGCCCTGGTGCGAGTTGGAAGAAGACCAGCGGCTATTGGTGCTACAGGGCGAAGGGAAATTTCCCGGCATCAAAGGATTTTTTTCGTTGCTGGAAAGAAAGAAGTACAAGCTGCACGTCAGGGTCTTTCTCAGCCGATATCGCGGATACGCGATATGCCAGGATTGTCAGGGACAGCGTCTGCGTCCTGAAGCACGTACGGTAAAAATCCAAGACAAGAACATCTGTGAGATTACCGCGATGACGGTGGAGCAGGCGGCGCGTTTCATCTCTGAAATCAAGCTCACGCCGGAGCAGGCGGAGATCGCGGAAAGAATTCTCGAAGAGGTGCGCGATCGTCTCGGTTTTCTGAACAGCGTTGGGCTCGAGTACCTCACGCTCGATCGCACGGCGTCCACGTTGTCAGGCGGCGAATCGCAGCGGATTCAACTTGCGAGCTCGCTGGGATCGCGACTGGTCGGCGCTCTGTACGTTCTGGACGAGCCTTCGATTGGACTGCACAGCCGCGATACCAAGCGCCTGGTGCGCATCCTTCATGAGCTGCGCGATTTGGGTAATACAATCCTGGTGGTCGAACACGACCCGGAAGTGATGACGGCATCTGACCGCATTCTCGATCTGGGTCCCGGCGCGGGCGAACTCGGCGGCAAGATCATTGCGGCAGGCACCTACGACGAAATAGCGCGCAGCACGCAATCGCTGACAGGCAGATATCTAAGCCATAATCTTGCGATTCCCGTCCCAAATGCGCGACGCAAATCAAGCTCAGAGCTTCGATTGATCGGCGCGCGTGCGAACAATCTTAAGCACATCGACGTCACGATCCCGCTCGGGATGCTGGTTGCGGTGACCGGCGTCTCAGGCTCGGGCAAGTCCACGCTCGTGCACGAGATCCTGTATAAAGCGCTTGCGGCTGCGACAGGCAATATTGAAGGCGGCAATGCTGCCGGTTTCTTTCAGAGGATTGAGGGCGCCGAGCAGATTCGCGAGGCCATCCTTGTCGATCAGTCTCCGATTGCGCGTACTCCGCGTTCGAACCCCGTGACTTACATCAAGGCGTTTGACGCGATCCGCGAACTCTTCGCTTCCATTCCCGAAGCACAAAAACGCGGATACACTGCCGGACACTTCTCGTTCAACGTCCCAGGCGGACGCTGCGAAGCCTGCCAGGGCGACGGAACGGTCACGGTCGAAATGCAGTTCCTCGCGGACGTCGAATTGATTTGCGAGGAGTGCCGGGGAACGCGGTACAAGAGTTCGGTGCTCGAAGTTCGGTACAAGGGGAAGAACATCTTTGACGTGTTGAACCTTACTGTCAAAGAAGCACTTCACTTTTTTTCTGGCGTGCCGAAGGTTACGGACAAGCTCCACGTGCTCGAAGAGGTTGGGCTTGGATATCTGCGGCTGGGTCAGTCTGCAACCACTCTCAGCGGCGGCGAAGCTCAGCGAATGAAACTGGCGGCGCACCTGACGCCGCGAGCGCGAGAGGAGCGTTCGCGGTCTGGTGAAGGAGAAAGCGGGAATGGCAGCCGTCGCCCGTCGCCGAAGCGAACCCTGTACATCTTCGATGAGCCGACCACCGGATTGCATTTCGACGATGTCAGCAAACTGTTAGCGGCCTTCCGGCGACTGATCGAGGCAGGTGGATCGATCATCGTGATCGAACATAATCTCGACGTGATCAAAGCGGCGGATTGGGTGATCGACCTCGGGCCAGAAGGCGGCGCTCGCGGGGGTGAAGTGGTCGTGGTGGGTACTCCCGAAACTGTGGCCCGCAACAAAAAATCCCACACCGGTCAGTGGCTTTCCCGTGTTCTATCCAACGGGAGACCTCACCTTGAAAATGTTCCGACGACGGTTTAGCTGCACATTGGCGATCCTTGTCTGCGCTCCGGCTGTGTTCAGCCAGAGCGGCACGGTTCGACATCATACGGTTAAAAGCGAACAGAGGTCCCCGTCTTCCGATCTGCTTGATAAGGCCGAGAACCTGGTGGCGCAGGGCGACTTCGCCTCTGCTGAACTGCTATTGCAACAAGCCACAGCAAAAGATCCGGACAGTTACCAGGCTTGGTACGACCTCGGCTACGTGCATCAGGCGATGCATCGCCGCGATGACGCCATTTCCGATTACCGGAAATCCGTTGCCATCAATCCCGCAATCTTCGAGCCCAACTTAAACCTTGGACTAGCGCTGGCCGCTACAGGAGAGCGCGAGGAAGCAACCAAAGTCCTCAAACACGCGGTCGATCTCAAGCCCGCGAGCCATCCAGAACAAGCCAGGGAGCGTGCGTTGCTGGCGCTTGGCGAACTGCAGGAGTCCAACAATCCGACGGCTGGGGAGCAGGCGTTCAAACAGGCTGCTCAGCTTGTGCCCAGTGACCCAGAACCTCATCTTCAGTTGGGCGAGTTGTATGAAAATCAGAACAAGCTCGACTTGGCTAAGGCCGAGTATCAGCAGGCGTTGAATACATCCGACTCTGGGGCGCGCACCTCGGCGCTGCGCGGTTTGGTAAACATCGGCGTGGAGCAAAAACAATATGACGAAGTGGAAAAGAATGTTCGGCAATACCTGGCTGCTGCTCCTTCCGATGAGCAAGCTCACCTTCTGCTCGGACGTCTTCTCGCTTCTGAAGGGAAAAACGACCAAGCATTAACCGAGCTGAACTCGGCCGGCATGGTCGACGATCCCGCCATTCTTCAGCAACGAGCGCAGCTTCTTGCTGCACTTCATCGTGATGCCGAAGCCGCCCCGATGTACAAGCGGCTCGTGCAGCAGAATGGAAGCAATGCACAGCTGCGGTATCAATACGCGCTCACGCTGATGCAGCAACACGACTTTCGTGCTGCGGAGGAGCAGCTTTTGGCTGCCCTGAAGCTGAATCCCAACCTGGCGGCTGCCTATGGAGACTTAGCAGTGGTGGCTTCCGAGAATCAGCAGTACGATCTCACGTTGAAGGCGCTTGACGTTCGTACGAAACTCTTGGGTCCGAATCCCGGAGGATATTTTCTGCGAGCCACTGCGCTCGATCATTTGCGGCGCTATCCGGAGGCAACGGAGAGTTATCGTCAATTTCTGGCAGTGGCGAATGGCAAGTTCCCCGATCAAGAATGGCAGGCGCGACATCGGCTGATCGCGATTCAGAAACTCAAATGAAAAATACCTTCGTCGTCGTGATGTTCGGCTTGCTGTCATCGGCATTGGCGATGGAACAGAAGGCGCCTCGCACGCCCGAGCAGCAGAATGCCGCGCACGTCGAAGAGTTGAAGCAGAAGATTGCGCATGATTCCGAGCGGGAGATCTGCGTTCATTCCGCGCATTTGGTGCGCGATCTCGTGGAGCAGTTCAACACTGAAATCAATGCTGGTCAACTTCAGCCAGCGCAACAGACTCTGGATGAGATCGGCAGCTATGCCGACAAGGCACGGGAGGCCGGCGCGAAGAGCCACCACAAGTTGAAAGACGCTGAGTTGTTGCTGCACAAATCGGCCCGGCGTCTGTCGGACATCGGTCAAGCGATGAGCGTGGAGGATCGGCCGGCGGTCATGCTCATTGTGAAGCGAATTGAAGCAGCCGACGACGCGCTGCTGAAAGAAGTCTTCAAAGACTAGGCGGGATGAATGCAACATCGATGGATGGCATGCGTGCTGGCCTTAATAACGGCGTGTCCTGTGGTCGCACACGCGCAAAAGCGCGATCCGCTGAACGACAAAGAAGTCGATCAGCTTCGTGAAACGGCGCAGGAACCAGAGAAGCGGTTGAAGCTGATGGCCCAATTCACGCGCGCGCGGATGCGGAGCATCGATGAGCTTCGCGCAGACCCCAAAGCCGCCAAGGATCGCGGACAGAAGATCCATGACCTGCTGGAGGATGTCGCCACGCTGGTCGATGAGATCGACGACAATGTCTCCGACTACGACCAGCGCCAGGCCGATTTGCGCAAACCGCTGCAAGAAATCGTTCAGCTGGATAGCGAACTGCAGGGAAAGTTGCGCGACCTCGACCGGAGCGCTTCCGATCCGAAGAACTCTGAAGCTGGCGACTACAAATTTGTCTTGCAGGACGCGATGGAATCCGTAAACCAGAGCGCCGATTCAAATCGCAAGTTGCTGGACGAGCACAACGTGAAGTTCAAACAGAAAAAGAAATGAAACATCGGCACAACGGGCACCCTCGCCTGTGATTGTGCCCAGTCAGTGCAGCATTCTTTTGGATGTCTACAGGCGCATCCCTTAGCTGCGTGTCACACACGCGAATCATTTAAGTCTGCGGGTCTATGTCCTGCCGTAAGCGATTGAATACATGTCGCAATTGCCTGCTGTGGAATACTCCCGCTGAGAGCCGAAGGCTTCTTAAGAATCTCGATCGACTAAAAAGCGCAGTCTCGCCGAAAGTGCGTCGAGTCGTGCAAATTCAACAACTTGGGCTGGGATTGTTGCTGAATTAACAAGATGATGTTGCTATTTGATTAAGCTGTGCCTCGGTATCCTTTAGTGCTACGGCTAAGCCTCTCACCTGATGTAGCCAGAGTAGATGCCTGCTTAACCTCCGCAAAGTTCATTCGGAGGTTCAATGCAGTTGCAGCAAGCACGCATCAGGAACGGAGCTCTCATCGGGGCTCTCTCGACCGCATTATTACTGGCGATCACGGGATGTGGAGGAGCCGGCCAGCTCCCGTCTGCCAACTCGCTGACCGCCACGGCAGACAGTACGCCAATGGCAACTCCAACTGCCACTCCGACTTCGGGCCCTAGCCCTACACCGACGCCGACCGCTACTCCTACACCTACTCCTATACCTACTCCCACACCTATGCCGACTCCAGCGCCTAGTCCGAACGGCATCCCGCGTTCATCGCACGTTGTACTGGTGATCGAGGAGAACCACATGTTTTCGGAGGTCTATCCGAATGGCATGCCGTGGTTGGTCGCGCATGGGAATACGTACGGCTACGCCACTAACTACCATGCTGATGTGCCCGGTTCCGCGCTGGATTATCTGTGGCTGTCTTCCGGAAGCGGCGAACTCGACTTCGGCTGCACTGGCGATGGCTGCACCAGCTCAGTCACGGATGACAATATTTTCCGCGAGCTCAACAGAGCAGGCCTGACATGGAAGGTTTATGCGCAGTCCCTGCCGAACGCCGGATATATGGGCACGCAATCTGGTTCGTACGTGGCGCGCCACAATCCTGCGAGATGGTATTCCGACATCATCGATAGCGCGGCCGAGCAGCAGAAGATGGTTCCTTTCACCCAATTTGCTGCAGACATGGCTGCCAACAAGCTTCCCAATTATTCGATCGTCGTTCCGGATCTGGATAACGATGCGCACGACGGAACTGTCGCTCAGGCGGACACATTCCTCGCAAATGGCGTGGCTCCGCTGCTGAAGACCCCCTACTTCCAATCTGGCGGAGACGGACTGATGATCGTCACCTTCGACGAATGTGATGGTGCAGTCGGCGCGTGTCCGGAGCAGGTCTATACCGCTGTGATTGGACCAAAGGTGAAGCGGGGATCGCGGTCCGCAACGCTCTACAAGCACGAAAACACATTGCGAACCATTCTCGAGGCGCTAGGGGTAAATGTGTATCCCGGAGCTTCGAGCAATGTCGCTCCGATGTCAGATTTCTTCTGATCGATACTTCGCAACGAGGTCGCCTCCTGTCGTACATGGCACAGGCGACCTCTTTCATTTTTAAGAAATCTTGATCTGCCGATCAGTTTGCCGCGTCAGAAGCTTCGACCTGGTTAGATACGTTCTGATTCGCGCCAGCTTTGGAAGACGACTCGAAGTTTTTTCCGGCTTTGGCGCGATACATCTCTCGATCTGCAAGATCGAGCACTTGCTTGGTGTCCATGCCCTGATGAAAAGTTGCCACGCCGCAGCTTATCGAGACCTCATACTTCGCATGTCCCGCCTGGTTCCACCACTTTGTCTCCCATTGGAGCCGCTCGGCGGCGCGCTGAGCTTGTTTCTCGGATGTCTCGGGAAGAATCACGAGAAACTCATCCCCGCCAACGCGGAGAACGGTGTCGGAGCCGCGAAAAGTCTTTTTCAGCAGCGTAGCGACGTCGCGAAGATATTGATCGCCTCCGAAGTGGCCAAATTTCGTATTGATATCTCTGAAGCCATCCACGTCGATCATCAGAAATGAGACTTCTGTGCCGGAATGAAGTGCTTTGCTTGCCTCCCGCGGGATCACTTCGTCCATGTATCTGCGATTGAAGACGCCGGTGAGAGGATCGATCAAAGCTACTTCTTTCTCCTGCGAGGACCTCACCAATTGCTTCAGCATCTGCGCTCTTGTGCGATTCAACGTTCGCTTCTGATCGAGGATGTAGATGTTGAACAGAATGATCAACGCGATCAGTCCAAAAAAGAGCTGCGGCAGATATTGATGATCCGTTCGCAGGGAAACGCTGGACAGATTGGGCAATGCGAAAGCGGCGAATCCAATGGCAAATACCACGATAATCAGCGCGCAGATTGACCACAGTTGCCAGTCTCGCGCTGACAGTGCCTCAAGCTCTTCGTACAGATCCGGCGATGGATGCTGCTGGTTATTCATAGATATTGCAGACTTTCTCAGTTGAGGTATGAGCGGAAGATATTACGCAAGAACAACGTTCCGGCAGGTGTCCAAGGTACCTGCTCGCGGGTAACAGACGGTTTTGGCCCGCGGCCTTGCAAGCGTGCCAGCTTGCGGAACGCAACAGATTCAACAACTTTGTGCACTGTGGCGGCTCCAGGTGGGAGTGTCTTTCGTGGTGCTTGTTACCTTTTCGCGTTACTGGCGTTATCTGTATGCAAAGAAGCTCAAATCCTAGAGTTTAGCGTGATGGCCACGCCCCCAATCCTGTCGAACGACGCCGCTGGAATCCGCCGCTCCCGCCGTCTCAAGGTGGACTTCCCCATCAAGGTGTTCCTCGTGCAGGACCGTCGGCGGAGTGTGTTGCAAGGAAGAAGCCACGACCTCTCTCAAGAAGGAATGGCAATTTATATCCCTGCCGAGTTGCAAATCGGTCAAATAGTGCAGATCGAATTCTGTGTTCCTTTTTCCCAGCAACGGCTCGAGTCTCATGCCTGGTCCGAGATTCTGAAGGATTCAGGTGTGGGGTCGAATTTCGAGACCTCACTCAGAAGGAACAAGACGAACTCGCCCGTTGCTGCGAAAGACTGCGGGAATCGGTTTAGCCCCGTTCAACGACTCGCGGTTACAATCAGCCACACCCCGTGGCTCCGGTTCTTCAATTCGACCACGTCAGCAAGTATTACCGGTCACCCTTCCCGCGAAGACAACGTTGGGCACTGCGCGATTTCAGCTTGAGCGTGAATCCCAGCGAGATCGTCGGATTTCTGGGCCCAAATGGCGCGGGCAAAACCACTGCATTGCATATCGCCTTGGGATTGGCGCGGGCCACTTCCGGAGGCGGCACCCTACTCGGCGCGCCGATGGGAGACGTCCGAACACGCAAATGCGTTGGATTTCTTCCTGAAAGTCCAGCTTATTACCATCGCAATGCCCGGCAAACGTTGCTCCGCGCCGGAGCTTTGAACGGAGTGAGAGAGCCTGAGCTCTCGCGCCGAGCTGCGCACCTTCTTGAGGCCCTCGGTATGGCCGAAGAGTCGCAGCGCAATGTCGGCAAGTTCTCGCGAGGGATGCTGCAGCGCATCGGTGTTGCGCAGTCACTCATGAACGATCCCGATCTGCTCATCTTGGACGAGCCGACTTCGGCGCTCGATCCGATGTCGCGGCTTCAGGTGCGCGAACTGCTGATTGATTTGCGCTCCAGAGGCAAGAGCGTCTTTCTCAGCTCGCACCAGCTGTCCGAGATCGAACTCATTTGCGATCGCGTGTTCTTCGTGCAGGCTGGACAAGTGGTCGCATCGGGCGACACTGAGAATCTTCTTCGTACCAGCGACGTGTGCGAGATTACCGCAACTGCACTCGCCGAAGTCCCGACAGAAGCGTGTGACATACGCAGGGATGGCGTCCACACGTCTTTCAGTGTGCCGATGAGTGCCCAACGGGCGAGCATAGAGAGAATTTGGGTAGGTGGAGGAACGCTAATCAGCGTCAGGCCGAAGACGCGAACACTGGAAGAAGTCTTCGTTTCCGTGATGCAGAACAGCGTGGGCTTCAATCAGGACTACGAATGAAGTCGTCCTTGCTTATGGCTTCCGACACTGCGCGGCAGAACCGCTGGATCGTAATCGCGTTCGTGCTCTGGCCGTTCCTGCTGGGAGTCTTTGTCTGGTCACCCACACGCCATGTAGTGATAGATGATGTCGCCGCCATCGTCCAACAGGAAATTCTGTATGGACTGGCAATAGCCGCATTCCTTTCAAGCTCAACAATTCGCAACGAGGAACGCTCTCGCAGAATTATTGGCGTGTTGTCCAAGGCCGTAGCACGTTGGGAATATCTGCTCGGAATCCTGCTCGCTTCTATCAGTTGCGCGGCCGTTTATTTCCTGATGGTCGGATTGGCTGTGGTGTGGTTGCAGGGATATTCGCCGGTGGAGCTGCACTACGTTGGTTCCTTATTCCTGAACGGAGTTGTGGCCGCGACGTGGATTGCGGCTCTCGCGCTGATGTTGTCGGTCTTCTTGCATCCTATAATTTCAGCTGCGATAGCTCTGGCGTCCGCCTACGCACGATTTGCAGTGAGTCCAAGTGGGGGCCCCCTGCCGATGCTGCGGCCGCGCGAATATTTGTTCGTTTATTCGACGACAGTGCGCAACTGGTTAACAGTCGCCGTGTTGATAGAAACAGCGATTCTTTTTATCATAGCGGCCAAGTTGTTCAGCCTGCGCGATGTCAGCGTGAGCATTGAATAGGGCAAAAGATGCGCCACTAGGGCTCCTCGCCGCTTGCCGAAGATGCTTCCGATATAATCATCAGAAGAGCAGCTCAAAAGTTCGCATAATCTCCGATTTTTCCGAGTCTCACCCTTGCAGGAGCGGAAAATAGAGCACAGGACGCATGACGGATAACAATAGTAGGCAAAAACCCAAGGTTCTGGTGGTCGATGACGAACGAGTAATCGCGGACACTCTCGCGATTATTCTGAACCAGAACGGCTTCGCGGCAACACCTGTTTATAGCGGCACCGGCGCAATCGAGAAGGCGCGCAGTGATCGTCCCGATCTCATCATCAGTGATGTAATCATGGAAGATATGAATGGAATCGAAGCTGCGATCAACATCCGTGAGTTTCTTCCCGGCTGCAAGATTCTGCTCTTCTCCGGTCAGGCAGCGACTGCCGATCTGCTGGAAAAAGCGCGCTCGCGTGGTCACCAGTTTGAAATCCTAGCCAAACCGGTACATCCGCAAGATCTATTGGCAAAATTGAGAGATTAGTTCTTCCCAGCACGGCGGCATTTTCCTGCTGTTGTTGGGGCGGGCTTTTAGCGGTCGGCTGTCAGCGTTCGGCCTCGAGTCTTAAATTCTAGAGCTTGAATAGAAGTGAAAGATTAAAGGAGCGGAGGTTCCGATCTTGCTCTTGCCCGATCTTGCTCTTCCTCAGTGCGCCTCAAAGTCCTCTGTGGTTCAAGCGTGCTAAATCTCTCGGCGACCGTCGATCGCCTTCGCCATTGTGACTTCGTCGGCATACTCAATGTCGCTGCCAGCGGGGATGCCCGTTGCGATCCGCGTTAACTTCACTGGCAAACCCTTCAGCATGCGTGAGATGTACGTGGCGGTCGCTTCGCCTTCGACTGTCGGGTTGGTAGCAATAATCAGTTCATCGATGTCTCCCCGCTCCACACGTCGCGAGAGGCTGGTGAGCCGCAAGTGCTCGGGCCCGACTCCGTGCAGCGGGGACAGCGTTCCGTGCAGCACGTGATACACACCGTTATAGCTGCGCGTCTTCTCGACGGCGGCAATGTTGGTAGGCTCTTCGACCACGCACACGAGTCGTTGATTGCGAGTGGCACTGCTGCAATAGACACACGGATCGACATCGGTGATGTTGTTACAGATCGAGCAAAGATGCAGGCTTGCCTTCACCTGACGAATGGCATCCGCAAGCAGCTCGGCGTCTTCTTCGCTGGCGCGCAGGATGTGAAAGGCGAGCCTCTGCGCCGTTTTGCCGCCAATGCTGGGCAGCTTCTTTAGTTCTTCGATGAGCCGCGTCATCGGCTCTGCGAATTTCGACAACTGGACCTCGGAAAAGAAATTGTTTGAGGGATCGCGCTTGGTCACAGCAGTCCTGGCAAATTCATGCCGCCCAACATTCCGCCGAGGGCAGACTGCATGGTGCTATCCACCTTGCGCGAGGCCTCATTCACGGCGGCGGTAATCAGGTCCTGCAGCATCTCTACGTCGCCAGCTTTGACCGCTTCGGGATCGATCTTCACGACCAGAAGCTGCTTTTGTCCATTCATTTTTACGCTGACACTGCCGCCACCGGCAGATGCTTCCACGACAGTGGCGCGCATTTTTTCCTGGATTTCCTGAGAGGCACGTTGCGCTTGCGCCAACAGATCTTTCGGATTCAATTCCATTCCTCTGATTTCTCGCTGAACTATTTCTTTGACTGCCGGTAATCGATGACGGTGCGTACTTCGGCGCCAAACTTTTCTTGCATCCGCTTGACCACAGGATCTTCGGCCGCGCGCTGGCGGGCTCCAGCTCCGTTTCTGTTGCCGTTCCCAGTCGTGGGACGCGGTGTAGTAACCGCCTGCGCGGTGCCACCCCCGAGGAGGATGACCTTGATCGAACGGCCACATACACGGCTGGCTTCCTGGGTGAGCAATCGCTTTGCGTCTGCGCTCAACGAGAGATCAATCACTTTCTCCGACATGGGCAAACGCAACGTAAGCTGATTGCTTTCGAGCTTCCACTCCCCTTGCGCCAGGAGATCGGCGCCGGTGTGTTGGCCCTGACACTCGAGCACGTCGATGAGAGCTGCGCGTACTGTATCGACCGACTCAGAAGAAGGAGTGGCAGCCGCTGAAGATTCCTCTTCCAATACGGCGACAGCAGTAGCGGTGGCGGTTGCAGCCGTTCCCGTGACCAGTGGTGAAAAAGCAGAACGTGCAGCTTCTGGCGCTTCCGCTGGCGACGAAAGTTCTTCAGAGCTGCGTCCTTTGCGCGCTCGATCCGCCTCGAAGGGAGAGACGCTTGACCGACTAGTCGCTGCATCCCGGTTGCCGCCTGTCGCAGCGAACGGATTCGTAGCTGATCGCGTATCCGGACGGCTCGCAGTGGCCCCAGTGCTCGCGGCAAGACTCGGCCTCGCTTCTGGGGTGCGCTGACTCGTAGTTGCCGCTACTGTGCTGGATGTCAGTTTCTTTCCTGCCGCTAATCCCGCCGCTCCCTGGCTGAGCAGTTCCTCCAGCGGTAGCAGGCGGTGCGCGTGGACCATCTTCAGCATGCCGAGTTCGAGATGGAATCGCTGCTCTTGCCGATAGCCGAGTTCGTCATGAGTACGAAGAATGATATTAAGAAAGCGCGTCAGATCTTCTTCAGAAAAGAGTGCCGCCACGCTAGCGACTTTCTGTCGCTCATCTGAAGAAACCTGCAGCAGCGGCGATTCCGCCCCGGCAACTTTTGACACCAACGCATTGCGCAAAAAACGAACGAGCTGCTTCGCGAAGTGCAAGGGACTCTGGCCTTCGGTCATCAACCGGTCCAACAACTTCAGCATCTCATCGCTGGCATTTCGCTCGACCGTGTGCATGGCCTGCATCAACACGTCCGATGAAACCGTTCCCATGAGACCGCGCACCTGGGCAGCAGTGAGCATCGCTCCGGTGCTGCCATCGTATACACCGCAGCAGGCGATCGCCTGGTCCATGATGGATAACGCGTCGCGCATGGAGCCATCTCCGGCTTCGGCGAGGACCGCGAGAGCATCCTCTTCCGCACCAATGTTCTCGCGTTGCGCAATGTCGCGCAGTTGCCGCACGATCTCTTCGAAGCGGACCGCATGAAAGCTGAAATGCTGGCTACGCGAGCGGATAGTTTGCGGAATATCTTCGGGCTGCGTGGTCGCCATCATAAACACCATGTGGCTGGGCGGTTCTTCGAGCGTCTTCAGCAGCGCATTGAAAGCAGCATCGGTGATCTGGTGTGCTTCATCGAGGATGTAAATCTTGTATCGATCGCGTGCCGGACGGTATCGCGCCGCATCTCTCAGTTCGCGGATTTCGTCGATTCCACGGTTGGTGGCGGCATCGATTTCGATCACGTCCACGGAGCTGCCTGCCCGGATTTCCTGGCACGAATCGCAGACGCCACACGGCTCCGGCGACGGCCGGTCGCTCGATTGGCAATTCAGGGCCATGGCGAGAATGCGCGCGACGGTAGTTTTGCCGATCCCGCGGTGTCCGCTGAAGATGTAACCATGCGCGACCCGCTGCTGAGTAATGGCGTTTTGCAGGGTGCGCGTTACGTGCTCCTGCCCAATGACGTCTGAAAAGCGCTGAGGACGGTATTTACGTGCGAGAACCTGATAAGCCATCGGGGGAGCCGCTTCGATTATAACGTGCTATGAGCCTCATCCCTGTCCCATGCGCAGAGCAATGAGGCGTGTTGGAGCCTTCATTTACAATCGAGAAGTCTGGAGGCGAGCGCCTTCAGAATCTTTGCCACAGATCGGTGCGGAGAGGTGCGTGAGCGGTTGAAACGAGCCGCCTCGAAAGCGGCCATACCTGAAAGGGTATCGGGGGTTCGAATCCCTCCCTCTCCGCCAGATTCACTGCGACCCGCATAAACACTGCCTCCCGTAAACCCTTAGGCCGCTGGCTATCACTAGGGCTATCATATTTGTCAGCGGTCGCCCCCCTGCAAGCCAGTGATTCTTACGGGGTCTTATCGGGGCGCGCAGTGTGACTAACGGAAGTTGTTATCAACCCTTTTGTTCTCGATAACGATGCAATAGAGCCCGCTCCAATTCCGTTGCCAACGCCAGCCTTGCTTAGTACCCGGTGCGTTACTCTCGATGTATGGGGTGGCAAGTTCAGCGGATAACGGCTCATTACACTGTGGGCAGCGTGGCGCAGAACCTCTTCTGAAACTGCCACCGCAGTCGCAAGAGCGCACGAATTTCTCCATTGCAGAACACATCTCTTGTTGGCCCGCGCAGTCCGGCAACCTCGGCATGCGCTTGTCCCACAGTGAAAGGACGGCTGTCTTGCCGCAGGAATCACAGTAGGCATAGACACAATCTCCGAATCCGCAATGTTCAAGCCAATACCCGAACTGTCGCTGGCAGTGCTCGCAGGTTCCGGTGCTAAGTTCTCTAGCCATCGTTCGCGTTCAGATTTGCGCCCGGCTACTGGCTGCGAAACCACGAGAGCAAACATATGCGGTGACCGCACAAAATTTCGAGTAACACCCAGCTACGCTCATTATCCACCGCTATTGTCCACTCCCACCGGGAAAGCACCGCTGGCAGCCATTGTGAGGACGTCGAATGAGAACGTTGTTGTTTCCTTGACGCACGCGGGAATTGTATCGGGCTTGCCTTCCTCGTCGGTGGCAACGAAAGGACGCACCTCCAGCCCGATTCGCCGATTGTCAATCCACCCATTGAAGTTGATTAACGCGGAGCACGGGCCTTTAAACATCTTCCAAATGGCGCGTTCAGGAAGTATCAACTTGGCAGAATTGTGTTCCTTTTCAATGAGGAAATACTTGTAGTTACCACCACTGTCAGTCCCATATGTCCACTGAAAGAGCACGACCAGAAGCGTCGCTCCAGAAGGAGACCAACTCAGATACGGGACGCCATTTCCGTCATAGACGCTGCCATCAGGAAGCCGTTCTACATCCTGTCGAAGTACTGGACGGAACGAACCCTTACTTTTGCCAACGTACACGGTAGTGCTGTTTTGACAATGCGCAGGAGTTGAGGCTTTGGCTTCTATTTCCGCATAGGCAGCGATTCCGACTTTTGACTCGAATAGCGAGGTTTGCCGTCTGTTGGATGCCACAGGGACACCCAGTTGGTTCGTCAGGCAATCGACGAACTCCGTCGGGAGTGGCCTGAGAGACTGCCCATTCACCGCAAATGGGAAGCACACAATTAGTATCAGGCTGGCGTGGTAAACATTTCGCATTTGTATACCTAACCCGAGATTCAGCGGTTGCTGGTTGCCGCCTTGCCGTATGTTGTTCCAATCAAGGATGTCATTAGAAGGCGGGGAATAGTAACGCACAGGGGAACGGAATCAAGGAAGCGGTAGTTGGTCAGTTTGAATTTCTCCAATCAATTGCCGCTGAGACGCCCGAGGCTAAGAGAATTCCTCCGACGAGCAGAATCGAAATCGCTGCTGGCTTAAAGTAAGGGTTTGCGACACGTTTTGCCGACAATATACGCAGGAGGGCCACGATTGCCGAGAGAGAGAAATAGGCTCCTGCGACTAGGCGCCTCCACGGAAACTTGGGTTTGCGTTTGTCGTTCATGGCAATTCAGGACGCTATCAGAAGTCGGGTAGTGCCTCAGTTTGAAATTTCATCTCGGGGCGACGACGTTCCATCCAGCCATTCCGACCAGTAGGAACAGTCCAAGAAAGATAGCGACAGCGGTCGCAACAATCAAAATCGCAACAAGCTTAGCTTTAGGCTTTGCCATACGTCCGTTGCTTGTAAGGGCCGCGCCGTCGGATAGTGTCTCAGTTTGAAGTTGTCCGAGACGCTATGGCCTTAACTGTGAAAATAAGTCCTGCGACAGCCCACAAAAGGATGAGACCTGTTAATACTTTATCTAGGACTGAAAGACGCCTAAACGCAAAACGGAAGGTCGACAAGAAAAGAGCACCTACATAGATAATCGTGTCACGGATTACGATTCTGCGATTCTGATTCATTGGAGAAGTCAAGGCTACTTTGACGCTCTCCTAAACTCCCAATAAAAGGCAGCAGCGAAGACCAGCAACATTATCACTTGCGGTTTCGATTGCTTCGCCAAGGACTTCGCCACGGAGACTACGTCTATGCCGATATGAGTATCGGGTGGCAGGCACCGATTGGCCCACATCGAGAAGACAATGAGCCAAATGACAGCGAAGAGGAATACCGCTGCTATCCCAACGACGGTGCTCTTGATGTAGACCATGTCGCTTATTCAAACTTGACAAGCAATTCGATTTCGACAGCTACTCTAGTTCCTTGCCTAACAGCAGGCGCAAATTTCCATTTCCTGACCTCCTCGACCGCGCGTCTGTTTTCGGTCTCACCGAGACCACGAACGACGCGGTCGCAGTCCACATCAAGCGTTAGATGCACTGACAGTGGGCATTCAACGGAAGCGAGTGAACTGGATACTCGATGCGGACATTCGCGGCCTCGTTGACAACATGAGTCATGAATGGACGATGAAGTTCATCGAGCATCGCGTGGCCGATCGCCGGATACTTCGCTTGATCCAGAAATGGTTGCAGGCAGGAGTTTCGGAAGATGGTCAGTGGTCGGAGACGAAGGTAGGTACTCCTCAGGGAGCAGTTGCCACGCCCCTTACACAAAAGGTAATTTTGGCCGTCTGAGGGTTCGGATCCTCCGTT
>CAZLIE010000014.1:0-44626 GCA_964559345.1 uncultured Terriglobales bacterium
GCATCCTCGCCACGAGCTTTGCCTGCCATCGCTGATCCATAGGCTCCGAAATGATGATCAAGATCTTGCCGAGCGGTGAGATCACCAAAAGTACGGACTCCCAACTCGTGGAGACGCGCCTCGGACACTTTTCCGATGCCGGGCATCTTGCGCACTGGTAGATCGGCAAACAGGCGCGCCTCGTGGCCGGGCCACACAAAGAGCACTCCGTTAGGTTTGGCGAGGTCAGAAGCGATCTTGGCCACAACTCGTGTTGTTCCGATTCCGATCGAGCAGTTCAAGTTAAGTTCTCGCCTGATCGTCTCATGCAGATCGTGTGCGGCCCTGAGCGGTGGACCGAACAAGCGTAAGGTGCCGCTCATATCCAAATAGGCTTCGTCGACCGATGCCATTTCCACTTTGGGCGAGTAGCTGCAAATGATGTCATGCACTTTGCGGGAATAGTCGCGGTAAAGCTCAGGATGCCCGTCGAGATAAATGCCGTCGGGGCAAAGTTTGGCTGCGGTCCGCAACGGCATGGCGGAATGCACACCGAATTTCCGCGCACCGTACGAGGCAGCGGCCACTACGCCGCGTTGGTCTTTCGCACCGCCTACGATGACGGGCTTACCTTTCAGCGACGGATCCAGCAGCTCTTCTACCGAGACAAAGAAGGCGTCCATATCGAGATGGAAGATGATGCGCTGGTCCATCGAATCCTATTTCACCACGGAGCCACGGAGAACACGGAGAAAAAGAGCGAGGGCGTTTCAGGTTTCGAGTTTCAGGTTTTCGGCAAAGCCAATCGTGCGGGTTGGTTTTCAGCAGCCGAACCGAAGGTTCAGTCCATAGCAATTTCTGTAATGTCTGCGTTCCTCAGTGAGCAATGGGCTTTGCCGAAACCTTGCAACACGAAACCTGAAACGTCTTTTCCCTTCCGGCAATGAATGGACTTTGGCTGAAGCTTCCCAGTCATCCCTGACATCCAATTCAGTGACAACTTATCCCGATTATCGGGTTTAGGATGGTCGGACGGGTGCCGGAGGCATTCCGTTCTCGTTACTGCAAACTTAATGTCCCCCGAAGAGCTGCAACTCGAAGAGCAGAGGGCGGCAGAGCACTCTCACCAAAGTCCGCTGGACCGCATACGCTCGTTCGAGCAAACGCTGGAAAGCGCCACCAAAACCATGCTTTTCAGCGAGATCGCCAAACTAGCGGTGGACTCATTCCGCTCCAGCAAGGTCAGATTTGCGCTTACGGCATTAGGGATGGTGATCGGGACTGCGTCGCTGATCCTGGTAGTCACCATTGGCCTCACGGGCAAGCAGTACATCCTCAGCCAGATTCAGGCAATCGGTGCCAACATGATCTACGCCTACTATGAGGGCGGCAGCAACTCCTCTTTCAGCACCGTACAAAAAGACGAGCTCACTGATGATGACGTCCGCGCCGTGCGACAGGAAGTGCCTGACATCATTGCCGCCTCGCCCATGGTCGAGCTGCATGACCGCATTTCGGTAGGCGAAGGCAAACAGCGCGATTTGTTGGTTCTTGGGGTTTCGTCTGAGTACGAGACGGTTCGCAATCTCCTGATTCCTTCAGGCCGATTCTTCGATAACGAAGAATCGATGACGCGCACCAAAGTCGCGGTAATTACCGTCACGCTTGCGCGGCGCCTTTACGGGAACGAGGATTCGGCTGTAGGACAAATAATCAAGATCAGCAACCTGCCTTTCACGATTATCGGAACCTTCAAAGAACGCGTTGAGACATTCGGGCAGTCTGAGATCGCCGACGATACGATTCTGATTCCCTACACAGTTGCCAAGTATTTCACCGGCACTCCGGCGGTGAAGCAGATCTTCTTTTCCATGGGCGACGCTAGTGAAGTTGACCGGGCAACTGAGCAGATTCACAAAGTTCTGCAATCCCGACATCGCGCGCAGTCGGTTTACCACGTTGAAAATCTGACCCAACTGCTCTCAGTTGCGGCTCAGACTGCAAATGCTCTCACTGTTGTACTGCTGCTGATTGCCACCGTTACGCTGGTCGTGAGCGGCGTCGGCATCATGAACATCATGCTGGCGAACGTTCGCTCGCGCATCCGCGAAATTGGGATCCGCAAAGCTGTTGGCGCAACGCGTCAGGAGATCCGTCTGCAGTTCCTGACTGAAGCGGTGTTTATTTCGCTTACCGGCGGACTGCTCGGAACTCTGATTGGACTCTCAGTCCCGTTCTCAGTCAGATTCTTTACTGATTACCGCATTCCTGTTTCTGGATTGTCGGCGATCATTGCGATCGTCGTCGCGTCGGCTGTAGGCATCATTTTCGGAACAGTGCCAGCGACGCGGGCGGCACAGCTGGATACCGTTGAAGCTTTACGATACGAATAATTAGTCCGTTGAATTCAAAAAGCGAAGAGCCGGGCAGGTTCGCCCGGCTCTTTGTGGTCCTGTCCGTAAGCGTCATCGCTGGCAGACGGATCAAACTCTAGCCGATTACATCACCATCGCGATGCTTTCCAGTTCACGCTGCAGAACGTCGATGGAACAACCAGCTTCTTCTACTCGGGTGGCGGCCCCGATGGCATCGTTGGACGAAACCCCATAACCGCGACCAGAGAGAAATACATGGAACAACTCTGCCGCTTGCCAGGAATCAAGTCCATTTTGCATGAGCTCGTTCCGCAAAGCGGATAACTCAGCGATTGAGAATTTCTCCACCATTTTCAGGCCACCTCCGACCCTACTTTCTCCCTGCTACATTAGACTCACTGACCCCTCCATTTGTTGCAGAATCCACCACTTTGGAACACGAAAGTAAGTGTCTGAGGTGCTACGACGAAGGTTGCACGGGACCATGCGGCTTGTTCGCTGATACCGTTTGACCCGTATATTTGCTGCGCTTTTCGTGACACGAGGTCCCGGGTTTGGGGGGATGCAATGAATCTCCCCCGCTCGGCGTCTTCATCAGTCGCCGCAGTCCAAGCGCTGCGAGGGCCCCATATGGCGTCCATCCCCGATTAGCGGCGGCGGAACAACGAGGGCCGTCCTGTCTGAGCAGGACGGCCGGAGATTCCTCCAACAAATGAGGCTACTGCTGAGTGGTCTGAAGGATCATCTGCGTTCCGCTGGCGAGCTTTACGTCATTGCCCGTCGAAGTAATCACAGAGCCCGCCGTGTTGTTTGAAGCGGCGCTGTTCAGTTGAAGTCCATTTAGCCCGATGACGCCGGTGCTGCTGGAATTGAGCTGTCCGGTTACGCCGCGACCGGCGTTCACGCCAGAATTCACTGTCGAACCGGCGGCGGCGCCGATGTTTCCTAGAGCACTACCCGCGCCGTTTGCTGCTCCGCCGACGCTGCCGGCGGTGCTTGTTGCACCACCTACGGTGCTTCCAAGGCCGCCAAGAGCCCCGCCTCGTCCGCTGCCCGAAGGACTTGGGGCCGAGGCCATTCCGCCGACCTGAGAGGTGCCGCCAAACGTGTCGTCTGCGCCAATTGCGGAAGCTGTACTAGTGGCAGCTGCGAGCGCTTGGATATTGGCTTGGAACGGAACCTGTTGGCCGTTTCTCAATACAGCATGATCAAACGCGACGCCGAGCGCGGATTCGGAGTCGCCCTTGGCCCGCGCCTTTGCGTCCGTGACGTGGCCGACCAGCTTCGATCCGCGTGGGATTACCATTCCGGAAGCTGAGTGCACGTCTTGCGTCGTCTTCGCCGTGATCTCCTCGCCTGGTTTGGCCTTCCGAGCGTCAACCGACTTCGTCAGAGTCGCCGGAATCGTGGTGCCCGCCGCGAGGGAACCATTGCTGCCCGAATTGGCGCTCGCGGATTTGCCATTGCCGCTATTTACCGACGCCGCGCTGTCGTTGGAGGCGCTCCCCTGACCGGCAGCGCCAAGGTGCTGGTGTTGGGCGGCAGCCTGTGCCGAAGAGCTGGAATCCACGTTGGCGTTTGTCTGTCCCGTCTGGACGCTCGCTCCCGTGTTCGCCGAACCGCTCGCCTGAGCCCCGGTTTGTGCAGTTAGTCCTAATGTAAGAACACCAGCTACTGCCGTTGCGAGTAAGAGATGCTTCATATCGTCGTCTCTCCTTTTTGTTACTGAAAAAGTTTTTGTCGCTGAAAAAGTTCGAAAAGATGGCCCGGAATCTTTGGACAACTGTATAGCGATACAGGATCCTATTCAGGGCTGCTTCTCAAAAGCTGGAAATGCAGATGGGTTGCCAATCCAGAGTAGATGCTGGATTCGGAGTAGATGGTTGTATTTCAGCTATTTAGCGGAAAGTGCAGGAGATCGGGTCAGACCTGAGCACCGCAGCAAATGTGCTCAGTACGTGTAGCAATGAAAGTGCTACGAAGGATATCAAAATGGTTGTCTGACGCGTCTGGATTCTGCGAGTGTTGAAAATCAGCGGCAACGGTCTAACCTCATTGTGACAATCTGTTTCAGCTCCCGTGAGGCTTTGGCTGGTAAGTCCTTTACTTTGCTGTTGAGAGCTTCTTCCACTCTGCTATACTATGCGCGCGTTAGATGCACAAGGTCATGAGCAGTTCTCGCCTCAAGCTGGTCTGCCTGCAGTACTCCGATTGACATCTCAGCGTAATTTCACACGATTAAAGGATTAGAGAGCAACGCTATGGAACAAGGTACAGTGAAGTGGTTCAACGACGCTAAGGGCTACGGTTTTATCAGCCGTCAAAATGGGGAAGATGTTTTCGTGCACTTTTCGGCGATCCAGGCCAATGGTTTCCGCAGCCTCAAAGAGGGGCAAGCGGTGCAGTTCAGCGTCATCAAGGGACCCAAAGGTTGGCAGGCAGAGAGCGTCCAACCTCTCTAATTCTCGACACGAAGACGATCAAGGGCGGCCAAATTTGCCGCCCTTTTTATTTGATCGGTATGACTAGCCTACGAGCACCGCGCCGCCATTCACATTCAGGATTTCCCCTGTAATGAATCCCGCATACTTCGTGCACAGGAACAACACCGGGGCGGCGATCTCCTCCGGCTTTCCTACCCTGCCTAGGGGAATGGTCGCGAAAACGCGATCGCGGGTTTTCGGGTCCTCTAGCGCGGGGGCTGCCATATCGGTCGCGACCCATCCCGGCGCGACGCAGTTGACGTAAATCTTGTCGCGCGCCAACTCGGTACTGAGGCCCTTCACCATGCTGATCACCGCGCCCTTGCTCGCGGCGTAATCACAGTGGAACGCTTCACCGCGCTGACCCGCGGTCGAACTAATGATCACAATTCGTCCCGCCGCCTCGCTGTGTCCATCGGGCTTTTGCCGCTTCATCTGTGCGACTGAGTATTTGATGAGCCCGAATACGCTGTCCAGATTGATAGCAATGGTCCTGCGCCACCGCTCGTCAGTCAGCTGATCGATGGGCGCATCGTTCGGAGGCCAGATGCCGTGATTCGCAACCAGAAGGTCGAGGCGTCCGTACTTCTTTATCGTTGCGTTCACAATTTTGTCGGCGTCTTCCGGCGATGCGAGATCGGCTTGAATGGCCGTGCATCGATCCCCTCCGCAATCGGCGACCACGCGCTCGGCCGCATCGCGTGCTTTCTGATAGTTGAAGACGACCTTCGCGCCCGCAGCGCAGAACATCTTCACCGTCGCCGCACCAATTCCTCGTGATCCGCCGGTGATGAGAGCGATTTTTTCCCGAACCGAGAGCTGTACCCCTGGAGTTTGTGTCATGAGAGTTCGTTCAGAATAGAGCAATCAGCTCAATTTCGACCAATGCGTCTTTGGGAAGACGCGCGACCTCAACCGTCGAACGAGCCGGGGAAATCTTTCCGCCACCCGACACGTGCCGCCCATAGACCTCGTTCATCGCGGCGAAATCATTGATGTTTTTGAGGAAGACGAGAGATTTGATGACCTTATCAAAAGTTGTGCCTGCCGCGGCGAGCACCGCGGACAAGTTCTTCATCACCTGCTCGGTCTGTTCGGAGATACCGCCAGCAACGAGATTGCCGGTTGCCGGATCCAAAGCTACCTGTCCCGAGGTAAATACCATGCCATTGCACTTCACTGCTTGTGAATACGGTCCGAGGGCCTGGGGAGCTTTGTCGGTTTTGATGAGTTCTTTCATGCGTTCAGGGTATCAGGAAGTAGATGGCTGTCGGAGTTCGGCTGTCAGCGTTCGGCCATGACGTATCGCGATGGTGCAGACAAATAGCGGCGCCAGCAATATCAGGTGGGGCTCGCATAACCATCAGCACTGTTACGGGGCGAACGCCGACAGCCGAGCGCCGAAAGCCTCAGTTATTCCACCAGCATGCAATCGCCGTACGAGAAAAATCTGTATTTCTCGGCCACTGCATGTTGATACGCAGACAGAACGTGCTCCCGTCCGGCGAATGCCGACACCAGCATCAGCAATGACGATCTTGGCAGATGGAAGTTGGTGAGCATCGCTGATACAACCTGGAACTTGAAACCGGGATAGATGAAGATGCTTGTTTCCCGCTTGCCTGCAGCGACGTTGCCGCTGCCAATGATTGCCGCGTGCTCGAGCGTCCGGACGACAGTTGTGCCAACGGCTACTACGCGGCGGTTCTCCTGCAGCGCTGCGTTAATCGCGTGTGCTGCTCTTGTGCTGATCTCATAACTTTCGACATGCAGTTTATTGGCCTCGACCGTTTCTTCCCGTAACGGCTGGAATGTTCCCAGACCGACATGCAACGTGACTTCTGCAATGTCAACGCCTCGCCCACGAATCTGGTCGAGGATCTCGGGCGTGAAGTGCAGGCCGGCGGTCGGGGCCGCCGCCGATCCTGGTGGTTGCGCGAAGACGGTTTGATATCGGTCGCGATCCGACGCGCGGTCTTCGCGTGCAATATATGGCGGCAATGGAACGTGCCCGACCCGCTCCAGGCGCAGGAAAAAGTCTGGGACGCTGGCAAACCGCAATCGGCGCTCGCCATATCGGCCACGCGCAATGATCTCGGCCTGGAGGGCAGGCTCTCCGGATGCATCTTCACCGAACCACAGTTTCTCGCCAACTCCAAGCTTGCGGCCGGGACGAACCAATGCTTCCCACTCGTTCTCGCCTAGATTGCGCGTGAGCAAGACTTCGACACGCCCACGCAGAAAGTCACGCGAAGCCGGATTTCTTGAACTCAGGCTTTGCGCTCGTGCACCCGAGCGATGTCCGAACAAGCGCGCAGGGAAGACCCGACTGTTATTCAGAACAAGGACATCGCCGGCGCGAAGATGTGTGGCCAGGCGGCGAAACTGATCGTCGCGATAAGCGCCAGTGCTTCGATCCAGGACCAGCATGCGCGACGCGGAGCGGTCCGCGAGCGGTTCCTGTGCGATGAGTTGTTCCGGAAGCTGAAAATCGAAGTCAGAGACGAGCACTTCGATGATTGTACGAAGAAAGGCTTCACCACAGAGGACACGGAGAAAAGACTCTCAAATGTCTTCCTGCGCGCTCGGTGTCCTCTGTGGTTTCGAGTTTTCGAAAGTTAAACCAGCTCTCTCACTCGATCCTCAATGATATTCTCCCAGGCGATCTTGCCGCGATTTGGTTCGCCTCGTGCCAATGACTCGGCGAATTTTAGGGCTTGCTCGGCTTTGATCTTGCCCGGCAGTGGCGCAGCGAGCGGATCGACGACAGCTTCGATCACAACCGGACCATCCACCTTTAATGCCTCATCGAGAATCGAGCCGCAGTGCTTAGGATCGTCGATGGTGAATCCAGTACCGCCGCAGGCCCGTGCGAAGGCGGCAAAGTCGATCGGGTGCAGATCGACGCCATATTCCGGATTTCCGAGAAAGACCATCTGTTCCCACTTGATCTGTCCAAGCACATTGTTCTTGATAATCAGCACGCGGATCGGAAGTTGATACTTCACGGCTGTCACGAAATCGGCCATGAGCATCGAGAAGCCGCCATCGCCAACAATGGCATAGACGGGACGGTCCGGATGAGCGGCAGCTGCGGCGATCGCGTAAGGCAAACCGCAGGCCATGGTGGCCAGATTGCCAGAGCAGGAGTGCATTTGTCCGCGCTTGGCAGGCACGTGACGGGCCCACCATGTGGTGATGGTGCCGCTGTCCGACGTGACAATTGCGTTCGAGGGTAATCTCTTACCCAGCTCATGAGCTACAACCTGTGGACGCATCGGTTTGTCTTTCACTGACGCACGATCTTGCATCAGCTTGTTCCAATCGCGCATACCTTTTTGTGCTTTGTTCAGGAAACTGCGATCGGATTTCCGCTTAATCAGCTTGTTCAGCTCGGCGAGCGAGCGGGCACTGTCACCGATAAGCCCGACTTCCACCGGATATCGAAGGCCGATGCGCTTGGGGTCGAGCTCGATCTGAACGGCTTTTGCATCTCCCGTCTTTGGATAAAATTCCATATACGGGAATGAAGTCCCGACCATCAGCAGGGTGTCGCAGCCCTCCATCGCCTCTTGCGACGGACGAGTGCCGAGCAATCCGATTCCGCCGGTGGTGTAGGGACTGTCGTCGGGGACGGCAGCCTTTCCCAGCAATGCCTTCACGATGGGTGCGCCCAGTAATTCGGCGGCTTCTTCGAGTTCGTCAGTGGCATCGAGCGCGCCTCGGCCCGCGAGAATCACTGCTCGTTTGCCTTTGTTCAGGATGTCGGCAGCGCGTTGCAGGTCAAGCTCATTCGGCACTCGTGCGCTTCTTGAGAAGATGTCGGCCGAGTGGTGCTTTCGGTTTCGACTAGAACGTTCGTCGTGGGACATGTCCTGAACGTCACTGGGGATGGTAATGTGCGAGACTCCTCGATACGCCAGGGCGGTGCGGCACGCCAGATCAACCGTTGCCTCCACGTGTGCCGGCCCCATGATGCGATTGTTGTAAACGCAAGCGTCGATGAACAGCTTGTCCAGCTCAACGTCCTGCTGTTGGTGAGTGTTGATTAGATCGTGAAACGCCATGCCGGTAATTGCCAGCACCGGCTGTCCATCGAGCTTTGCGTCATAGAGGCCATTCAAGAGGTGAATGCCGCCAGGTCCGGAGGTGGCGAGACACACGCCGAGGCGTCCGGTAAATTTCGCATATCCACAGGCCATGAATGCTGCGGATTCTTCGTGACGCACCTGAATAAACCGGATGCGCTCCTGATGCGTGCGCAGCGCCTCCATAATGCCATTGATGCCGTCACCCGGAAGGCCGAAGATGGTGTCCACACCCCATTCGATCAATCGCTCGACGAGGATCTCTGCTGCTGTGTTTGCCATGAAATTTTCCTCTGGCTTGTGTGATGCAAGCGCGAGTTCCACCGTGGTCAGCCGTTGAGCGACACAGGAGAGAGCTGCCGAATTAAACAGACATTCAGTGCTGGGTGGAGAGTGCGGATTGCTGAACGGCAGGCTTATCGCGAATCAGAATGGCCAGGCGCGGAAATGAGAAGCTGCCTCCGGCGTCGTCAATCACGTTGATCTGACAGATGTAGAGCCCGGGGCAGAGTTGCGCCAGCGGCACATCCAGCTGGAACAGCGCTGCTTTGCGTTCAGGTGCGTTGATCTCGCGCGCTTCGACCACCGGAGTTTCGTACGCCTTGACGTTGCCCTGCAGGAACTCGACATTCGTGAGCACCCGAACGGAATTCTTCTGAATCTTCTGCTGCTGGCCCTGGCTGGTGGTGAGATTGAGCTCGCGTTTTTCTTTTGCCGGATCGTACACCTCAAACTGCATGTAGAGGTGCTGATCGGGTGAGAAGACGTGCGTGATATTCGGCACCAGCTCCTGCCCGTCGCGCACAAGAGGATTGGGGTCCTTCTTTTTCGCCGCTGCTGGAGTGCGCTGGCTCGCAAGCACGATGGAACTCATCTTGAGAGGAGCTTTGCGCAGATCCGGTACGGTGATATCCGTTTCGAAAGATCCGAGATGCCCGGTCTGGTTTTCGCGCACCACGAACTTCAGGTGGAACTTGCCAGGGGGAAGAACAAACCCAGTGTTGTATTGCACGTTCTTGCGCCGAACCTGCTGAGTTTCATCCACGGACAGCTTCACTGTTTCGCGCGCGTTGCCGATGGGATGCTTGAATTCGTCCTGCACCATTCCGATGATGTCGATGGTGGCGCGGTCCTTGTCTTTTTGCGTGACGAACGGAATCTGAGAACCGGGCACGATCAGCGATACCGGAATGTAGTACTGCGTGTCGTTGAGACGGAAGTAGGCGGCGGCCATATATACCGCAACGTCGACGTCCGGCAGCTCGGAGGAGAGCTCGTCCTCCATCTGCTGCTCGCGGTCTTCTCTGCTGAAGTGCGCGTAATCTTTGGGCCCGTAGTATCCGTTGCGGTATTCGAGCTTCAGTCCAGGACGGTTCACGGCCACTTTGATCCTGCGAAATTTTCCCGTTGTCTCCGGATTGGAACTGCGAAAGCCGAGCACGTAGTAGGCAGAAGTGTCTTTCTGTACGGCCGAGAAGATGCCGCTCAGGTCGTTGGAATCGAGAAATGCCTTGCCGCCGGTGTCGCCGGCCAGGGTGGTGAGCGTCTCCTGCGAATCTGCGTTGCCGCCGAAGGCGCTGGCGATTCCATTTCCGTTGTAACTAGCTGTTCCACGCAGGCTGGCATTCTGGGCCTCGCCTCCCGGAGGCAGCGCCTGCAATCCGCGCACGTCGAGCGTGTAAATGGAGACATTCGCCTGGACGGCAGCGTTTGTTGCTGCCCGCAGCGCGACCTGGTTCTCGATCCCGGAGCGGCTGACGCCATTGCTGAAATAAATGATCGACTTCTTCTGGTCGAGTTTGGAGAGACCCTTGGCAATCGAAAGGATCGCCTGCAGCTTGCGGTCGGTATTGAATTGGTTGTACTCGCTGTCATCGGCGGTGAACGCGCCGCCGGTATCAGGAGTGCCTTCCGCACTGCCGGTATCGCCGTTCTGGAACCCCTGTCCTTCCCCGGAGGTGTAGCCGCGCAGCACAGCGGCGAGTTTGGCGCGATCATTGGTGAAATCCTGATCGACGTGCATCGACGAAGCCAGAGAGACGATCGCGACCAGGTCGGCGGGCGCCATTTGCTTGTCGATATATTTTTGCGCGGCTCCGACCGCACGATCGATGTCGTCCGGCTCCATGCCGCCGAAGTCGAAGAAGAGGACCAGCAGGCGATGGTTCTTCATCTCCTGCTTGTTCACCGGCTGCGTGCTGCCGATGATTCGCACTGGAGCGGCCGTCCCGCTGACGGTTGGGCCACCTGTTCCGGCTGTGGCGAGCGCGTCCACGTTTTCGAAATCAAAGCTGGCGATGTGTTGCGGCTTGCCGTCTTCGTATATGGTGAAATCGCTTTGATTCGGTCCGCGAACCAGGTCACCCTTTTTGTCGCGTACGACTACGTTGCTGAGCACGAGATCGCTCGTGACCTTGATGGTGTAATCGCCCTGGTCGGAGGAGGCAGGAGCATTCTGCGCGAGTCCGCTCATCATTCCAATCTCGAAGGCGAGTGTGACGGCGAGAAAGCTTCGAATTCTTCGAATGGGAGTAAGCCGCATCAGAACCTGTACCTCGCAGTGAACGTGACGCGGCGCATGGGTCCGACGGTCAGCACTTGCCCGAACGTCGGCGAGTTCACGATCGTGTCGATTGCGGTGAACTGCGGAGAGTTGAAGACGTTGTTGGCGGACAGTCGCAGTTCGAGCGCGCGCGTGTCCTTTACCAGCAGCGTCTTGCTGAATGCCATGTTGAAGACAAATTGGCCAGGGCCCTCAATGATATTTCGTCGGGCATCCCCGAACTGGCCGGACGGAGGCACGACGAAAGCCGCAGTATTGAACCAGGCGCCAATGTTTGGATCGGCAACGCTGATGGGTGCTCCAGTCAGATCCGCGCGCAAGGTTCCATTCACGCCTTGTGCGACATCGGTAGCTGCACCCAACACTCGTGGCGTGAAGGGAAGTCCGGAAGCAACGGTCACATCCCCGCTCCACTGGAGTCCGCCGAAGATGTCGGCGAGCGCACCGCCATGGTTCAGCCAATTTTTTCCTGTTCCAAACGGGAGCTCAACAACATATCCGGCCGTGAATCGATGCCGCTGGTCGAAGCTGGAAAGGCCGCGTTCGGCAGCGAGATCCTGATCATTCTGCGCGACGACTTCTGCCCCGCCACCAATGCTGGAGGCATTATCGATCGACTTCGAATACGTGTAGCTCGCCTGCGCCGACATGCCGTGACGCAGCCGTTTCCGCAGACGCACGCTCCCGGCGTGGAAGATGGAGTCGCCTTGTGAAGTTTCCAGAATGAAGGGCTGCACGCCGGATATCCGGAGCGCTCCGTTCGGCAGACGGTTGGGAGCACGTTCGATGTCGAGTGCCATGCCCTTCGATCCGTTATAACCAGCGTTCAGCAGCAGTGATGGCGTGAGCTCGCGCTGGATATCCACGTTCCAGACTTGAACGTAGCCAAGCCTGTAGTTTTTATCGACGGCAAAGTTATTCGTCACGTTTGCGGCGACACTTGCGGGGAATCCATTCTGCAGCGTTAGCGGATTCGTCGCCGTGGTGACGTTTGTCTCCGTGAACGCAAACGGTGGCTGGAACGCGAGATTCTGAACAATGCCGCTGTACTGAGTAGTGTTGTAGTTGATACCGTATCCGCCACGGACAACAGTGTTCTTCATCGGCTTCCACGCAATGCCGATACGGGGAGCGAAGTTGTTGCGATCTGGTTCGATCAGTGTTACCGGAAATGCTCCGGTGAACGGGCCCACTGCACTGGGCAGGACGGGGACGGCAGCTGTGATCGCCGGATTCACATCGAGATTTGCGAGTCGATTATGCGCTTCGCTGAAGGGCGAGACGTACTCGTACCGCAGTCCGATATTGAAACTCAGATTGCCAGTCGCACGCCAGTCATCTTGCACGAACAAATCCCAGGAATTCGCGCGAAAGTTGTAAGTCGCGTTGCCTGCTTGCACGGTTGCGAGTTGAGGAAGTCCAAGAAGGAAGTCAGCGAAGTCAAATCCAGTTGCACTTCCGTTGAAGGTGAAAGCGCCGCGCGCGTTCTGGTCAGAGCGGACGTCGTTGTACAACCTGCGGAAGTCGCCGCCAAAGCGCAGATTGTGTTTGTTAGTGACGCGCCAAATCACACTCTCTGACCAGGAGAATGTCTGGTTGGTGTTCAACTGCGCTGATGCGTCGCGCAGGCTTTGAAAGTTTGTGAAGGAGAGACCGGGCACGCCGAAGTCAAACGGATTCTGGGACACTCCGCTGATGCCCGCCTCTCTGGCGACATCTACTTTGTTCTGATACAGGTTTGACAGTTGCGTGTGGCTGCGGTTGTAAGTTAAGCGCAGATTGTTGGTGAACTTGCCTTTGCTCAGAACCCAGCCACCTCCGATATACATGCCCGACGTCTGAGTTGTGCCGAGCAGGGTAGGAAAGGGATTCGTGACGCTGCCGTGTGAGTCGCTGTAATTCAGATTGAAGTTGATATTGTTGCGAACGCGTCGGCCACCTCCGCCACCTCCGCCGCGTCCACCCATCGGCATGAACGTGGCGCCTTCGCCGAAATTGTGAACCACGCGGGCAAAGATCTGGTTCTGGTTCTGCTCGAGCGAGGTGACGTAATGAAAGTTCTGCACTGTTCCGGGAAGGTTAGGAAGAGGTATGAATTGCAACAGTGCGGCCGACGCAGGATTGATGTTCGTGATCTGGTTATTCGAGAGTGGCTGGTGAGTACTGGGATCGACGATCTGAATGGATGTTCCGTTGCGCGTCGTCACTCCGGCGAAATTCCCGGCGCGCTCGGCCAGAGTTGGCACAGTCGAAAACTGATCGTAAGGGCTTGTATTGCGACTGCCGTTCCAGCCTCCGAAGAGAAAAGTCTTATCATCTTTGATCAGGTGAGGAATGTGCAGCGGGCCGCCGAGTACTGCGCCAAAGCGGTTCTGATCGTAGCTGGGTTTCGGCGTGAAATCCCCGGCTAGCGAGAAAGGCTTCGCATCAAAGACCGAATTCGACGCGCTGTAAAAGATCGACCCGTGCGGCCGATTGACGTTGAAGCCGCGACCACCGCGTCCGCCAAGCACGAAGATCGCTCCTCCACCTCCGGGTCCACCGCTTTCGGGACCTCCAAAGCCACTTCCGCCTCTACCGTCGCGTTGAGCGCGGTCACGGTATTCCTGAATGCGATCTTGAATTTGGTCAGGATTGAGGCCGAAATTCTGGGCCTGTCCCATCGCGCCGCTGATCGAGACGGACTCGGTTGCGCCCTCAGCGCCTGCGCCATTCAGCGGCAGATTTAAATTCTGTGATCCACCGCCCGAATCATTGCCCGATGCAGATGGGCTCTGGGCAATCGATGCATCGGCGCCCATAACCGCAAGACTCTGGAAGCCGCGATTTGCCATTGCGGCTGCGGCCTGCTCCATGACGGCTGCGCCCGCCTGTTGTTTTTGTGCCGCGAGTATCTGTGCCCGAGATGCGAGCATGAGATCGGCGTCGGCTCTCTGCTCCGGCGCGGCTGGAGTCGCGACAACTTCCTTCGTGAAAGGCGCGAACGCGGGTAGCTCGGCTTTGATTACATATCGTCCACGGCCGGAGAGAGTCAGCGAGTATGAACCATCCACAGATGTGGTAGTCGCTGCCTTCTTGCCAGTGAGAGTGTTAGAGGCAGTGACTGTCGCTCCGGGCAAAGGGACCTTGCCCGATGTCACGGTTCCGCGAATCACGAACTTTGGCAAGGACGCTGGAGCTACGGGGGGCGCTTGGGGGCTGTTTGTGTCAGTCGGACCGGGGGGCGCTTGCGTCTGCGAACGAACCAAGCTGCTGCAGACCACGATGGCCGCCCAGATGAACCTGGGCGCGAGTGACACGATGTTGCGCCGGGACATGCGAGTTACAGCTTTGGCGGCTGCTGCGTTTGCTGCCCAGATGGAGGCGAACTCGCGCCCGCGCCGCTACCGGAACCGATTCCGCCACCGAAACCGGCGCGATCCTTCATGCGACGCGCCATCTGCGGATCCATCACATTCACCATAGAAGCAACGAAGACACCGTTCTTGAGTTCGCCGCGAGCCATCACAGTGTCGCCGACGTGGATGTCTGGCAGAGTGATGCTCCCTTCCCGGCTCTTGCGAAAGGAGGTGTTCTCGTCGGCTTCGATGGTCTGCTCGACGCCGTCCACACGCTGGATGTTGAATTTCGGAGCCTCGATCGACTTCACATCGCCAATCACGATGGTCTTACCCAGCGATTCCTTGAATCGCGCTTCCATCTCTTCGCGCGAAGGGACGACGTTGACGACATCGGCGGCCCAGACATTTTCGTCGGCTGCATTCCCGAGGACCGCGACATTGTCTCCAACTTTCAGGTCGGAGATTTTGATCGGCTGCCGCTCTTTCTTGAATTGGGTGTTATTGGATAGATTCACCGTCGCAACGGTTCCATTCAGTTGCTGCAGTTTGAGGGTTGAGCCGGATATCTCGGTGATTTTCCCGAACACGCCACGGAGGTCGCGCCGCTGAGAGTCGCCCCGGCCATGTTGCTGCATGTCCGCAGCCGAGTTCCGCTCCTGCAATGGCTGACCGAACGCAGGGACGGTCAGCAGGACGGCAAGAAGTAGTCTGGAGATCATGAATATCGTCCTATGTACCTGAAACTGTATGCCATTACGAACACTTCGGCGGAAAAGTTGTTGTAAAGATCTGTGTCGGGCTAGGTTGAGCGGGCAACTGGCTTTGTTCGGTTTTCATTGATTGTTGAGTTGCTCGCTGATTTCGGGACGAAACGTGCCCTGGATGCGGCGACAAAGAATTTAGCCCACAGCGAAGCCTTGGGTAAGCTGAAGAGGAAACCCAAAAATCCCGGAGCGTTTCGGCACGCGAAAGCTCGGCGCGCGCCCAATACCTGCTCAGCTATTCTGCGTATTATCAACCAGTTACTACGAACCGATTATCCTAATGACAAAACCTTAGAGGCTACGCTAGAATTTGGGTAATTAGGCGGGAGTTCGTTTACTTATCTTTAACCACTCGCCGATCCTCCGGAGCCCACGTTGTCTTCAGTCCTGTCACTCAAGGACAGCTCGCGAGAGCTGCTGATTGAAATTCTCGGCGCTCTCAATCCCTATTACGCGGATGTGACTGAGAAGTGGCGGGAGCAGGTTTCCGCCGAATTTGGCTTTGGACGCCGTGAATTGGGTGCACTTGAGCGGCTCAGCCTCAATACTGCCCATTCTTTCTTCACCCACGGGGACATTCCAGGCTTCTTTGAGAATGTGGACTACTTTGGCATGCGCCTCGCAAAGCTGCAGGTGGACACGCGTGCGGTGGCTCGATCGATGGAGGCTTACCAGGAGCTTTGCGAACCATATTTGAGTGGGCTTTTTGGCCAGCGACTCAAGGAAGTCACCGCCACTCTGGATGTTCTGCGATCAGCCAGCTTTGTGACGGTTTCCGGAGCGTATTTCGACGCCAAAACACGCGAGTTTGCGACCTTATTGCGGGTGCTCGATGCGGAACTCGCTTCCGGGGACATCAGTACCATGTTCGAGAAGGTGCTTGAGATTACAAGCGCCAACTTCGGCGCATCCATGGCCGCGATCTTGCTGCGCCAGACGGAAAACGACAGCTTCCGGATGGAGGCGTCCCTTGGCATCGAAGGCCTGGTTCCGGAAGAGATGGAAATGGAGTTTGGCGCCGGGTTCTGCGGCAGCCTGGTCATGAGCGGCGAGCCGGAGATGATTCTCGACGTCGGTACCGATCCACGAGTTCTGCATCCTGCCCTGAAGGAGAGAGCGACTTCATTGTGGGGTGTTCCGCTGAAGTCCGGACAAGGCGTCGTCGGTGTTCTCATGCTGGGGTTTGCGCGTCCATACGAGTGGCTTCCGAATGAGCGTGACCTGATGCGCGCTATTGCGGATCGCTCCGTGATGGCAATTGAACGCGCGCAGATGACTGAAGAGTTGCGTGCCCGCGAGGCCCGGATTGCCGAGCTATCCGCTCACTTGCTTGCTGTGCAGGAAGAAGAGCGCAAACGGATTAGCCGTGAATTGCACGACGAAACCGGGCAGGCACTAATGGTGATCCGCCTTTACCTGGGAATGCTCGAGGCCCAGCTTACCGGGCGAACCGCCAAGGCGAAGATTCGCGAGACCGTTTCCGTAGTGGATCGAACCATCGAAGGCATACGGCGGATCATCGCACGCTTGTCTCCGCTGGTGTTGCAGGAACTCGGACTGGTCGCAGCCATTCGCAAAGAAGCTAAGGACTTAGCTAAGGCAAGCGGCATCAAAGTACGAGTCGCTATTAATGAAGATGTCGGACGCCTGGCTCCAGAGATTGAGGCTGCGATTTATCGTGTTGTACAGGAATCGCTGCATAACGTGGCCAAGCACGCCCAAGCTCATTCGGCTTCGGTGCAGATGAGCAGGAACGAAGAAACGGTTTACTTGACCGTGGAAGACGACGGTGTCGGGATGCCCGGGAAGATCAACTCTCCACGTGGCCACTCATTTGGGCTGGCTGGAATCAGAGAAAGAATAGCTTCTCTGGATGGCGAAGTACGGGTGCAATCGGAGAAGGGTAAGGGGACACGACTGGAAATCATGGTACCTGCAAGAGCGTACCGGGACGCCATGTCGCAAACCGCATAACGAGGCAGGGGAGCAATAGAGCGATGCCAAAAATCAGATGTCTTTTGACCGATGATCACACACTGTTTCGTCAGGGCGTACGCCGGCTCCTTGAAACGGAATCCGACTTCGAGGTCGTCGGCGAGGCTTCCGACGCAGGCGAATCCGTCGAGAAAGCGCGCGAGCTTCGTCCCGACGTTGTCCTGATGGACATCGGAATGCCGGGCCTCTCCTCGTTCGAGGCGGCGCGGCAGATCCGCAAGACCCGGCCTGAGACAAAGGTTCTATTCCTCACGATGTACGAGGACGAAGACTATCTCGTGCAATGCCTGGAAGTAGGCGCCGCAGGATATGTCCTGAAGGACACGCCTGCGCCTCAACTGCTTACTGCGGTCCGCGATGTGTACAAAGGCGGGAAGTATCTCAGTTCACAAGTGCTGGGAAAGCTCGTCGAAGACTTCCGTTCTCGTGTGCGCGACACCAGGATGCGTCCGCGGATTTCTACACTGACTCCCCGGGAGCGCGAGATACTCAAGCTGCTGGCGGAAGGTAATTCGGTCAAAGAGATTGCCGTAATTCTGGGACTCAGTGTCAAGACCGTCGAAGCTCACAAGTTTAACCTCATGCGGAAGCTCGACATCCACAACAAGGCGCAACTGGTCACGTACGCAATTCAAAAGAAGATCATAAAAATTCCGGTTAACCAGTAGCACTCACAGTTTCAGCACAACCAGCCTCGCTCTCTGAGCGGGGCTTTTGTCCGTCCGAAGTTTGCGGAATCTTCTCTGGTGTTAGGACTGGGCTCCAAACTGAAGGATTTTCTAAGCCATACTCTGAGTACTATTCACCTGAAAGTTATCTCCTGCGGGCGAGGCGTCAATGGGCACTTTTCGTTTTCGTGTTCCTTTCGTGGACGAGGAACCGGCCGTTCGAAACACTGGAGCAACCGCGCTCGAATCTGTGGGTAAGTGCTCACAGCTCAGAACGGACTGGACGGCTTAAACTGCCTCGACCAAGCATTGCCGGATCTGGTCATCTCCGATCTGCACATGCCGAATGTGTCTGGATTCGAGTTTCTTGTGGTAATCCGCAACTGCTTCCCTCAAATTCCGGCCATCGCTCTGAGTGGCGAGTACGTCACCGACAACATCCCGACGGTTTTCTGCAGATACCTTTTTCAGAAGGGAAATTACTCAATCCCTGAGTTTCTGGCGACATTGAAGCAGATGATATTGAAAGCCCCTGAGCGACCGGCCCAGGGCAGAGAAACTTTTCTCCATTCTGGGTAGCATTGAACGGCTCAGGGTCCGCGCCGGCAAAAGTGCGCAAGGTTCAAACCGCCCGCCGATAGCTCTTCCTGATAGTCTCACTCGCATGCTGCGCTTTGCCCAACTGTGCGAGGCAGTCTCCAAAACAACCAAGAAGTTAGAGAAGCGCAAACTAGTCGCCGATTACCTAGTTCTGCAGCCAGAGCAGACCGCATCCCAGGCGGCAATTTTTCTTTCTGGAGATGTCTATCCCGCGTTTTCAGAGCGCACGCTCAATGTGGGTGGCTCGCTCCTATGGCGGGCGGTGCAACATGTGACCGGGCGCAATGACGACGAGATGGCACAGGCTTATCGCCGACACGGTGATCTGGGGGCGGCAGCTCACGATCTCTGGCCGGGAGATTTCACCGGATCGATTCTCATACTTCCCGACGTGGCAAAGTTGCTGGACGATATCGCGGGCGCACGCGGTCCGGCGGCCAAACTCGACCGCGTGTTGAGTCTTTTGCGCCAATGTTCCGCTCTCGAAGCGAAGTACGTAGTCAAGATCATGAGTGGTGACCTTCGCATTGGCATGCGCGAGAGCTTAGTCGAAGAAGCGATTGCGCTTGCGTACGATGAATCCGAAATCGCCGTTAGGCGCACCAACATGCTGCTGGGCGACATCGGCGAAACGCTTCGTCTTGCGGCCGAACATCGTCTCGAAGACGCGCGGATGCGCCTTTTTTATCCCATAGGATTCATGCTTGCTGCCGAGGTGAAATCGAGCGAAGAAGCGATTTCGTATTTTCATGACGCGCAGATCGAAGACAAGTACGACGGAATCCGCGCGCAGGTGCACTGCGGCGAAGGAGGCGTGCGTATCTTCTCGCGAACGCAGGACGAAATTAGCGAGTCCTTTCCCGAACTGATTCCGGTGTTCGCTTCCAGTTCCGAACCGGTAGTGCTCGATGGCGAGATCCTGGCGTGGAACGAAACTGATGGAGGCAGCGCGCTTCCTTTTTCGGCCTTGCAGCGGCGACTGGGACGCAAGCGGGTCAGCGAGAAAATAATGGCGGAGACACCGGTGGTCTATGTCGCCTTCGATGTTCTATATGCGGCAGGGAATCTGACTATCGATCGTCCACTGCGCGAACGCTCGCAGATCCTCGACGACATCGTCACGCGAATCGGTCGCGAAGCCGGTTCATCTTCACCGGCAGTTGCAGATCAGGGAAAACTAACTTTCGACAGGCTGCCGTCAACGGCCAATCTATTCCGAATCGTCCGAGCGCCTACCTTTCGCGCACATTCCGCTCATGAGATCGATCAGATTTTTGATCAGGCTCGCGCACGCGGCAATGAAGGGCTGATGATCAAGGACCTCAATTCCAGTTACACTCCCGGCCGTCGCGGACGCGCATGGCTGAAGATGAAGCGTGAACTCGCTACACTGGACGTGGTCGTCACGTCGGTGGAGTACGGCAATGGCCGTCGCGCGAGCGTGCTCAGTGATTACACCTTCGCCGTTCGCGGAGATGATGGTCGCCTGCTGAATGTCGGCAAGGCATATTCAGGACTGACCGACGCCGAAATCCGCGAGATGACGGACTGGTTCAAGGCCCACACCCTCGCCGATCACGGCCATTCGCGCCTGGTCGAGCCGAAGATCGTGTTGGAAGTGGCATTCAATAACCTGATGCGCTCGGACCGGCACGAGAGCGGATTCGCCCTGCGCTTTCCACGTATCGTGCGCCTGCGTCTGGACAAACCTGTCGAAGAGATCGATACGGTTAAGCGAGTCGAAGAGATCTACCTCACTCAGCACCGCGCATCGGACCGCGAGCAGCCCAAAGCGGCGAGGTGAAGGTGGCCTTCAGTGTTGATGTCCCTGATGGGCTTCTTCCATGCCGACCGGCATCACGCAGCCGTGCGCAATCTCGCAGTTCTCATGTTCGAACTGGATAGTGGTGTGATGGATGTGAAAGTGGCGCGCGAGCTGTTCCTTGACGTCGCGGAGAATCGATTCGCTCGCAGAGGGCGGGATATCAGCGATAGCGATGTGACACGATAGCGCGTGCATCTCCGAACCGATGCTCCACACATGAAGGTCGTGCACATCGCGGACGCCATTGACCTGCCTCATCACGTCTTCCATTCGCCTGAGGCTTACACCACGCGGACTACCCTCAAGCAGAATGTTCAAGGTCTCGCGAATGATCCCGAAGGACGACCATAGAATGAGCGCACCGATCGCGAATGAGAGAGCTGGATCGATCCAGTAATTTCCCGTCCATAGGATTGCGAGTCCGCCAACGATAACCGAAGCCGTCGAGAGCGTGTCGCCCAGCATGTGAATGAAGGCGCTGCGGACATTCACGTCATGGCTGCTTCCATGCAGCAGGTAAGTGATGGCGCCGTTCATCATCACGCCCGCCGCGGCGACTACCATCATCATGCGCGCATGCACTGCCACCGGATGCATCAACCGGTGCGCGGCTTCGACAAAGATGTAGATCGCGACTCCGACCAGCGTGAGCGCATTCACAAACGCGGCAAGCACTCCAGCGCGGTGATATCCGTACGTCTTAGTCACGGTTGGAGGACGCGTGCCGAGATACACCGCCGCCCAGGACAGCAGCAGTGCGAGGAAGTCCGAAACATTGTGTCCTGCTTCGGAAAGTAGAGCCAGACTGTGCGCTTTGATCCCAGCCACGACGGTTACTGCGATGTACCCAAGCGTAAGCAGCAGCGAAATCCGCAGGAGCTTCGACGTTCGGGCATTGGCATGCAGGTGGGCGTGCACATAGCTAGTTTAAAGGCATGGGAGAAGCCATGCACGAACTGTCCTGCGTGACCCAAGTACCGAGGCAACCAGAGTTCCCTTAGGCTGCCAACCTGTTGTTGCGACTGTGCATCCTCTAATCACGTGCAGATATACCGACCCAGCACAGGTGACGGACCTCAAGAAGCCCAGGAGAGCTTCCCTCAATGAAGAAAACCAATTTTCTGCTTGCGTTTGTGGTGGCCGTGACGCTGACATCATTTACAGCGGCACAGAGCTCATCGAGTAGTCCAACATCCAACAACTCTCAAGCTGGCGCCGGGCGCGACGTGACGCCGGACGCAGCGTCAACCTATCCGACCAAACAAGAAGCAGCCAAGAGCGGCGTAAATGACGCTCAAGCGACACAACAACTTCAATCCCAGTTCAGCCAGGACCCAGCGCTTTCCAACGTTCAGGTTTCGGTGACCAACGGGGTCGCTACGCTCACCGGCACGGTAGCTTCGAAAGAAGATAAGAAGAAGGCAAAGGATCTCGCGAAGTCCGCCACTGGCGTGAAACGCGTTCACGAGCAAGTGAAAGTGAGCTCGAGTGCTGGAAAATCGGCCAGCAGCGGCAACGCCCCAGCGAACGCCAGCAGCACTCCGAGCAGTTCCACCAGCGGAGCGGCATCTTCGGCTCCGGCATCCAGTGCGAGCGCGAGCACGGCGCCCAGCAGTTCGGCGACGAGCACTGACTCCGCTTCGAGCATGAACTCGAGCGCCAGCACGTCGCAGCAGTCCAGTACGACGACTCCGAGCGCATCAGGAGCTACTGCTTCGCAACCTTCGTCCCCGAGCAGCTCAGCGACAGCTTCAACCCAGGCTGCGCCGGGCACCTCGAGCAGCGCGACCACAGGTGAGGCCAGCAACACCAATGCAACTGCTCCTGCCACTTCGGAGAATGCTTCGCCTGCGCCGTCCAGCGCCGCCTCTTCGGGCAATATGGCAGGACAGACCAGCACCAGCTCTCAGTCTTCCGCGAGCAGCACACCCAGCACGACGGGTGGCGTGACCGGCGCGACGGCTCCGAGCGCAAGCTCCACACCGTCCAGCACCGGTTCGGCAGCAGTCGGAGCCAATGCAGGCGCGACGGGCAGCACTTCTGGAGCAGCCGGCACCTCTTCCGTGGGCGCCTCAAGCACCGACAACTCAACCCTGCAGAGCCAGATTCAAACTGCGCTACAAAATGATCCGACGCTGCATGGCGACACAATCAATGTGAGCGTTACCGAAACGGCGATCGAACTTACCGGCAACGTGCCGACAGGCAAAGAGAAACAAACGGCAAATCGGATTGCCAGTTCCTTTGCCGGGAACCGTCGGGTACGCGATCGCGTGACCGTCAGCGGCCGTGGGAACACCTCAAGCAACAGCTCGGGGTCTGATGTGACCGGCAGTGCGGCGGGCGCTTCAAATTCGGCTGGCTCGAACTCGAGTTCAAACCCAGACTCGAGTTCGCCAAAGGCCAACGACAACACAACCAACAACCCGACATCCAGTGGGACCGCCTCCAGCAATCCCCGCTAGATCCTAAACAGTCGAAAAATTCCAGGCGGCCACGCAAGTGGTCGCCTTTTTCGTCTGGCTGCAACCCAAAGCAAGTGGAGGCGGCCGCGGCCCCGAACTCTAAAGGACTTAGGAGCCAAGATCCCCGCCGTTCGTCGGGATACCGCCGTGATAATCCCGGTATGACTCCGCGGATTTCGTCGGGATCGGTCGGCAAAGTGTTGAAAGCGGAGTTTCTACATCAGTCAACAGGCAACGGATTGCGCTCAGACTGTGACGCATCTCCCGGGTGGTACCGCAGAGTGGAACGGCAATCAATAACGTATTTCCATATGTGGAACGACGGACGGAAAAACCGTCGTTCTACATGGATCGCGAAAGTGTGATGTTTACAGGCCGACAGACAAGCGCGATTCTGAGGCGCCCTCCGTCCGTATCAGTCAATTCTGTTGGATTCTCGTGCCTATGAGGGACTTAGAAGGATTTGTACAAGAGCAACGGATGGCAGAAATGGAAGCACCCTCAGGTGAAAAGCAACTACTCGGAGCCTGCAAAAAAGTGATTGTCAATCTTCGTATCGGAAACTCTGAGCCAACCAAGGGCGTAGCTGAAAAGCATCCTCTTCTACCGTTACCGTGGTAGGTGCGCTTTAACCGATTTGTGACGGCAAAGCTCGCCACGGGCGTGGGCAGTACAGCGTCACATTAGCCCATGTCCCTTCGTGCGTGCTCCTTTCGGCCTAGGGTTAATTCGCTAGCCCATCTACTACTGTCCCCCGATGTAGTCAGAGTAGATGCCCGCCTAAGTTCCCTCATGTCGGTTTCCCAACCGGCCCGAGGGAGGCGTGAGGTTGACCCGTAAGTCGATATTTGGAATAGGTGCCCTTGTTGTGGCGAGTTTGTCGATCGCAGGCTGTGGAGGTACGGGTAGCAACTCACTGGTTCCATCGACGACGCCTAGCCTGGCGACCGTAGGAAGCGGAACGCCCAGTTCAGCCAGCACGACGCCTAGCGCGACGCCCGCGCCGACTCCGAGTCCGGCTCCTACCCCAACGCCCCCCACGCCGACGCCAACCCCCACTCCCACTCCCACCCCTACTCCGGCGCCGCCTGCCGGAGCGATTGTGATTTCCAACATCCAGAAACAGACACCCTGGCTAACCTGCGGCGGATGTGGCAACGACGGCGGAGGCGGAACCGGTCCTGACTACGGCATTTCGCAGTCGATTAGCAACCCGAGTCTTAGTGGAAACGCGGCAGATTTCTGGATCAATGGTGGTCCTGCCTACAGCGGCGGGTACTACTACATCGAGCAGCCACCCGCGAAGAATGCGGTGAGCTATCTGCGCTACGAGTTCGACCTCTACTTACCATCGCAGTATGCGAGCGCGCCGCAGGCACTGGAATTCGAGTGCCAGCAGAACGCCAACGGATACACCTACAACTACGCCTGGCAGGCCGACTACGCCAGCAACACGTGGCGAGTCTTTAATTACACGACCAAGCACTGGGAAGGCACGAGCATTCCCCTGAAGCGATTCACGCCCGACACCTGGCATCACATCATCGCGATGTATCACGCCGAGGGCACAAGCGTAATTCACGACTCGCTGACGGTTGATGGCGTGACTTCGACCGTGAACATCGCTCACGCTGCTCTCTATACCGGCAACGGACCAGAGTTGACCAATGCCTTCCAACTCGATCTCGATGGAAACAGCACGCCATACCACGTTTATATGGACAACATGAAAGTGACGTACGCGAACTAAGTTCTCTTCTCCCTGGACGTGGAAAGCAGAAGGCCGGCGGGTAATCCGCCGGCCTTCTGCTTTTGACTCGCACCTCGATTAGAAATCGATGTGCAGACCGAGTTCGATTACGCGCGGCTGATTAAGCTGCGTGCCCAACACGCCGAAGTTGGCGGGCGACTGCAGTGACAGCGTCGGGTCGGCGAACTGCACGTGGTTGAAGACGTTGAACATCTGCACGGACAGAGTGCTGCTCACTCGCTCTGTCCATTGCAGCTTGCGCGCAAGATCCATATCCAGGTTCCATCGCGCCATTCCCCGCAGCGTCCCGCTGAAGTTCGCGTTGGTGTCCCGGCTCAGCAGGATCGGACGGAAAGAGTTATAGACGGCGACAGGATTGCCGAAGAGATTAAGTCCGGTGCCGCCCTTTGCCGGATTGCCGGTAGTGGCGATGTTCGATGCAGTGTCCCCGGTGATTCCGGAATGGATGCTGTTTCCGAAGGTGTCAGGCGCAGTCGGAACCGCGCTGGCGCTCGCCGAAGATGACTGACCAAACTCTTGGCTTGATCCCTCAGCCACCTTCAGCGGTAGTCCGCTGTACCAGCTAAAGATGGGGCTAATCGACCATCCTCGGGTGAAGTGATCGGCGAAGCCGTGCCCCTTGCCGAAAGGCAATTGCCATGTGCCCAGCACGTTGAGGACGTACTTCCGGTCGAACGCCGATGTGCCGTAGCCGTAGTTTAGGTTGTAGGAGTTCGGTACCGCGCGATCGACGTCCTGAATGCCGCCAGCCGAGTTGTCGAGCGAGTGCGAATACGTCAGATTCGCATCGAGGGTCAGCCCCCGCCAGTTGCGTTCATGCAGGGCGATGAAGCCGGCGTTGTAGCTGGCATGCGCGCCGCTCGCCCAGAAGAACATGTTCCCAACCTGATTGGTAGCGGCGGTCGCCGGACCGAAGGCGAACTGTGACTGGATGTTGTTCCACAAGGTAAATACGTTTTGGCCTAGGAAGCTCGAACTCTGGTTTGCAGCCACTCCGGCGGTGCAACTTGGTTGTTGTCCGCCGCAGAATTTAGTGCTGCCGGCAAGGGCCGTCTCGAAGAACGGTTGCGGAGCTATCGTCGAGGGCTTAGTGTTCGCTCGCAACGCCGCGCCGACAGCATCGTACGCCTGTGCGAAGGTCTGGCCGCCGGCGGTCATGAAGAATGGCGCCTGATCGAGTTGCACAGGCGAGTAGATGTTGTGGGCGATGTGTCCGATGTATCCGACTTCCAGCACGCTGGTGGAAGAGATTGCACGCTGGATCGTCAGGTCGATTTCATGATTGCGGCCCGGCGCATAATGCGGATCCATCTGGAACGTCTGCGGAATGAACTTCTGGTTTGCATCTGCTATGGCGGACGTGCCTGGGATCAGCGGAATCGTGCTCAATGCCGTAATCGGAGGAGTTGCGACAGTGCTGCCGTTTACGCCAATGCGGAATGCGTTGGAGGGTGTAGATCCTCCCGTGCCGAGGCACGCTCCCGTCGTGCTCGGAGCCAGGCAGGTGAGCGTCTGCTGGAAGCCCACGCCTTGAAGGCCATTGATTACTTTCTGCACGCCGTTCAAACGGTCATAGAGTTGTGAGTAACCACCGCGAATCACGGTCTTGTTCGCGCCGAATATCTTGCCCCAGAACCCGTCTCCGGATTGCGGACTCCAGGCCGCAGCCACGCGAGGCGCAAAGTCAGACCAAACCGGGTCCCACGGATATTTGCGATGCAGGCTCTTGATTGGCGCAAATCCAACTTCAGGATTGAAGACCTGGCCATTCGATGCCGCCTGCGTTCGGGCGTTCAGATAATCGATGGGAGTCACGATGTTATTGCCATGTGTGAATACCATCATCGACTGCTTGCCCGTGATCTCCACTGGCGGCGTGTCATACGACCAACTCAAGCCGAGGTTCACTGTAAGCGAAGGCTTCAGGTGCCAGGAATCGTTGAAATAAAGGCTGTAGTCGTCATAGCGGATGTCGTTGTTGGTCGGCGTCCCCAGAGCGTTAGGCTGCAGTTGCGCATCACGCGTGCCCAGAACGTTGGCCGAATCCACAATGCCTAACATCGAAGCGTAAAGATTCTTCCAGTTATTGGCTTGAGCGGCCGGCAAGCAGTTGGCTGTCGGGGTATTTTGTGGGCAAGTCTGGGGCAAGAAGCTATTAGAGATACTCACGCCCGAGCCCGAAGTGATCTGGTACACGGTTTGAGTCAGTGACGAGACTTGACCATCGTTACGATTGAAACCCACCGCGGCCCGAGCGGCCGACCCGCCAAACTGGAAGAGGTGATTGCCTCTCAACCACGACACATCGTCTTTGTAGTTGTAGTTATGACCATTCCAGCGGCGGGTACGAACACTGTTCGTATCCACGTTCATTGGAACCAGCGCGGTGTTCTGGGCCTCGCCGCCGATCTGCAGAGCGGCCGCAGTGCCGGCGATCTGTGGGCTTGCGCCCGCCGTGTTCCACTGCCAGAAATCACGCAGATAAGAAAAGTTGAACTGGTTGGTAAGGTTGTTGCTGAGCTGGCCAGTTAACCCAGCGACGAAATAGCGCGGCTGCCGCGGAATCCTTGCGGCTGAAACCGGATTGCCGCTGGTATCGCCTGGGAGCAGTCCGCCAATATCGATCTGCTTATCGACTGCCGCCTCCTGCTCGAAATAGCGGTAGCTGGTCATCAACTGCCAGTTCTTAGCGAGATCATGATCGACGCGCAGTACCCCAAAGTTTTCTTTGACCGGCAGATTGGCCGCTCCACTGAATCCCAGCGTATTCAGGCCGTCCGCGTTCCCGTTGGAGGTGTCATTGCCCGCAGGCAGCTTGCTCCAGATTTGGGCGATCACCGGGCTGATGCCCAGCCCGAGCGGGTCACATTGTGAATTTCCCGAAGTCCCGCACTGAGTCGAAGTCGCCAGGTTATAGGAGACGATGTTGTTGGCCGTGTCTCGAAAGCGCAGTACGCCCTGCCGCAGTGTCGGCGATGGCACCAGCTTCTGAATCTGCACGATCTGTGACAGCTTGCGTCCTTCGTAGTTCCCGTAGAAGTATGTCTTGTTCTCGCCGGGGATGCCGGGAATGTATCCCCCGAAGCTGCCGCCGTATCGATTGTCCTTACTCTCCGGCCGCCGCTGCCGGCGGAAGTTGCGGTCCCAGGTGTTGGCATTCAATGCTGAGTTCTGAAAGTACTCGTAGGCTGAACCGTGGAAGCCGTTGGTGCCGCGCTTGGTCACCATCAGCACCTGACTGCCTGCCGAACCGCTGAAGCTTGCATTCGGATTGTTGGTCGCGACCTTGAACTCCTGAATGCTCTCCGCGGGAGTCGGGATCGGGCCTTCAGGTCCGCCACGAAAGTTGGTGTAGTAATCGGAATTACCGGAAACCGCGTTGCTGATGTTGCCGCCATCGAGCAGCAGAGTGTTCTGATCGCTTTGCGCGCCCGCCACTTGTCCACCAAGCGAGCTGCCCTGATTGCCTTGTTGCAGCGGGGCCGAGGCCGGCTGCAGCAACAACAGACTCGACACGCTGCGTTGTTGCGAGGGTAGTAAGAGTAAGGTGTCTCCTCCCAGTGTTTCGCCGACCGTGGCATCCAGCGTCTGCAACTCTGCGCCGGCCTCATTTCCTTGCACTTCTACTACCTGCGTGGACTGTCCAACCGCCAAGGTCAGAGGCACGTTGAATGACCTACCTACATCGACCGTCACCTTGGATTCGGTGGCTTGGAAGCCGGTCGCAATCGCTTTTACCGAGTAGCTGCCCGGCCCGACACTGGCAAAGTTGTATCGGCCGACCTCATTGCTGTTTGCGCTGCGGTCCTGACCCGTCGCGATCTCATGGAGCGTGACGTTCGCATTCGGCACTACTGCGCCGGAAGAATCGGTGATGATGCCAAACACTGTTCCGGTATTCGCATTCTGTCCCACTGCAAAGCTTGCAAAGATGAGTGCAACAAATAAAAGCAGTACAACCTTGGCCCGGCTCATCACACACTGCCTCCTGTTGGGTCGTCTCCGCCGGCGTTTCGCGGAGCCGCAATTTTGATTGGCGCGGATGTTAGTTCTCACATCAGTCGAAGTCAACTAAGTTTTCCAAAAACGATCGTGGTATCCTTCGCGTTCGCTTTTCTCGGAGAGCCATGACCATCTCACGTAGGGAGTTCATCACGACCGCCGCTATGACTTCGGTTGCTGCCGGCCTGAGGGCTCAGAACCCACCGACCACCGATGTGCACGGGCAAAACCCAGAATCATTCGCGCGCCAAACCTCGGGCACAGGATCGGGCAAAGGCAAGCCGCCGATCCTGGTCTCCAGCGCGAACGGCTGGAACGGAATCGATAAGGGTTACCAGATGTTGAAGGACGGCAAAGACACTCTTGACTCGGCCATTGCGGTAGGCAAAACGCAAGAGGACGATCCCAACGATATGAGTGTCGGCCTCGGCGGACTTCCCAATGAAGATGGCATGGTCGAACTCGATTCGTGTTGCATGCACGGGCCGACGCGCATGGCCGGATCGGTCGGCGGCGTGCGCAACATCAAGAACGTCGCCCTGCTGGCGCAGGCAGTGATGCAGCATACCGGACACGTGATGCTGGTCGGCGAGGGCGCAGAGAAGTTTGGGTATGCGGTGGGTTTTCCGAAAGAGAATCTGCTCACCGAGCGCGCACACCAGATTTGGCTCATGTGGAAGGAGTCGAACTCCGATCAGGACTGGTGGGGCCCGGGTCTCGACGATCCGAATTACAAAGTGCCGGAGCAGAACGATCAACGCAGCTCGACCGAACTGTGGGAGATGCAGGAGCGTCGTCTCTACGAACTGGCCGAGCGATTGCATGTCGAGCCCGAGTGGCGCGAGTTCGCGGTCAATGCCGTACTGCGTCCGCCGCATGGGACCATTCACTGCTCGGTGTTGAACGACAAGAATGAAATGTCGGGCATGACCACAACGAGCGGCCTTGCCTGGAAACTAGCTGGTCGTTGTGGCGATTCGCCCATCATCGGCGCCGGCAATTATTGCGATCAGGATGTAGGCTCGGCAGGAGCAACGGGTTCGGGTGAAGAGAACATTCGCGTCGCAGGCGCGCACAGCATTGTTGAGAACATGCGCAAAGGCATGTCGCCACAGGAAGCCGGAATGGATGTGCTGAAGCGGATCGCGAGAAACTTCAACAACGACAACGCGAAGCTGCGCTACGTCAGCATGAACTACTACATCCTACGCAAAGACGGCGCCTATGCCGGAGTGACGATGTGGAGTGGATCGCCGGAGCGTCCAGCCCGCTTCTGTGTACACGACGGGACAAAACGTCTGGAGCCTTGCATTGCGCTCTTCCAGGGTCAGGCGCTGGATTATCCGCCAGGAGCACGCATGCGGCGGCGCGCAGTCGCGCCGCGCTGATCACTAAGCTGAGGTGCTCTTCTTCCGGGTCTTGGCTGTCCGCTTGGATTTCTGCGCCTCTTCCCAACGCGACTTCAGCCACGGAGCCAGTGGTGTTTCGAGCGTCAGGTGCAGCTTGAGGTCTTCGTCGCTCAGCGTGCGCCACTTCTTACCGTCTTTGCTGAATTGCACGCGGCCGTCCACCAGGCGGTAGTGGTTCGACGGACGGCTGCCGTCTCCAAGAACAAGGTAGGAACCCGCTATTTGCGACATCTGGTTCCAATCTGGCCGGGAGTTCTCATAGGGCGGGTGGAATTGTAACGCTACTTCCACCTGAGATGACGGCCCACGATTTCCGAGTTGTTTCCTGCGGACGACAACGTGCTCGCTACTTCGGTTGTTTCCCTCGCGTCTTGATCCAGATCGGAGTTCCCTCGAACCCGAAGGCCTTGCGGATCTGGTTCTCGAGGAAGCGTTGGTAGGAGAAGTGCAGCTTTCCCGGCTTGCTGGTGAATACGACGAATGTCGGCGGAGCTACGGCCGCCTGAGTCATGTACTGGATGCGCACGTCGCCTCCTGGCGACGAGGCGCGATCGAAGTCCACCGTCTTGAGGAAGCGGTTCATCTCGCCGGTTGTAATGCGCTTGCGCCGCTCTCGTGCGACGCGCTGCACGGTTGAGAACACGCGGTCCACATTCTTGCCACTGGCTGCTGAAATAAACAGCACCGGAGCATAGCTCAGGTATTTGAGCGCAGAGCGAAGCTGCTCTTCGAAAATCTTCTGATCGGCGGGAGGCTTGCCATCGGTGCGCGCAGTCGTGACCAGGTCCCACTTGTTGACGACTACCACAACCGAGCGGCCGCTTTCATGTGCGTATCCGCCGATGGTGGCGTCGATGGCGGTGACGCCTTCGGTAGCGTCGATCACGAGCAGCGCAACGTCGGCGGCTTCGAGGTGCTTGCGCGCCATGACTACCGAGAGTTTCTCGGCCATCAATTTAGTCTTGCCCTTGCGTCGAATCCCGGCCGTGTCGATGAAGCGATAACGATCGCTGCCGCGTTCCACGAGTTCATCGACCGCGTCGCGGGTTGTGCCGGCAATGGGAGAGACGATCGCGCGCGACGTTCCGGTGAGCTGATTCAGCAGCGTGGACTTGCCGACGTTCGGCCGTCCTATGATCGCGACCTTCGTCTCGCGTACCGGCGCACGCTCTTCGGCAACCTCGGCTTCCGCTTCGACCTCCTGCGGCTCGGGCTCAATTGCCGCTTTGGGGACGTACTCTAGCGCGGCGTCCAGTAGCTCACCGATACCGTTGCCATGTTCGGCGGACACAGGGAACATGCGGCGGATTCCGAGGCGGCGAAAGTCTTCGACGCTAGTCTCCAGTTTTGCGGTATCAATCTTATTCACCGCCAGCATCAGAGGCTTGCCGCCGCGAAGAAGCAGGCGCGCAAGTTCCATGTCCGGAGCCGTCAACTCACTGCGGCCATCCACCACCAGAACGATCGCGTCAGCTTCATCCAACGCCACTCGGGCCTGACGATAAATTTCAGCGGGAATCAGTTCCTTGTCGTGCGGAATGATGCCGCCCGTGTCCACGACCTCAAGGTCGCGGCCGTTCCATCGCGTCTTGCCATAGAGGCGATCGCGCGTGATGCCCGGCTCATCGCCGACGATCGAGCGCCGGCTGCCGATGATGCGATTGAAGAGCGTGCTCTTGCCGACGTTCGGACGGCCGACGATCGCCAGCACTCCGGGGCGTGGTCCCGCGGCGGGCTGCGGCTTGCGTGCTTCGATTTTGGTCAGTGGAGTCAAGGTGCGGCAAGGGATAGAGCAAGAAACGAGATGATCTTTGGCTATTATAGAGACTCGCTCCGCAGTTCAGCTGCGGACTCTGGGCTCCTTTGTTTTCCGTCCCGCAAAATGCGACTGTGCCCCCGCCGGCCGGCGTCACCGGCTCGCTCCATTCATTCTTCGCTCCGGGCGGCGTGCTGTCGCGATCGCATCCGGCTTACGAGTTCCGGCGCGGGCAGCTCCTAATGGCAGAAGCTGTGGAGCAGGCACTGAAGGAACGCAGACATCTTCTCGTCGAGGCAGGCACAGGAACGGGCAAGACTTTGGCGTATCTGGTTCCGGCGATCCGCTCGGGCAAGCGCGTGATCGTCTCCACTGGGACCAAGAACCTGCAAGAGCAGCTCTTCTACAAGGACATCCCATTTCTCGAGCAAGTGCTGTTTCCGTCAGGAGAAGGCAAGCTGCGCGTCTGCTACATGAAGGGCCGCACCAATTATCTTTGCCGTCAGAAGCTGTACGACCTGAAGAACCAGCCCATCCTCAAGGAGCTCGCGGAGATTCAGCAGTACGGCGAGATCACGGAATGGGAGCAGCACACCGAGACGGGCGATCGCGCGGAGATCAGTGGCCTTCCTGAGACGAGCGCGTTATGGCATAAGCTCGATGCCCGCTCCGACGCTTGCACCGGACAGAAGTGTGCGCAGTTCGAGCGCTGTTTCATCACCGAGATGCGAAGGCGCGCTCTCGAGAGCGACATCGTGATCGTCAACCATCATCTGTTTTTTGCAGACCTTGCGATCAAGAGGGCTGCAGACCGGGCTCCCGACGCCGGTGTGCTGCCCGAGGCTGGAATCGTAATCTTCGACGAGGCGCATGAACTCGAAGATGTCGCCGGCAGCTACTTCGGCGTTTCCGTCGGGAACCTTCGCTTTGACGAGCTCGCGCGAGATATTGAGTTCACGCTTCGGCAGCGCAAGGAGTTGCCGCCCACAGTGCTTCAGGCCTGCGCGAACCTGCGCGAACGATCGCAGTTCTTCTTCGCACTTATGCCGGCGGGCGAAGGACGGTTTGCATTCAACAACCGCGCCGAGTTCCTCGAAGAGAATGGCGACGAATATATCTCGGTGATGAATGCGCTCACGCGCGTGATCGGAGAGCTGGAGAAGATCAAGGACAAGCCGGAAGAAATCTTCCAATTCGGTCGCAGGGCGGAAGAGATCAGGGTACAGCTCTCGTTCATCCTGGAATCGAAAGACCGCAACACGGTCTTCTGGATCGAGCGCCGCGGCGGCATGGGCCGAGGACGCTCGGGACTGCGAATGGTCTCGCTGCAGGCGACGCCGATCGATGTGTCTCAACTCCTTCGCCAAACTCTCTTCGAGAATCTCGACGCGGCGGTGCTTACGTCGGCGACGCTGGCGGTCAGCGGCGGATTCGACTACATCCAGCGCCGTCTTGGACTCGATCATGCGCGCGCGCTGGTGGTTCCGTCGCACTTCGACTATTCACGGCAGGCTCTGCTTTATGTTCCCGAGGACTTGCCTGATCCACGTAGCGATCAGTTCACCGCGCGCGCAGCGCAGGTAATCCGCAGAGTGCTCGAGATCACACAAGGCCGCGCCTTTTGCCTGTTCACCAGCTATTCGCAGATGCACGACATCTACGAGCGACTGCTCACCGAAGTCGGATATCCGATGATGCTGCAAGGCACTGCGCCGCGAAATGTGCTGCTCGAGGATTTCCGCACCACGCCGAATGCGATCCTGTTTGCCACGTCATCGTTCTGGCAGGGCGTGGATGTGCAGGGCGAGCAGCTTAGTTGCGTGATCATCGATCGCCTGCCGTTTGCAGTGCCCAACGATCCAGTGGTCGCGGCCCGCGTTGCGGCAATTGCGGCAGACGGCGGAAACGCGTTCATGGAGTATCAGGTGCCAGGCGCGGTGATTGCACTCAAGCAAGGCTTCGGCCGCCTCATCCGCTCGCTAAAAGATCGCGGGCTGTTGGTGCTGCTCGACAATCGCATCGATAAGCAGCGCTACGGGCGCGTCTTTCTCGAGAGCTTGCCGAATTATGCACGGGCGCAGAGCTTCGCCGATATCGAGGACTTCTTCGGCGGGTGAGCTTCTCGATGCCCCCAAACCATTTGACGCACCGCGGTCGACGGTTGTCCATTCGGTACACTTCCATCAATGAAGCCCGCCATCGGCGCTCGCATATTCTTCACTGCATGTTTGCTTTTATTCGTCGCGGCTGTCGTTGGACTCCGGTGGGGAGTGCAGATCAGCATGGACCTGCTGCCCACGGCGGAGCGCATTCGTGTCGACATCGATCTGCTTCGCGCCATCTGGATTAAGCGCAGCATATCGCTTTTCGTCTTGTGTGCGGTTTGCGGCGTGCTCGGAATTTTCTTCAGCCTGCGCGCATCAGAGGTCAGGCAGCGCTAGACAGGTTCTGCGAGAAGTTCGCCTGTTAACATCCGACTAGCACCAGCAATGCTCCAACTGCACACACCCGTTCAGAGCGTCAGAGGCGTGGGGCCGCGCTATGCCACGATTCTGGCGGAGAAGAACATCAGCACGATTGAAGACCTGCTCTATTACCTGCCTTTCCGGTATGAAGATCGCGCGAATGCAAAGAGCATCGCCGAACTTCGCGCGGGAGAGACTGCAACGGTCATTGGCGAGGTGCGCACCTCCGCGCTCTTTCGCACGAAGAGAATGCCGATCTTCGAGTTGACGGTTGGACAGGGGCGCGGCGCGATCAAATGCGTCTGGTTCAACGGAACGTATCTTCGCGACCGCTTCAAACCCGGCCAGGTACTCGCGCTGTACGGCAGAGTGGAACCTTCCTTCGGCAGGACTGGCGGCAGCGGACGCCTGCAGATGACACAACCGCAATTTGAAATTCTGGGTCCATCCACCGACGACGAGGAACAAGGCGATCTGCTGGAGGCCAAGCTGCAAGAGTCGCTGGAGATGGGACGCATCGTCCCCATCTACGAATCGGCCGGCAATCAGACGCTGAACTCACGCTGGTTTCGGCATGTGATCCATCGTGTGCTTCGCGAACTTGCGCCGGATATCCCCGACGGAATTCCTCCGGCAGTGCGCGAGCATCTCGGACTGATCCCGCGTCGCCAGGCGTTCCAGGAGGCACACTTTCCCGTCACGGGAGAGAGCTCGGCGAACCTCGAAGCATGCAATACGCCTGCGCATCGCCGTCTGATCTTCGAGGAACTCTTCTTCCTGGAAGTCGGACTTGAACTGAAACGCCGCAATCTGCGCCGCCGCACAGGAATTGCTTTTGAACTGAATGACAACGTGCGGCAGGCAATCAAGAGCTTCCTGCCATTCCATCCGACGACAGCACAAAAGCGTGTGCTCGCTGAGATTGCCGCCGACATGAATCCGCCCGTTCCCATGCGGCGTCTGCTGCAGGGAGACGTCGGATCGGGGAAGACGATCGTCGCGCTCGAGGCGGCGGTGATCGCGATCGAAAACGGATATCAGGCAGCGTTGATGGCGCCGACGGAAATCCTCGCCACTCAGCACTATCTGGGCGCGCGCAAACTGCTTGAGGATCACGGCTATCGTGTGGTGCTGCTCACCGGCTCGCTCGAAGAAGATCGCAAGCGCGACACTCGCCGGCACATCGCCCGCGGCAACGCGCAACTCGTGATTGGCACGCACGCGTTGCTGGAAGAAAAAGTTGAATTCGCGAAGCTTGGGCTCATCATCGTCGATGAGCAGCATCGGTTCGGCGTGATGCAGCGTTGGCGGTTGATGCGCAAGCCGAGCGACGAAATCGGCGAACCGGACGTGCTGGTGATGACGGCCACTCCGATTCCTCGCACCCTCGCGCTCACGCTTTACGGCGATCTTGATATCAGCATTCTCGACCAGCTTCCGCCGGGGCGCACTCCAGTAGTTACGCGTTGCGTATCCGATGAACGCGCGCAGGAGGTCTGGGATTTCGTCCGCAAGCAGGCTGCCATGAAGAGGCAAACATATGTCGTCTATCCAGTAATTGAAGGCAGCGGCGAAGACCCACACCAGTTCCAGCCGGATGGAGCGAAGACGAAGATTCCGCTCAAGGCTGCAACCGACATGTATGACGAGCTGCGAAATAAAGTCCTTCCCGACCTGAAGATCGGACTCTTGCACGGGCGTCTCAGTTCAGATGAGAAGGAACTCGTCATGCGCCGCTTCCAACGTGGGGAGATCGATGTACTGGTGGCGACTACCGTGATCGAAGTTGGCGTCGATGTTCCCAATGCGACCGTCATGATCATTGAACACGCAGAGCGCTTTGGGCTGTCGCAACTGCATCAGCTCCGCGGACGCATCGGCCGCGGATCGGCAAAATCGTATTGCGTGCTGATGACCGGCGGAAAGGTTTCACCGGAAGGGAAGCAGCGTCTCGATGCTTTGGTGAAGACGCAAGATGGGTTTGCAATTGCCGAACTCGATCTACAGTTGCGCGGTCCAGGCGAGTTCTTTGGCACCAAGCAAGCCGGAGCCCCAAGCTTTCGCGTGGCCAATCTGATCCGCGACCGCAATCTGCTTGAGCTTGCGCGAAAGGAAGCGCAACAAATCGTGAACTCGGAAGACGCGAAGGTCACAACCGCAGAGCGCACTGCTGTGATGTCACACCTGAAGACCCACTGGCAGCGGCGCTACGGATTGGTGGAAGTCGGATAGCGGCTTAGACTTGTATTACGAGTTCGAGCCGTGCGGTTGACGCAGATCTTTCGGTTTGTGTCAGGGCACGAGTTTACTCGTGCCATTGATGCCTTTCTCGATTTTGGGCTTTAGCCCCGGGCTCCTTGCGAGCACCGAGAAACTCTTGCCAGCGGCTGAAGCGGACTTCTTTGTGATTCGATCGGCACGAGTAAACTCGTGCCCTGAGACAAAGCTCGCTCGCCCGCCGAAAAGTCATTTCCCACCTGCATTTGACTCGCACTCTGTTTCAATTCCTTAGAACTCAATAGGGGTGCGGTTCGATCTTCCACTTCTCGTACACCTTCGCGTCCAGAAACACTTGGAAGAGTGCGGGGTCGAGTTCGCCATCTTGAACCGCGAACTGGAGGATCTGCAATGCGCGCTCCAATCCCACGGCGCGCTTGTACGGACGATCGGCGGCGGAGAGCGCGTCGAAGATGTCGGAGATGGTCATCATCCTGGTCTGCACTGGGATGGCCGGGGCGGAGAGTTTGTACGGATATCCAAGCCCATTCAGCTTCTCGTGATGTCCGCGCGCGATCTCCGGGATGTTGCGAATCTCTGACGTCCATGGAATCTGCTCGAGAAACTTCAAGGTGTGCACCACGTGTGACTCGATCTGCATGCGCTCTTCGTCGTCGAGCGATCCTTTGCGGATGGAGAGCAGACGCACTTCGTCCGGCAGTAGCAAGGGTCTTTGTTCGCCGCTGAAGTCCGAGTAGTGGCGCGCCGCGATCTCAAGCAGCCTTCCGAAATTCCCTTCGGGCAGCACGGACGGCTCATTCGATTTCAGGATGGTCGCGAAGTATCCATCCACTTCTTCGACCTGCTTCTTGAGTTCTTCATCAAACGTTCCAAGCTTTGCCAGATACTCTTCGCGGCCCTTCTGCAATACATAATCGAGCCGCTGCTTAAGTTGCTCCACTTCCATGGAACGTTTCACGAATTCGAAGCGCTGCTTCACCAGATCCAATTGCGCCGGGTAAAGCTTCTTGGCCTTGACCAGCACTTCTTCGCGCACGCCAACTTTGCCGAAGTCGTGCAGCAGCGAGGCATAGCGAATCTCGCGCATCTCTTCGCGCGAAAATCGCAGATCGCAATACGGTCCGGTCTCGACCTTCTGCACCGCTTCGGCGAGCGCCACTGTGAGGTTCGCGACGCGGAAAGAATGTCCGGAGGTGGTTGGATCGCGTGCCTCAATTGCTATGACCGACGCGCGCACGAAGCCTTCAAACAGTCGCTGGATCGATTGATACAAACGGCTGTTCTCGACCGCGACCGCGGCCTGGCTGCCCAGTGACGCGACGATATCCTGCTGGCGGCTGCTGAACGAGACGACGTGCTCATTGATCGACTTAAGCGACCCGAGCGGGCCTGTGCCCAGCCGCTTGGCGTTGATCAGCTGCAAGACCCCGACAATCCGCTCTTTCTGGTCGCGCAAAGGCACCGCGAGAATGGATTTGGTGCGGTATCCAGAGTCCTGGTCGAACTTTCGGTTGATGTCGTAAGGAACTTCCGAGGGGAGGTGATATGCGTCTTCGATATTGACGACTTCACCCGTCGCGGCGACGTATCCGGCGATGGAGCGGTGATCGATCTCGATCGTCGTTTCTCGAAACGGGATATCTATCGAGTCATTCTGGGCAAGCTTGAAACGCAATCGCTTCGTTACGGTCTTCTCGTTCTCGCCGACGAGCGCGGCCGCCGGTAAGCCACTCGCGCCATCGCCGGAAATGCGTGGAAGCGCTGGCCGAGTCTGCTCCGGCTCTTCGGACGGCACAACTTCGACCAGATAAAGCGAACCGGCATCTGCATTTGTGAGGTCGCGGCTCTTGCTCAGGATCAATTCGAGCAGGCTGTCCAGATGATGTTCGGCGGACAACGCAGCGCCAATCTGGTTGAGTTCGTTGATCTCATGATTGACGCCGCGCAGCCGCTCGTTGATCTGCTCGCGCGCCTGGATCAGGTGAATGTGGTCGAGCGCATTGTCCACCGTGCGCTCCAGCATTTCGCGCGGCGTGTTCGATGCAAGATAGGCATATACCAGCGCGTCCACACGCGGGTCTTTGAAGCGGGCGGCGCTCACGCCGATGACGCGAATGTTCGGCTTGCGCAGATGGTCGTACGCGCGTGTGAGCAGCTCTTCTGCGCCGCTTACGACTACCCGTTCGATGTCCGAAGAAATCTCGATCGAATCCTCGAAGGACACCCGTCGATAACGCGGAATCTCAGCAAGTTGCCGTTGAATCTCCGCTTCCTCTTCGAACGACACCAGCAGAGGCAGCACGCGCACAACCGTGTTCGGTGGTGTTTTTGGAATGGCCGTGGACATACGTGCTTGAACTCACGACGTGCTCGCAAACCCGGCCCCAAATTGAGGCTTGTAAGTGTCGCTAATATAGCAGTTTCAGCAGGCGGTCCGCTGCCGGAAATGGTTGGATCAGCTCCCAACCGGCGCGGGTTCGACGTCTTCAATATCAACCAGATTTGTCGGATATTTACCGGTGTAGCAGGCGGTGCAGTAGGTCGTGTTGTCGCCTTCCGCGCAGGCGCGTTTTGTGCCCTCGAGTGAGAGATACGCGAGCGAGTCCGCGCCGATGTATTCGCAAATTTCTTCCACGGATTTATTGGCAGCGATGAGGTGCTTCTTCGACGGCGTGTCCACGCCGTAAAAGCACGGCGAAATTGTCGGTGGACAGGAAATCCGCAAGTGGACTTCCGTAGCTCCGGCGTCGCGCACCATGCGAACAATTTTCTTGCTCGTGGTGCCGCGAACTATAGAATCGTCGATCAGAATCACACGCTTGCCTTCGAGCAGATGCCGCACCGGATTGAGTTTCAGGCGCACTCCGAAATCGCGCACACGTTGTTCAGGCTCGATAAACGTGCGTCCCACGTAGTGATTACGGATCAATCCAAAGCTGAAAGGAATCCCGCTCTCATTGGAATATCCAACAGCGGCGGTAACGCCGGAATCGGGGACAGGCACGATGAGATCAGCGTCAACCGGAGCTTCGCGCGCGAGCTCGCGGCCCAACGCTTCGCGGCTTTCCTGCACAGGACGGCCGAAAACTACGCTGTCTGGGCGGGAAAAATACACGTGCTCGAAGATGCAGCTCGATTGCTCTCGAGGCGAGCGGTAAAAACGCGAATGAACGCCTTCACTTCCGACGACGATTAGCTCGCCCGGCTTTACGTCGCGTTCGTAACGCGCACCAATCAAATCGAACGCGCAGCTTTCTGAGGCGAACACCGTCGCGGACTCTCCTTTACCGCTCGGATGCGGAAGAATTCCCATGGACAAAGGACGGAATCCCTGCGGATCGCGCGCTGCGAAGATGCGATCGCGCGTCATGAGGACCAGCGAAAATGCGCCTTCAATGCGGCGCAGAGCGTCGGCGATTGCGTCGGGGAGCGTCTGTTCTTTTGATTGCGCGATCAGATGCACGACCACTTCGGTATCGCTGGTCGTCTGAAAAATGGAGCCGTTGTGCTCCAGTTGCCGCCGCATATGCTGCGCATTCACCAGATTTCCGTTGTGCGCCAGCGCAATTGCGCCTTTGTTGCACTCCACCCGGATTGGCTGCGCGTTCAGCAGCGCGGAATCTCCGGTCGTGGAATAGCGCGTGTGGCCGATCGCCAGCGAGCCGGGAAGACGCGAGAGGACATCTTCGGTAAAAATGTCGGCGACGAGGCCCATTGCCTTGATGTTGTGGAGACGCGCGAAGTCCGAGCTGGCGATTCCGGCGGATTCCTGTCCCCGATGCTGCAGCGAATAGAGGCCTAGATAAGCGAGTTTCGATGCTTCAGGATGGCCATGGACGGCCATCACGCCACATTCGTCTTTAAATTTGTCGAGCTTATCGGGCATCGTCGCTTTCATTTCGAGTGGTTTAGTTGGCGTTTAGGCGTGTTCAATCGTGCTGAACAGGCCATTTAGAACGGGCTATTTCTCGAGCAACTCGGGAAGCAATTTGTCCGGCAGGTCCGAGTGTAAGGCCGATTCCAGCGCGCCAGCCCATACATTTTTTAAATCGCGGACATAAGCTGAAATCAAAGTGGATGAACCACGGCGAATCAGCAGCTGATGGCCGCCGGTTCGGCCCAGAAAGTCTGTCCGAATGGAGTGTTTAGCCGCAATAGATTGGATTGCCGCGCGCTTCCCCGGGTCGCATGAAAGCAGGACACGGCTGGCCTGCTCGCCAAAGAGCGCGATTTCGGCTGCCTCTGAGCCTTCAGGCATGTCCAATTCTGCTCCGATCTGGTGATGGAAGCACGATTCCGCGGCCGCTATGGCCAGTCCACCGTCAGATAAATCGTGCGCAGAGTCGATCAAACCTGTGCCAATCAACTCCAGCAAGCACTTCTGCAGCGCCGCTTCTGATCCTAAATCGAGGGCCGGAGGTGCTCCCCAAAGGGCGCCCACTACTTCTTTCGCGTACTCCGACGAGCCGAATTGGCAGTCGTCGTAGGTCGGGGTAGCCGCCGAGAGCAGGATTACTTCGCGTCCAGGTGCCGGAAAATGCGGAGTTGACGTACGCGAAATGTCGTCCAGGATGCCGACAATGCCCAAAACCGGCGTCGGATAGATACCTTCACCCAGCGTTTCGTTGTAGAGACTGACGTTTCCGCCCGTGATTGGCGTGTCTAAAGCGGTGCAAGCCTCGGCCAAACCGTCGATTACTTCGGAGAATTGCCACATGATGTGCGGCTTTTCCGGGTTGCCGAAGTTCAAGCAATTGGTCGCCGCGACCGGCAAACCGCCGACGCATGCGACCTTTCGCGACGCCTCTGCGACAGCATGCATGGCTCCCAGGCGCGGATTCAGGTAGCACCAGCGTCCATTTCCGTCGAGGGACATCGCCAAACCGCGCTGCGTGCCCTTGATTCGCATCACTCCGGCGTCGCCACCCGGGCCTTGGACGGTGTTCGTCTGCACCATTGAGTCGTATTGCTCGTGGATCCAACGCTTGGAACAGATATTCTGTGCGGCCAGCAAGCGCTCAAGAGCGGGCGTGCAATCGCCATTTCTACTCAATTTCAGCGCCCGCGGAGCGTCTGGAACGGGCGCGTGCCACGCTTGCATTGGCCGGTGATAGACCGGAGCATCGTCCGTCAGCGACGTATTTGGGATGTCAGCGACCACAATGCCGTGCTCCAGCACGCGCAAACGCGCTTCGGGAACAACCTGGCCGACGGTTACGGCGTCCAATCCCCACTTTTTAAAGACGCGGAAGACCTCATTTTCGCGTCCTTTTGCGGCCACCAGCAGCATTCTTTCCTGCGATTCGCTGAGCATAATCTCGTACGCACTCATGCCTTCTTCGCGCTGCGGCACCCGATCGAGCTCGATTTCGACTCCCACACCGCCGCGCGCGCCCATTTCGCAGGTGGAGCACGTCAGTCCGGCGGCTCCCATGTCCTGAATTCCGACGACGGCGCCGGTCTGCATGGCTTCCAAACAGGCTTCGAGAAGCAGTTTTTCCAGGAATGGATCGCCCACTTGCACGTTCGGACGCTTCTGTTCCGAGCCCTCTTTGAACTCTTCGCTGGCCATTGTGGCGCCGTGAATGCCATCGCGTCCGGTCTTGGCGCCGACATAAATGACCGGATTACCCACTCCCGAGGCCTTCGCATAGAAGATTTCGTCCTTGCGCACCAGGCCCAAAGCGAAGGCATTTACCAGCGGATTGCCGGAGTAACACGGCTCAAATTTGGTCTCACCACCCAGGTTAGGGACGCCAAAACAGTTCCCGTAAGACGCAATTCCGCTGACCACTCCTTCCAGAATGGAGTGATTCTTGTGGATGAGCGACGAATTTGGCCCCGCTGGGCAGCCTTTTTCAGCCTCAATCGGGCCAAAACGCAGCGAATCCATGACCGCGAGCGGCCGCGCGCCCATGGTAAAGATGTCGCGAAGAATGCCGCCAACGCCGGTTGCAGCGCCCTGAAACGGCTCAATGTACGAGGGATGATTGTGGGATTCGATCTTGAACGCGCACGCCCAGCCGTCTCCGATATCGATAATGCCCGCATTCTCGCCCGGACCTTGCACGACGCGGTCATTTTTGGTCGGCAAACGGCGCAAGTGCACCTTGGAAGACTTGTAAGAGCAGTGCTCAGACCACATCACGCTGTAAATTCCGAGCTCCGTAAGCGACGGTTCGCGGCCTAAAGCCTGCACAATGCGCTCATATTCGTCGTAAGTAAGGCCGTGCGTCTTGAGCAAATCGGGCGTTGCGCGACACGGGGCGGGGGCAGCTTGCAGTGGTTGCGTGGCCATTTCGGGGGTGTATCTATTGTAAAGGCGTTTCGGAAAGAGCGTTTCAAGACTTTAATGTGTGGATTGGTGGTCGAATTCGAGTGTTTCTGAAACCCGGGCATGGCTGTTTGCACAACGAAAATCATGTGGACGCGGGCGCCCTCGCCCGGGTGTGAGGCCCTGATGAGTATCTGGAGCGTGTCTGCGTGGGAGATAGTAACGGTCCTGAAGATTTCGTATCCGGATTGCGGAGATTCTCAGCATTTTCAATGACTTCTCTGCGCGAAACGCGGCTGTTCGAGGCCGAAAAGCGGCCTGTGTTTGGAGATCTTGTGCAGAAACCACGGTCGGAATCGGGTGAATAATAGCCTGTTAGTGGTCGTGCAACGGCGCTTTTTGTATGCCCGCGGTGGCGTAAGAAATTAAAGAGCGCGGATGATTTTAATGGCGAAAAGTACGTGCCGAAGGGAGACACACGGTCTATTTGGCGCTATATGAATCCAGGGCCGGAGGCCCGTCGGCCTAACGTGGGCCATCCCGGAAGGGGTGGGGGGTACGAGGAACCGAGCGCTGGAAGCGCGGCACCAAATTTCCGGCATCGAGGCGTTATGCTGCCGACCTCGACAAGAGGCTGCGAGTCAGCCATTCCTATTCGAACGTTTACATTCACGCCGTTTACAGCACAATTAACCGGGAAGATCTAATTCCCTCGAACTTCGAAAAACGTCTGTATTCGTTCGTTGCCGAGATTGGCCGCGAGCACAAGATTCCTGTGCTCGCGGCGGGCAGGATGCCGAACCACATTCATCCATTGTTCTTGCTGCAGCCGCAATGCTGCTCGCGGATGCGATCAATAGATTCAAAACAAACTCGTCGCGGTTTGTTTGCCAGCAGGACATCGAGTTCAATTGGCAAAAAGGATATGGAGCGTTCAGCGTGAGCCCATCACAGGTGGAGACGGTGAAGGCACATTCGTAATCAGCGCGAGCATGACAAATTGAAGAGAAGTTTCGAACGAGAGTTTATCGCGTTATTGAAGAAGGGCGAGCATTGCTTATGATCCGAAATATGTTTTTGGATGAGTGCCGCGCCTCTGGCGCTCGGATGCATAAATCCGTTTCTCAGCGCTTCCGCTGGGCTCACGTTTGGCCGACGGGCCTCCGGCCCTTTGGTTTTAGCATTGGAATTGGCCCAAGATGCGCGGCGATTTCGTGCGGCCAGCAAAATCAAGATCAACACGCGGGCGAGGGCGCCCGCGTCCACATGAGTTTGCTTAGCCCAGCATTGCTTATGAAACTCGCGTTACTTCCTGCGGTGGTAGTGGATTGCGAATTCGTATCCGGGGTTTGGTGGGAAGAGTTCTGCGCATTTTCTGAGGCGCTCGGCTAGCGCCCCGGGCGCCAGCAGTGGATAGTCGCGTTCGCGCAGGTCGTAGTAGTCCACGTCTACAGCCAGCGACAGCAGATAGACGGCAATCGAATCCGCAAATGTTGCATTCAGATACTCATTGCGCGCCTTCTCGCGATCGCCATTCTGCGCGGTGGCCAGTTTGCGCAACTCGA
>CAZLIE010000015.1:0-42850 GCA_964559345.1 uncultured Terriglobales bacterium
CCTGTGTACGCGCGGCGCCACGAGCCATGCGCAATCCGATCTCTTGCGTCCGCTGCTCCACCGCGAACGACATTACTCCGTAAATCCCTATCCCGGCCAACAGGAGCGCCATTCCGGCAAATGTCGAGAGAAACACCGTTGCGAAGCGATCATCGCCCAGAGATTCCTCGACGAGCTGATCCATGGTTCTCACGCGATCAATTCCTAAATCTGGATCCACTGATTCCACCACAGCGGCAACGCTGGCGCTCATGTTGGCCGGATCTCCGCTGGTGCGCACTTCGATCGCCGCGTTTGGCCAGGGACTCTGCCAGAAGGGAACGTTGATTTCCGGGAGGCCTTCCCGGCGAATGCCGGCATTGCGAACATCACGATAGACGCCCACGATCTGCCACTCAACTGGGGCGCCTGGCTGTCTTGAGCCCGGAACGAGCCGGTCAACAACAACACGCTGAGATAGTGGGTCCACATCCTGCAAATATCTTCTGGCAAAAGTCTCATTCACGATCGCCACCGGCGCACTGCCTGGCAGATCCTGCTCCGTGAAGCTCCTGCCTTTGATGATCTGAATTCCTAATGTCTGGAAGTATTCCGGAGTGACCATCGTGAATCCTGTGCGAGGCCGTGAGGATGGAGCGACAACCGAGCGGCCTGCAACAGTGAAGGGCAGAACGAAATCGGTGCCGACGATCGGCTTGCCCGTTGAAGTTGCTGCAGAGGAAACTCCGGGTAATGCGTGTATTTTGTCCAGTAGCTGACGATAGAGTGCCACCGTTTTTTCCGAGTCGGCCCAGCGACTCCGAGGCACGTTCAAGTTAAATGTGAGGACGTGATCTTGCCGGAAGCCAAGATCGGTGCGTCCGAGATTCCAGAAACTGTGGAGCGCCAGTCCCGCTCCGGCGAGCAGAGTGAGCGCCAGGGCAAACTCAATGACAACCAGCCATCGTCGCACACCCTGCCGGCCACCGACCTGGCCCGGGCGGCTGCTCTTTTTCAAAGTGTCGTTCAGGTTCCAACGTGAAGACTGCCAGGCAGGAGCGCAGCCGGCGAGCACACCTGCGAGCAATGTTGCGCCCAGACTGAAGAACAGCACAGTCACGTTCAAGCGAACGTCGGCCTCGGTGGGTATGGAAAACGGCGGCAGTATCGCGACGATCAGCTTGAGCATCGCCCAGGCTAAGCTCACACCGAAAATGCCGCCGATCATCGCCAAAGTCAGGCTTTCGATCAGAAATTGCGAGAACAGTTGTGATCGCCTCGCGCCCAGTGATGCTCGGATCGCTAGCTCCCTCTGGCGCGCAGTGCCGCGAGCGAGCAGCAGATTAGCAACGTTGAGGCAGGCAATGAGTAATACAAATCCAACGGCGCCCATCAGCAGCCACAGGGCTTTGATAGTGTCTCGACTGGTGAAATCGTGATGCAACGATTCCACGCTGACACTCCAATTTTTGTCCGAGGGATACGCCTCAGCGACGTGTCGGGAGACGGTTTCCATGTCCGCATTGGCTTGTTGCAAGGTCACACCGGGTTTCAGGCGGCCCATTACCAGCAACCAGTGGCGATCGCGGGTGAGTTGGTCGGGCGTGAATGCGAGCGGGACCACCAACTGGGATTCAAAACGGTCCGCCATACCAGCGGCGAGCACGCCGACTACCGTGTAGGGTTGCCCGTCAAGCCGAATTTGCCGACCAATGATGTTCGGATCACTGTCGAAGCGTTCTTGCCATAGCAGGTGCGTCATCACCGCAATATGGTCTTTGCCTGGAACGCCTTCCTCGGGCAAAAAATCTCGTCCCAAGGAGAACCGTATTCCCTGCATGTTCAGCAGACCAGGTGAAGCGATTCTGGCCCGGACGACTTCAGGGCGGCCCGAAGCCGAGAGATTGAAATCGCCGCCGCTCCATGCGCCGATATCCTGAAAGACGGAGTTCTGCCGCTTCCAGTCCAGGTAGTCGCCGGCGGAAACAGAGCCTCGGTCTCCATTAACTTTGGACCACACCATCACAAGCTGATCTGGGTTTGGATAGGGCAGCGGCGCAAGCAAGACTGCATAGACAACGCTGAAGATCGCGGTATTCGCGCCGATTCCCAATGTGAGAGCCAGTAGCGCTATGGTCGTGAATCCTGGTGTGCGGCGAAAGCCGCGTACGGCATAGCGGATATCCGGCCAGGCTCTCTCGACAAAATTGACGCCGCGAACTTCGTGACATGCTTCTCTGGCGGTTTCCATCCCGCCAAACTGTAGTCGAGCCTGTCGTCTGGCCTCTTCGGGAGAAATTCCCGCTGCAACGTTTTTCCTGGCTTGCATCTCGACATGGAATCGCAACTCCTCGTCGAGTTCTTTGTCCATTTCATGGGAGAAGAGCAGCGCACGTATTCGCAGGAAAAGGTCGTTGAAGCTCATATCAAGCCATCCTTAGCACCCTGGCAATGGCATCGCTCAACCGTTCCCAGTTCTCCGCTTCCACCTCGAGCCGCTTGCGGCCTGAACCGGTGAGCGAGTAGAAGCGCGCCCGCCGCCCCAGTTCGGAGATGCCCCACTCGGCTTTGATCCAGCCGCGATGCTCGAGCCGGTGAAGAGCGGGATACAACGAGCCCTGGTTTACCTGGAGAACGTTTTGCGAGATCTGCTGAATGCGCTCGGAAATGGCCCACCCATGCATCGAGCCGGGGCGGAGTGCCCGCAAAATGAGCAGATCAAGTGTGCCTTGCAGAAGATCGAGGCGGGATTCGTCGTTTGTCATGATGTAGTCGTTCGACAACAAAATACTGCGGCTTGATGTCGAATGTCAACAGAAGCCCATCAGAGTCGTGCCCGCACATGTCCGAAATCACCAGGTTGCGCGGATCGGCTACGTCGATCCGCGGGTTCGCGGCGGCCGGGACTAGCTGTCTAGAAGTTCCAAGAGGTTGGCATGTAGTACACATGAAAGTAGGCTCTCCACATCTCAAAAATGATCCAACTCCGAAACGTGCCCGACAGCCTGCACCTTAAAGGCAGGGGCCGCAATGGCGGGAATGTCTCTTTCCGACTACCTGCTATCGGAGATCCGCGAGGCTGCACAGCGGCCCACTTGGGAGGAACTCCGCGAAAGGATGCGGACGCGTGAAAGCATGACCGCGCGGCTCGATACCGCTCGCGCAGTTCGTGAAGAACCGGACTCACGGTGATTGTCCTGCTTTGGGCGATCTTCACATCTGAAGCGGAATCTGCGTGATCGATGCCTCCTCTTACCCGCCCTTTCGGCTTCCTGCCGTTTTCACTTGCCGAAGAAAATAGTGATCGTATCAGCAGTGTTGCGTGTCGTTGGATTCTCCTCCAGTCCTGAGTTCGACACGACGATGTCGTCCTTGCCGTCGCCGTTCAAGTCTCCGATCGCCAAGCCGGACCAACCGGTGCGAACTTCGCGCGTCGAAATGTGAAATGAGCCTTCCTTCGAGCCCGAGTAGAGCATTAGTTTGTTGTTTTGCGCACACGAGACGACGATGTCACGGAACCCGTCTCCATTCACGTCGCCGATGGCAACGCGGTCTGGACCCCGGCAGCCGGCCAGGGGAAAAGGCGAGCCGCGCATTTTGGTGAATCCACCCTTGCCATCGCCTAGCAGTACGGTAACGCCGAGTTGCTTTGGATCGGTGATGTCGCGGTCATAAGGAAGTACGGCCAGATCGGCATTTCCATCTTCATTTATGTCGTCCACCGCGACGGACCACGGAAATGCTCCAGCGGCAAATGGTGAGCCGGGTGCGTTGTGGAAGCCGCCCTTACCGTCGCCCAGCAGAATTGACACGGCATTGATGTCTAGGTTGGTCGTGACCACGTCCGGCTTGCCGTCTTTGTTGAAGTCGGCGGACCGCAGCCTTTGATAAGGGCGCTTGCCGGTATTGACAGCCTGTCCTGGCAAAATGAGATTCCCTGCGCCGTCGCCCAAGAGCACCAAGATTTGGTTCCGCCCCCAGCTATCGGTGACTACGTCGAGCTTTCCATCGGAATTGAAATCAGCGGCGGCGATGCCATGAACATGCGGAGACGACTGAGTGAAAAATGGAGAATGCGGTGAAGGCTTGAATCCGCCTTTGCCATCACCAAGCAGGATGGTGATATATGGCGTTTCAGTGTTCGCAATCGCAACATCGAGATTGCCATCGCCGTCGAAATCGCCTATTGCGATGTCATTAGGCCGCGGCCCAGTGGGACAGATTGGCGCCGGGGCAGGTTTGAAGTGAGCGCGGCCGTCACCCAGGAGCACAGACAAGGTTTCACTGGTTACGTTCGCAACAAGGATGTCAGGCTTGCCGTCATGATTCATATCAGCAATGCTTATCGACCCGGGGCCGAGCCCGACGGGAATGACTATGTAATCGAGTCTTGTCGGTGCCGACGCCGGAACAGACCAAGGTGGCAAGACTGCGCTCGAAAGCACGACAGCGAAGAGAGCCACCACGAGTCCGGTCGGCCCAATTAGAATCGCAGCCCTCATGGTGCCGATGTTCCTCCAAATCAACATACGCCCGACGACGCCAAAGCGGCTGATCTTCCTGAAATCTCGATCGATGCCAGGCGGCAGGCTTAACGGTCAGACAGCTCATCACCATGCAGCCCAAAGGTCGCACCCCCTACGTCAATATCCGGGCGTAGAGAACGCGGATATAGTTCGCATTATGCGCAGAATTGCGGCAGTAATGCTGGTCTTCGGAACGCTCAGTGTTCCAATTTGTGCCGCTAGACTGCCACTTTCTGTCGTTAATGCAGGGCTCCGCAGCCTTTTTGGAGGCAAGAAAAGCGGTCCGCCGCCGGGTTGGACCGTACGCCAGGAGTCCGCAAAGATTGAAAAGGCTGAGTTAATTAGCGCAGAACGACCATGTGCGAACTGGTCCTGGGCTGCGGGAGTGGTCGCTATGGCACAGGCGCGGGGGGCGCGAATCGGTCAGGGATACATCATTGACCGGCTGTATGGCGGCTCTTTGTGCCTGGACAGTCCCGGCGACAACCAGGTCTTAGCCGATCAGATCAGCCATGATTACATCCTTGATGATGGCCAGAAGTTCCGCATTGACGCGCATTTCACCCCCGGAGCGCCGACCCAACCCGATCCGCTAATCGCAGATCTCCGCCAAGATAAGCCAGTCATGCTGTTTTGGCGTGGACGATGCTACCTGCTCACTGCCATGGAATGGCAGGAATACATTGCGCCAACCGGCAATAAGATCTTCGCCGTGCAGCGGTTGACGTTATTTGATCCCACCGCTCAAACCCCAGAGACCCGCGAAGTTACATTCTCGCGGGACACCGACAACCCCGACGACCTCAACGGCACCCTCGATCTGGACGTCAATCCAAAGTAAATCTGTCCGCATCTATGTACCTCAGGTGCAGTATGAGACAACTGCTGCACCAGAAATGGGCCGTGCACGACCGAAGGGTTGAAGTCAGATGTTGCCGCTTCAGATGCTTTTCGTGGACGATGAGCCCACGATCCGGATCACCTTACCCGAGATTCTGCGCCTCCACGGCCACCAAGTGGAGACTGCCTCCACGGTCGCAGAGGCATTAGCTGCCATAAATTCTCGCAAGTTTGAGGTACTGATATCCGATCTAAATATCGGATCGCCTGGCGACGGATTCACGGTGGTGAGCGCCATGCGCCGCACACATCCCGAATGCGTGACTCTCATCCTCACTGGATATCCCGGATTTGAAACCGCGTTGCAGGCAATTCGCAGTCAGGTGGACGACTATCTGGTGAAGCCGACCAAAGTCCAGCGGCTGGTGGACACGATTGAAATGAAATTACGCGATCGCAAGCCGCATAATCCGCCTCCACTTCGCCGTGTGGGCGACATTATTCGCACGTGTGCGGACGACATTGTGCACCGTACGGTAGAACAATTGGTTCGCAGGAAAGCCTCTCCGGAGCCCGATCTTGCGGGCGCGTTGGCCTCTTTGCTCCACGAGTTCGATGAAGAATTCACTAAACCGGCTTCCATCTCTCAGTTGCGATTAGCCGAACACCACGGCAAGGTCCGGCGATCGCAGGGCTACTCCTTAGAAGATCTCTTTGACGAGTTTCGCAGCTTTGAACAAGTCGTATATGAAGTCGTGCAGGAGAACCTCTTAGGCATGGATGTCAGCAATCTTGTTCCTGACCTGAGGGCTTTCAATGATTGCGTACAGGACGTGATGCGACATTCAGTCAGCGCATTTCTAGGGCAGAAACTCGCTGCCTAACAGAATGTATAAGGCACAAAAACGGAGAAAGTTGTTCCGTGCCTCTCTCCCGTGCTGCTCTTCAACCGCATACTTCCACCTTGCTTATGCATGATTCCTTCTGACACCCACAGTCCCACGCCGGTTCCGCGCTCGCCTTTGGTGGTGAAGAATGGCTCAAAGATATGTTTGCGAACTGCCGGCGGAATCCCCGGACCATTGTCGGAGACCAACACCCGAATTCCCAAGGCCTTCGATCGCCAGTCACGGCCGTGCTTTACCCGGACTTTGACGGTCCCGCCGCGATCGACCGCGTCAACCGCATTCACTACGAGATTGGAAAATACCTGCCGCATCTCGCCGGGATAGGCCGGCACCGTCGCTTGTGTCTCCAACTGTGCTTCCAGCGTGACGCCTTTGTTCTGCGCTCCGGCCTTGTACAAATGCACAACGCTCTCAATCAAATCGGAAATGTTTACCGCAACCGGCGCCGCAGCTTCTCTATAAAAGCCGAGTGCCTGCCTGGCAATGTGCGCCACACGATTCACTTCTTCTGACGCCAGACGCGTGTACTCCCGTGCCTGCGAATCCAGTGAACTATTTCTTTCGAGCAGATATAACAGGTGGGTAATCGCTTCGAGTGGATTGTTAATCTCATGCGCGATCGTGCCCGCAAGTCGCCCGCTGGCCGCAAACTTTTCGGTTTTCCGTAGAGCATCCGCAGCGCGGTTGCGCTCGGTGATGTCGCGAGCGATCGTGGAAGCTGCTATTACTACACCGGGTGAAGTCTCAATCGGCGAAATTCCGAGAGACACCTCGACCGGCTGACCGTCTTTGCGTATGCGCACCGTTTCGTAGTGTTGAATCGACTCACCGCGGCGGAGGCGCGCCAACATATCCGGAATTTCGTGCAATCGATCAGGCGGGCAGAGGATGGCAACGTTTTTTCCGACGATCTCGTCGGCTGAGTAGCCGTACATTTTCTGCGCGCCACGGTTCCAGCTCGTGATGTATCCATCCAGATCTTTGCTGTAGATAGCGTCTTCAGACGTTTCGACGATTGCTGCTAAGCGGCCCAAAGTTTCCGCGGCACGCTTCTGATCGTCAATATCGGTGAAAGTTCCCAGCCAGCGCAGCACGCGGCCTGTTTGATCGCGCAACGGCAAAGCGCGCGCAAGGTGCCATCGAGAATTGCCGGAGGAATCGCGAAGTTGCACTTCGCGCGCGAATGCCTTACCCGTTGACAGCGCTTGATTCCAGTCCTGAGTCGCCGCGGTTCGCGCTTCTGTGGGGACGCTATCCGTCCAAGGTTGCAGGCCATTCCGAGCTCCTCCCACGTATTCGAACCAGCGCTGATTGAAGTACTCCGGCGAACCGTCCGGAGACGAGGCCCATACGATTTGAGGAATGGTTTCGGCGAGAACGCGAAAGTGACTCTCACGCGCTGCGACTTCGTGCGACAGGTTTTCCGCTCGGACGAGTGAATCCTCATACCAGCGCGAGATCGCAAATAGTTCAAAGCCGGCAAAAAAAGCGACAATCAGTCCTGCGCCAACGGTCAAAAGAAAGCCGAGTCGTAGGGTCGTGTTGCCCGAGTGCCGGGCGGAGGCTATGCCGGCGCGGCGCTGATTCTGTTGCTGATCGATCAGATCATCGAATTGAGCACGCATTTTGTCCATCAACTGCTTGCCGTGGTCATAGTTGGTCGCGGCCGTGCCCGGTGCGTTCGTCGCGATCTTCCGCATCTCGTCTTGCGAATACTCATTCCACTGTCCGAATAGGCTCTGGATTTCCGCCACGTTTCTATGGGTGGAGTCTTCCTTCCCGACCAATGCGTCCAGACGCGCGAGAGCATCGTCAGTCGAATGAAGAGCGTTGTCATAGGGTTCCAGGAACTCGCGCTTGGACGTAATCACATAACCGCGGAGCCCCGTTTCCATGTCCAGAATCAATTTCTCAGCTCTGAATGCCTGAGTAATCACCTGACCGGTGTGTTGTACAAAATCGGTGTTCTTGAGCAAGTCATTGATCGACCACAGGAGTACCGTGGCGATGGCTCCCATCAGTAGAAACGGCAGCAGGACTGTGAGGATGAGCGCGCGATTGAAGCGCGCCCGCTTTACTGGTGAAGCCCACCTGCCCTCCGGCTCACCTAAGTTCGCAGATTTTTCCGCAACAGGTACTCTGAGCGATTCGAGAGCCCTGGCTTGGGATTTTCTGTCGTTCACGCGGAGTGGCCAGGGTGGAGCCATCAAAGACCCGGTTCGTAGTCTCTCGAATCTGCTTATCTTAAATTGTTGGCCGTGCAGGTCTAAGTTCGGGACAAACTGACGGTCTTACTTTCCGATGCAAAAGGTACTGAAGATTAGATTCAGAATGTCGTCAGTGGTCGTCTCGCCAGTAATGGCGTCCAGCGGCCGCAGGGAATTATAGAGATCCATCAGCAGCATCTCGTGCGGAATGCGATTGTGAACGGCGGCTTCTGACGCGGACAATCCGCTCAGCGATTCCTCAATCAGCTTTCGCTGACGGATGTTGGTGACGAATCCAGCCTCTTGCGGCGCCGAATCCGCTCCGGCCACGGCAGTGACGATCTGCCGTCGCAATTCGTCGATACCCTCGCCGGAAACCGCGGAAGTTCTGATTGTGGGCCGGTGATCAAGGGGAATGTCACTTCCACCAAGGTCGCACTTGTTCCGAATGAGGATGCGCTTGCGCTCCGCAGTTCTCTCCAGCAGCTTGCGGTCTTCCTCCGCATGGGAAGCCGAGCCGTTGTCGGTAACAACCAGAACGAGATCGGCATCGGCGAGAGCCTCATACGACTTGCGAATTCCGATCTCCTCCGCCTCGTCGATTGCCTCACGGATTCCAGCCGTATCCACCAGGCGAATGGGAATGCCGGCAATCGAAACCGTTTCGGTGACTAAGTCACGAGTCGTGCCAGGAATAGCCGTGACGATCGCATGCTCGCGCTCGATCAGCCGGTTGAACAGGCTCGACTTCCCGACGTTAGGGCGGCCTACAATCGCCAACGTCAGTCCTTCGTGAATCACGCGTCCATACGCGAATGAATCTGCGAGCCTGCGGAGTGGCGTTCGTACCTCCGCGAGAGCGCCGAGTATCTGCTCATCGGGCAGCACTGAAACGTCGTCCTCGGCAAAGTCGATGCCGGCTTCGAGCAGCGCTATCAACTCGACGAGGCGCTGCTTAATCGGCTCAATGCGCCGCGACAGTGCTCCCTCGAGTTGCTGTGCCGCGACTTTCGCCTGAAAGAGTGTCTGCGAGTCGATGAGATCGCGGACGGCTTCTGCCTGCGTCAGATCCATGCGTCCGTTCAGAAAGGCGCGCATGGTAAATTCACCGGGCTCGGCCAGCCTCGCTCCGCGAGCGAGCGCCTGATCGACGATGTACTCCAGCACCACGGGCGACCCATGCGCCGAGATCTCGACTAGGTCTTCCGCCGTGTACGAATGTGGTGTCGCAAAGAAGGTGGCGACCACTTCGTCAATGCGCTCGCCGGAGCTGACGTCGATCAGTTCGGCAAAGCGCGCGTGCCCCGCTTCAAGCGAACGCTTCAGCCGCAACATCGGTTCGATGGTCTTGCGCGACTCGCTTCCGCTAAGCCGCACCACGCCGATGCCTCCACGTCCAGGCGGAGTGGAAACGGCAACAATCGTGTCATCCAGGTGCACACTTGAAGTTTACTGGCACGCAGCCATTCCAAGAATCCGCGAGATCCGTGGAGCTCCGCGAGTGGGGTGGCGGCAGGTAGTGATCTCAGTCAACTACGGCGTCGGAATCTGGGCACTCGCTTCAACAGAATTCACGCTCTCATTGCCGCTGCTGTCCACCGCCGTAACGACATGGAAGTAGAGTTGTCCGGCCTGTACTGCAAGATCGGTGAACGCCTGGTCGTAACCAGTCCCGAACTTACGAGCGTGTACGGACCTCCACTCTGGGTTCCGCAATACACGTTGTAACCGGCCACTGTGGATGTACTCGCCGTCCAACTCACGTCAACGCTGTGCTGGATTGCCGTGACTACAGCTAGAGCAAGCAAATTGGACGTGACCCTACTGCTCGCGCGTTCACGTTGGTGGATCCAGCAACGATTGCAGTCACTAGGCCCGACGTGCCGATGCCACCGAGCTGTTCAGGTTTTGCGTGCTGCCGTCGCTAAAGCTGCCCGTTGCTGTGAGTTGCTCGGTCTGTCCGACGAGGAGCGAAGTGTTGGGTGCAGTTACGGTGAGCGACCGCAACGCCGCCGCACTCAGCGTAAGCGCAATGAGATTTGAACTGATGCCGCTCATAGACGCACCGAAGATTGCTCGAGCCGACACCAGTTCCAGTGGCAAGACCATTGCTGCTGACCGTCGCGGCGGAAGTATTCGATGATGACCAGGCTGCCGAGTTGGTGGTTCCGGGCCGGCGCCTATTTTGACTGCTTGCTAGATACCTCTAATTTTGTGTAACCTTTGAGGGAGCCAGCAATCAAAAGTAAGTGAGGGACTGTTCTACGTTTTTCCGATCCAACTCCGCGGCAGTTTGCGCTTGTCCTTGTATGGCCATGGCCATGTGTACCTATGTCCAATTGGATGAGCGGCGTGGAGAGAAACAGCGACGTTAGATAATAGAAATCCACAGATTTTAAGGCCGCTCAAATGAGCGGCCTTTTCGCTTTGCGACATTTTTGCAATTTCTCAGAATGGTTCAAAGTCCAATCACGGCAACACCGATCGAGCTTTCACGCGCTGCGCTGGCAGAATGCCGAGCGCTGAACGCCGACCGCTTCTTTCACCATTCACAAGCCAATTCCATGGAGACAGGTAAATGAGTTCACTTCAGCGCCCCATTGCGATCTATCACGAGCATCCCAACTGGTTCAAACCACTATTCGCCGAGCTTGAACGTCGTGGCACTCCTTACGAGCGCATCGATGCCACGCGCCATCATTTCGACATTGAGCCGAACGGCAATCGGCGCTACTCACTGGTCTTCAACCGGATGAGTCCGTCCGCGTACACGCGTGGGCATGGACACGGCATTTACTACACCGCCAGTTATCTCGAAGTTCTCGAGCGCCTGGGGACGCGCGTGATCAACGGATCGCGCAGCTTCCGCTACGAGATTTCGAAAGCGCTGCAGCTTTCGCTGTTGCGATCGTTGGGATTACCGTATCCGCGTGCGCGCGTGATCAACAATGCGGAAGAGGCGCCGATTGCGGCTGCAGGATTTCGTTTTCCGGTAATCGTAAAGCCGAACGTTGGCGGCAGTGGGAAGGGAATCGTTCGCTTCGATACTCCGGAAGCGTTGGCCGAAGCCGCGCGAACCGAGCAGATCTCTCTCGGTCTGGATTCGACGGCGCTGGTTCAGGAATTTATCCCAGCGCGCGATGGACGCATTACTCGAGTGGAAGTTCTCGGCGGAAAATATCTCTACGGCATCAACGTGTACATCACCGGCGAGACATTCGATTTGTGCCCGGCCGACATCTGCAAGACCACAACCGGAGTGGAACTCACCCGCGCTACGTGTCCGGTTGATGCTCCCAAAACTGGACTGCGCGTGGAAGCTTACACACCGCCACCGAAAGTGATTGCCGATGTAGAGCGCATCGCTCAGACCGCCGGCATCGACGTTGGCGGAATTGAGTACGTCATCGACGATCGCGACGGCAAGCTCTACTACTATGACATCAATGCGCTCTCGAACTTCGTCGCCGACGGGCCCCGCGTTGTCGGCTTCGATCCTTTCGAGAAGCTGGTGAGTTATCTCGAACAGCAAGCTGTGTACTCGCTCGCGCAAGGAGCTGCCTAATGCGATACGGATATTGGTTGCCGGTTTTTGGGGGATGGCTGCGCAACGTCGAAGACGAGAACATGCAGCCCACGTGGGAGTACGTCAGCAAGCTGGCGCGACGCAGTGAGGAGATTGGCTACAGTCTCACGCTGATTGCTGAACTCAACCTCAACGACATTAAAGGCGCGGACGAACCTGCGCTCGACGCCTGGTCAACCGCGGCGGCGCTGGCTGCGGTCACGCGGAGGCTGGAGCTGATGGTCGCGGTGCGTCCAACGTTTCATCTTCCTGCGCTGCTGGCGAAGCAGGCTGCCAACATTGACCGCATCAGTCACGGACGTCTGTCGCTGAATGTGGTCTCGTCGTGGTGGGCAGAGGAGGCGCGTAAATTCGGCGTCCACTTCGAACAGCATGACGATCGTTATGCGCGCACCTCGGAGTGGCTCGACGTGGTCGATTCGGCATGGAAGGGCAATCACTTTTCTTTTGCCGGCAAGTACTACAGTGTGCACGATTCGATTGTGCAGCCGACGCCGGTGTCGCGTCCGCGTCCAACGATTTATGCCGGCGGCGAGTCGGAAGCGGCCAAGAACCTGATCGCGTCGAAGTGCGATGCGTACGTGATGCATGGCGATCCGCCAGAGCGTATTCGCGAGAAGATTCGTGATGTGTCGGAACGGCGCGCCCGATTTGGTCTGCCTCCGATGAAATTTGGCGTCGCTGGATATGCAATCGTCCGCGACACCGAAGCCGAGGCCAAGCGCGAACTCGCGCGCATCACTGACGTGAAGCAGAGCGCGGCCGGGTACGGTAACTATCAGCAATGGCTGGCGAACACACAGCTCGAACAGCGTGTCTCGCTGGAGGATTACTCAGTCTCGAATCGCGGATTGCGGTCGGGGCTGGTCGGCACTCCGGAGCAGGTCCGGGAGCGTGTAACCGAATTCGAAGATGCCGGCGCCGATCTGCTGCTGCTGCAATTCAGCCCTCAGTACGAAGAGATGGAGCGTTTTGCCGTTCAGGTGATTGGAGGCGATGCCGCTGTTCTGGCGGCGGCCGGCTAGGCGTCGCCCGTAAGTTGCTGTGCACAAGCCGCTTACCTTGGATCAGCGGCTCGTCCCTGGCAGTATAATGCCGCTTACCTTTCTGTACCTCATGCGTCTATCGGCATGTAAGGAACGCATTTAGCCGATCGCGCAAGGTTTGATACATGAGGAGCAGGAATGCCCAGTCTAGCCGCAGTGGCGTGTGGCACAGTCCTCGGCTGTGATTCAGGTATGGCGAGCTTAGGTCGCGCGCGCGGAGTGCAGGCGAGAACGGAGGAAGGTACTCGGCCATCCCTCCTGGCCGGGAGCCCGATGGTGAGCCAGACACTCAACCGCGTGAATGACGCCGACCTCATCCGCGAAGCCCAGCGTGGATCGCGTGGTGCCTTTGAAGAGCTGGTGCGCCAGTACGACCAGGCGGTGTTGCGTCTGGCTCTGCACCTCACCGGCTCCGAGGCAGAAGCCCAGGACATCTATCAGGAAGCCTTCCTCAAGGCCTACCGTCATCTGGGTAATTTCCGCTTCGAATGTTCCTTCTATACATGGATGTACCGGATCGTGACCAATCTGTGTCTCGATCATCTCCGCAAGAAAAAAACCAGGCGGGAAGACTCGCCGGTGATGCTGGATTCAGACGGCGAAGAGCACGATCTTCTGGACCAGGTCCCAGATCGACGCGCAGGAGCAAATCCTGAGCGCGATCTCATGCGTCGCGAGCTCGGCGGAAAAATCAACAAAGCATTGGAAGGATTGACGCCGCGCGAGCGTACCGTCTTCGAGCTGAAGCACTATCAGGGACTCAAGCTGCGGACGATCGGCGAGATGTTGAACACGACGGAAGAGACCGCCAAGAACACTTTATTTCGTGCTACGCAAAAACTGCGCGGCACGTTGGCAAGCATGAGATGAGGTTTACGAGATTCTTTTGAAAGTGTGGAATTATGAATTGTGACTGGACACGGGCAAATGCTGCCCTCTATGTCTATGACGAATTGAAAGATGACGAGCGCTATGAGCTCGAGCGGCACGCGGAACGTTGCTCCTCGTGCAAGTCGGAGCTCGAGGCAATGCGCGGGTTCAAGCTGACGATGTCGTCGCAGCCGCTGCTGGAGCCGTCGCCGAATCTGCTGGCCAGTTCGCGCATGCGGCTCTCAGAGGCGCTGGAATCCGAGGAGCAACATCGTGGCTGGCGGCGCTTTACATTTGATCTCGCCGGATGGATGCAGTCGGTCAAGCTTGCTCCTGCACTTACAGCCGCGCTGCTCATGATCGGGTTCGGCGCTGGAGTGGTGACCACCTACGAAGTTGCCAGGCCCGGAGCCATCGTGAGCAAAGTGACTCCCGGCCCCATAGATACGGCGAACGCTTCCATTGCTGGTATTCGCGGCATTACGCAGGAACCCGGCAGCAATCAAGTCAAAATTCAGTATGACAAGGTGTACACCGACCAGGCGTCCGGCTCGGTTGACGATCCGAAAATCCAACAGCTTCTTCTCTTCGCGGCGCGCAACAACATCAATTCTGGCGTCCGGCTTGATTCCATCGACCTGCTGACCAAGAACCCTGTTGATGTTCGAGTGCGTGAAGCCCTGATCTATGCGTTGCGCTATGATCGCAACCCCGGTGTCCGACTGAAGTCGCTGGAAGGTCTGCGCGCTTATGTGAAAGACGATCAGCAAGTGCGTGATGCTGTGCTGGAAGCGTTGCTGCAAGACAGCAATCCCGGCGTGCGCACGCAGGCGATCTCGTTGCTGGAAACGGTCAAGAATGACAGCAGCGTGCGTCAGGCGTTCGCCGAACTGGCGCATCAGGACAAAGACAAGTATTTGCAACAGGAGTCTCGCCGCGTGTTGGCGAACCTCCCGAATTTCGAGTAAGGCAATTCATACAGTGGGTTGCGAATCCTCTGTAGCAAGAACTCGCGCATAGAAACTGAGGAAACATAATTGGCAGTCATTCGCAAACAACTCGCGCTCCCGATTTTGATGCTGGCGCTCGCCGGGATTTCAGTAGCCCAGCCGGAGAACGCGTCCAGGATTTATCGCGACGGCAATTCCTGGGTAGAAGAGATCACCGGGACGATGCCGGCGGCGCGCATCATCAAAGTGCATACCGATTCCGGCAGCGTCAGCGTGACCGGCGGCCCACAGTCAAACATCACCTACACAATTCGGAAAAAATTGAACGGCTATTCGGAAGAGAGCGCTCGCCGCGCATTCGAAAATGTCCGCATCATCGCCTCGCGGCAGGGTGAAGCAGCATACTTCGGCGGCGAGGGATCCGGAAGCTGGCATCGCGGATCGATCGAATTCAATATCGTTACTCCGCGCAACGTGGAAATCGTAAGAGCAAAGACCGATGGCGGAAGTCTTCAGTTCTCCCATCTCGGAGGACGCGTTGAGGCCGAGACCGGCGGTGGGTCGGCAAATTTCGATGACATCAGCGGCAACGTAAATGGACAGACGGGCGGTGGTTCGGTCAATGTGGGTACAGTCGCGGCAGATCTGACCGTACGGACCGGCGGCGGCGGTGTCCAGGTGAACTCGGTCGGCGGCCGTCTCAATGTATCTACCGGCGGCGGCTCCATTCACGTGCAGAATGGAAATGGCGACGGAGTTATCGAGACCGGCGGCGGCAGCATCCATGTTGGCAACCTGAACGGCGGACTCCGTGCATCCACGGGGGGTGGAAGCATCGAAATCGGTACCGTTGGCGGCATCATGGATGTTGAGACTGGCGGCGGAAGCATCCGGCTCAACGGCGGCAAGGGTGCTATCAAGGCATCCACCGGCAGTGGCAGCATTCATTGCTCCAAGGTCAGTCACAGCGTGCGTGCCGAAACCGGCGCAGGAGCGATTACTGCGGAATTCATGGCCATGAACGGCCAGTTCAGCGATTCGACTCTCGACACTGGAGTCGGTGACATCATCGTGTACATTCCGTCTGATCTAAAAGTGAGCATTCATGCCAACATCGATGTGGCGACCGCGCGGAATGCGATCACCAGTGATTTGCCAGGCATTCGCATTTCCTCAGAAGGCGGAGATTATGGTCCACGCGAGATGTCGGCTGAGGGCGACCTGAACGGTGGCGGCCCAGCGCTCAAGCTGCACACCTCCACTGGAAAGATTCAATTCATTGCGCTGAAGCGCTAGCGAGCAGGAGAATCCTTATGACACTTAGATCGATCGGCTCGATTGCACTTGTAGCAGTGGCTGCACTGCCCGTGGCCGCACAGAAGACAAAAGTTCATCAGCTATCTACTTCGAGCGCGCCAGAAGTTTATGACGTCGAGACTAGCTCGTCGCGATCGTATCTCGGAGTGGACATTTCGGACATCACGAAAGAACGTGCGTCGGCGCTCAACCTGAAGGACGATCGCGGAGTTGAGATCACCCAGGTGGACGAGGATGCTCCAGCGGGCAAAGCCGGATTCAAAGAACACGACGTCATCCTGAACTTCAATGGGACTCCAGTCGAAAGCGAAGAGCAGTTTCGCCGGCTCATCCGCGAGACACGACCGGGACGCACCGTCGCGGTGGACATCGTTCGCGGTGGACAGACACAAACGCTGAAGGTCCAGCTTGCGGACCGAAAAAGGTTCATGGCGCCGGTAATCGCAGGTCCGCCGCACTCATTCGCATTCCCAGTACCGCCGTCCGTATCAGTGCCTCCGATGGCCATCATGCCTCCGGACATTCCGCACGACTGGACCGACCAGATGGTCACCCATGTTTACCGCTCGCCTTCCGGCGCCACGGTGGAGAACCTCACTCCGCAACTGGGCGACTACTTCGGTGTAAAGAATGCAGGGGGCATGCTGGTGCGATCGGTGCAGAAGGGCAGTCCGGCGGATGCTGCGGGACTGCGGGCCGGCGATGTGATTGTCCGCGTTGACGATCAGAAGATCACTGATCATTCGGATTGGGCAGAGGCCATGCACAATCCGAAACATAGAAAACTTTCCGTGGTCATCGTTCGCGACAGAAGGGAGCAGACGCTTTCAATGTCACTCCCACCGACACCACGCGACAGCTCGGCTGTTCGTGAGAATTCGGACTTCGAGAGCGCCGCGGATGATATGGCCAGCGCACTGGAGGACATGCAACCAGCCGTGCAGCACAGTATTGATGCCGCCACCCTGGCGGCCAGCCGCGCAATCACCGCCAATGAGAAGCAGATTGCCAAGGCCATGGACAACGCCTCCGCAGAAGTATCCAACGCGCTAATCGGCCATCGGGAAGATTTTGATCGCGAGATAAAAAAGGCCATGGCCGAGGCTTCCGCCGAGCTGAAGGCGCATGGTTCAGACGTCGATAAAGCCATGCGCGAGCTGCAAAAGGCGATTGAGAACATTCACGTCGAATTCGACGACATGCAGTAGGTCGTCTTCTGCGTTCCGCAGTCCTCCGGCAGTTCATCAAGAACGGCCAGTGGTTAGCTCGGTTGGACATCCGTTTCCGCCCGAGCTATCTTTCTGAATATCGTTCGAATTTCCCGACGGCAGCAATAATCCCATCTCCAATGAAAAAATCTCTAGGCATTGTGGTCATGTTCCTCTCTGTTGCCTTCGCGCAAACTCCGCCCAAGGGAGCAGTGCAACGCGGCGCAGTGCGCCGCAAAATGCCTGGTGGGGAACGCACGATGAAGGGGTGTCTGCTGAAGGACAACGCCGGTGCTTACGAGTTGCAGACTACGCACGGCCGAAAAGTGAAACTCAGCAATTCCGAGGACTTGGCACTGCAGGTCGGCCACCAGGTGAAATTGAGCGGAGCGTTCATTGATGCTCCAGAGCCGGCAGATCCGGGGCGCGAGAACAGTGCTGCAAATGGCTTGCCAGCCGATCCCCAACGCCGCCACCCGGGCTTGCGAGAATTCCAAGTCGTGAAAGTCGAAAGCGTTGCTAATACTTGCAGCGTTGCTTCGGGAACGCACACGAAATAGGGGCGAAACTCCTACCCCCCAAAAAAACAACGGGGACACCCTTTCGGTATCCCCGTCTCAGCTACTTGTTTCGAGAAAACTACGGCAGCAGGAAGTGTCCGCGGCGGTTGAGATGCCAGCACTCTTCATTTGAGTCCGTGCAGAACGGTTTCTCTTTGCCAACGCTCGTTGTATTCACGCGCGAACCATCGAGGCCCTGAGCGATGAGGGTTTGCTTTACGGCTTCCGCGCGACTGGCGCCGAGGGCCAGGTTGTACTCTTCAGAACCCCGCTCGTCGCAGTGTCCCTCAACAGTGAACTTCAAATCGGGATGCTGCTGGAGAAACCGGGCGTCCGAAGCGATAAGCTGTTGGCCTTCGGAATCCAGCTTGTAGTCGTCATACGCGAAGAAGGCGTCTTTCACGTTGCGCTCGAAAAGCTCACGCAAGGTCGGATTTGGAGCAGCGGCGGTTGCAGGTGCGGGCACGACGACCGTGAGACGAGCGCTAGAGTCGGCGCTTCCGCCGGGTCCCTTGGCCAGGATCCGGTATGTAGTCGAGTCGCTGGGATTCACGTCCTGAGAGCCAGTCGCATTCACCGATCCCATAGGTTCGATGGTGACGTCGGTTGCGTTCTGGGCTTCCCACGTCAGTTTTGCGGACTGGCCTTGCTGAATCTGCGCGGGATAGACGCTCAGCGTCACCGTGGGTTGCGGCGGCGCTGCGGGCGGCGTCTGAACCTTGGCGGCAACGGGCTTCTTGGCGCAACCAGTGATGAGCAGGAGCGCGGCAGCCAGGCTGAGTAAGAGACTGATGAAAGATGTGCGGGACTTCAACATATATCTCCTTATTCGTTAGAGGGTCGCGAGCGACCTAAGTTGCGGGATTATTTGTGGAAACCTGTGGACGAAGAAGCTAGCGGCGCTAGCACCGAAGTGGGCAAGTCAGGCGCAAAGAATGGAAAATGACAAGTTCTCCGTCATGCGCATGACGCGTAAAACGAATCGCTGCAGGCACGAATGCAAGACCGGCCATCACGCGCGCCGCTGCCCACAGCAGAAAAATTAACGACCACGCAGAACGCTGGCTACTCAACGTCGAGACCGGCCCATGAACGACGATGAAGGGCACGTGAACCGCCGGAATTATCAGGAGTGCCACGATGGCGATCCCTGCCCCCAAAAACAAACTGCAGGCAAACTGGCGCGAGCCCATTGAAGAAGTATCCCGCCAAAGTACCTGAAAATCAATCCAGAGATGCTGCCCTAGGTGACTACAGGGTTAGCACCTCGGAGCAAACGCTTAGACGCTGGCTGGATTTCGTGTCAGGAGCATTTCATTCCACGCAACTACCCGATTAAAGGCGGCTTTGGATCGGTCCCAACCTGAGCCCGAACTTCGTTGATGCGCCCGTACACGGCCTCTCGTATCAGCGTCAGATCGTACTTGTGGACGATGAATATCTCGGTGGCATAGAAAAACGCCCAGCGCTGTTCATCCATCAACCTGCCGATTCCGGCAGGCGTGGCTACGACGAAAGATGTCTGCCAGTGATGCTCGGTACGCGCATCGTAGAGCTCGATCATCAACTCATCAGCAAAACTGTTGGGGTCAGGTGGTCCGGGCACGGCATCAAATTGCGAAAAATTAAATTGCGTGACGCGTATATCTCCGAGATCCTTTGCCTTCGGCGCTTGTTCACCTCGAAAATGGCCCGATGGCCGCAACTCTGCCTCATTACCCGGACTTGGGTCATAGATGGGCGTCACAGGAGTGTTGCCGGCTGCAGACGAGGACAGCGCTCGAACGATCAGCAGGAGCACCACCGTACACGCGGCGACGAGTAACAGCTTCCAACTCAGCAATCTATCCGAAGCGATAAGAAGAAGTGCAAACAGGCTGGGCACGTCAGCAGTATAAGTTCTTGCCTATCGCTACTCACGAGCAGCTTCGCGAATGGCATGCATCGAGAGCATGTGGCTGTTCATCACTAGCAACTTGTCACCCCGAGGCGACAAGGCGGCTCGGATTGCAGGCAATTGACCAATGGGCTTCATATTCAGTTCCGCGAAAAGCTGTTGCTCGCCAAGGTCATACACTTGAACTCGGAAGTCCGTAATCTTAACTCCAACGGCAAATGGGGTCACCTGGTATCGGGTCAGCGGAACCGCGGCGATGGCTCCGTTTCGCGAGGCTACGCTGGCCGTGGCGGGCGTGAATCCATTGGGAATTCGCCCGAGCGCCTGCATGTTGCCGGATATATCTCCGAGATAAAGGCCCTGACTGCTGACGAACAAAAGTCTCTGTCCTGGAACTGCCGACACCGTCCAACTTCCCCGTATTCTTAATTTCGGATTCACGATCGTCCATTGGTTGGTATCGAGGCGGAGCAGCGCGGCTCGTTCCAATTCGTCTGACACGCGCTCATACACGTAATCGTCCAGGCAAGAAATGCGGAACTCGCCGTGCTGTCGCCAACTTCGAATCGCTTCGAGGGTGTCGGCGCGTCTGGCGAAGATATCGACAACTCCGTCTTGCGCGTGTGGCTGGATGAGAAGCAGCGTCTTCCCCGCCGGCGAAACGGTCGCGAGCCACGTGTCTCCTGAACTCGGCAAGAGTTCTTCCGAAAGTAATTGCAGCGAGTCTGAGTACGCCCGCAAAGCATTGGCGGCGTTAACCAGAATGTGGCCATTGGAGGCGACCAACACTTGGCACCCGGCCAGCGAAGTGGGCAGCGATGCCGAAGCAATCACGTGGCTGCTCTCCACGTCGAGCAGCAGCAAATGAAGCTGAAAGCGGTTATTTTCGCCACGCGTTTGCAACTGATGAGTGGGATTCACATCCACGAAGTAGGCAAGCACCTTGCCGTCGTCCACGAAGAGAACGGGAGAGGTTCGATGTACCAGCGCGAGATACTCGGGATTGGGAGCGTCAGCACGATATCCGACGCCGCGCAGATCAAATGACCAAATCGATCTGGCGCCCGGCTTGTCGTTCGCGCACAGCGATGCGGTGCATACGAGCAATGCCAGGCAGACGCCCCTCATCCGCGCGAAAGAAAGACTGTCTCGAGCAAACATCCAAGGCAATTCTACGCAGGAGAAATGCCGCGGGATGTCAGCGCAATGTTATTGCCGGTACACGTGGCCGTCCTTCATGACGAAGCTGACGCGAGTCGTCGCGGATATGTCTTGCGTTGGATCGCCGGGAACCGCAATTACATCGGCGAAATAGCCGGGCTTGAGCGCGCCGATCTGGCCGTCCCATCCAAGGAGTTTGGCGCCATTGAGCAAATCGGCCTGCAGCACCTGGATGGGCTTCATTCCATACTGCACCATCAGCACCAGTTCCCGCGCTTGAGTGCCATGGGGAAACGGTCCAACGTCGGAGCCGACGACCATCGGCACGCCTACAGCAAGTTGCTTGCGGAACTCCTGAGCATGCATCTGCAGCAGCTCGTGCTGCCGCTTGCCGGCTTCGGGTGTGGCAGCGTGATCGGCGAAGTATTCCGAAATGGCGAATGTGGGCACGGCAGGAATGTGCCGGTCGCGCATGAGGCGCATGGTCTCGTCGCTGAGTTGATCGGCATGATCGACGGACTCTACGCCTGCCTGCGCTGCAAACAGTGTGCCGGGTTCGCCGGTCGCGTGGACGCCCACCCGCTTGCCGACGCGCGCTGCCTCTTGCACGGCAGCAGCAAGTTCCGCCTCACTGTACTGATAAGGAGTAGAAAATTTGCCGTCGTGAAATGAGTCGCGACCAGTTTCGTAGATCTTGATGAAGTCAGCGCCCTGTTTGAATTGCTCGCGAATAACGCTCACCAGTTCGGCGGCATTGTTGGCGTAGTCGGCGTTCCCGAGAACGTGCTGGGCCGGGTTGTAGCCGATCGCATCTTCATGGCCACCGAGGATGCTGATGGCATTGCCGCTGATTCGCAGCCGAGGCCCGGGGATCAGTCCAGCATTGATGGCGTTGCGTACAGCGGTGTCGGCCGAGCCTGCTCCTTCGGTCCCCATATCTCGCTCGGCAGTGAAGCCGGCCATCAGGTCGTCCCGGGCAGCAAGCGTGGCCAGAATCGTCCGTTGCGGAATAGACTCTTCCACGGTCTGCAAATCCTCAGCCCCAGGATGAAGGAACAGATGCACGTGGGCATCGATCAGCCCTGGCATCAAGGTCGAGTCGCCTAGATCGATCGTCTGCGCTCCGGCCGGATGAGAAACCGAAGGCCCGGCTTCGACTATGCGCTCACCTTGAACAAGCACCTCGCCGGGAGAGATGATGCGGCCAGCTTCGATGTCGAGCAGTCGTGCCGCGTGCAGAACGATGGGATGAGCCGTCGTGGTATCAGACGGTCTGGCTGCCTTGTTCTGTGAGTTGAGGGTTGGAGTTACCAAACAAGGCACGACGAGCAGACTGACAATCGATTGAAGTTTTGTCATAGGGGCGCACGGGATGGTAACACTTTGAGTGATGCTGATCATGATGGTGGGCCTGCCGGGAACAGGGAAGAGCACCCTCTCACGAGCTCTGGTCGAACGATTCGGCGGATTCGTGCTGGACAAAGACATCATCCGCCCAGCCCTGTTCGGACCGACTCAGATTGAATATTCGGTCGAGCAGGACGATTTCTGCCAGGACGTAATGATGCAAGCTGCCGAGTATTTATTGAAACGCCAACCCAAACTGCGCGTGTTTCTCGACGGCAGACCCTTCTCCCGCCAGTATCAGAGAGAACGCGTGCGCGCCAGTGCAGAAAAAGCCGGAATACCACTGGCCGTAATCGAATGTATCGCCAGCGAACAGACCGCAATTGCCCGCATCGAAAAAGATCTAGCCAGTGGTTCTCATCTAGCGGCGAACCGAACTGTGGAACTGTACTTCGCCAAGAAGCGTGACTTCGAAGCGGAGCCCGTGAGCGGGCCAAGACTAACCATCAATAGCGACGATGCGCCCGAGGAGTGCATGGCCCGTGCGCAAGAGTTTCTGTTATCGGTGGAAAGCTTCAGGGCACATTGAAGGAGCGACGCCCTTAGGCGGGCGTCGCCGTAGCCGGTTTTTAGTCCGCGTTGTCCCAGCTAAAAGCAGTCGTGATGAAGTTCGTCAGGAATCCGAAATTATTGTTCAGGTTCCGATCGTAATGGACAACTCCGTTACCATTGAAGCTGACTGTATTGCCGACGATCGAACCTCCGAGAGATCCGTTGCCGTTGATACTGATGTTGGAATTCGGGGCGTAAACAACTGCTTGCGTTGAACCGTTACCCACGATAGACGATGGAGCGCTGCCACCATACAAGATTTGAAAATTAGCCGGTACGTCGCCGGTTCCGATGTTGGAGATGCCGTTTCCCGCAATACTGAAACCGCCCGTACTGCCGGTTCCCGTGATATAGATGATGACTTTCGATCCGGCTGGGCTGACCAGGATTTGGCCCTGGCCGCTAACACTCAGGCTGTCCATGTAATACGTCCCGGGACCCAAAGTTAGGGTGGTGCTCCCGCTTAGAGACACGCCTGAGTAACCGACATTGGGAGACATGGTTCCGGTAAATGCCGTGCTGTTAACCGCAATTCCTGCAGGCACAGCAGGTAGTGGCGGCAGGGTTACTGGGCTGATTTTTTGAATCGTCCCCGGATTGCCCCCTGACGGGGGTGAACAATTGCCTGCCTTGTTGGCCCAGGAATCTGTTCCATTGACCGCCGCATTGCTGGTGAGCGATGCAGAACCGTTAGTTCCTACGTTCCCGCCAGAATTCGTAACGCTTCCAGCAACTGTGTAATTTCCCAGCGATGAGTCGTAACTGTCAGTTTTGGCATTGCCGACCAATCCGATCGCATTGCAGTTGCTGGAATTTCCGAATGCGGCATACTGTGGAAAGGGCGTAAGAAACGTCTCCACTTCCAATCGGACTTCGGTCTGAGCAGTCTGAGAGGTTGTAAGGCTCCCCGTCGATTTGATCTTCCACGATTGCAGGTACTGTGTGCTTGAAGAGCCAAAGGCGGTTACCGGCCTAATAGACATCAGCTGCGCCGTAACGGCATTGCTCGCCGTAGCCCCAGACAGTCCTGTGATCTGCGTGCCGTTGCTGCTGGAATTGAAGTAATTTGCAAAGCCCGAACGAAGTGTGTTGCCGGAATCGGGAAATGTAGAGCGTGAACTGGTGGTATCGAGCAGAACGCAACCGGCTTGACTCGTGCCGTTACAAGATTGGCCGCTAAGGGCGATTGGGTAACTAGTTGTGGTGTACAGCGAAGGATCAGGGGCGGGCAGGTTGTTAGCCAGCCAGTCAACCGTGGCTTGCGCGCCCGCTTCCGCCACGTAACGGGACTGCGCCAGTTGCCGATAATTGCCACTGCTGACCATCTCGGTTTTTGTCACGAACACCAGGGCTCCGGCGAGAAGAGAGAGCACTATGACGCACAGAAGCGCCATGATAAGTGCGACTCCACCTTCCGGGTGCCTCTTGCACTTTGATTTCAGTCCTCTGATCTTCATCTGTGTCTCCTGTTTCGTATCGCTAATCTGGCAACTGCCTATGGCAACCAAGTTGGATTGCCCGTAGGTCTAGCCAAAATCCTTCCTGGTTGGCTTGTCTGCGCCAACTGATACGCCCCGTTCACGTTGCGTGGAGACAGGTCTAGAAATGACTTAGTCATAGTTAAGGTTTGATTCGTCTGCAAGTCCTTCTTATCTGTCTCAACAGTAAGGGTCAAGCTCACATTTGTCGTGTACCAGTAGTTCAGTGTAGTGCCGTCCGTCTCAGTGACACTAAGGTTCCGGGTATCAAAAAGAAAACAAGGTGTATTGGTCGTGCCTCCTGAAGGGATCGGGTTCTTTTTAATGTGCTTCACCAGCGCAACGGCGGCGCTTTTAGCCCCATTCGGGGTGATTTTGCTCTGGCTCCGAGTAAGGCTTGGAACCGTAGCACCAGTGCCGTCTACATAGCTCCAGTCGCACTTGTATTCCACAAATTGCAGAGTTCCGTCCCCATTGACGTCTCCAATGATTTGCAGAGTGTCGCAACACGTAGTCTTGTCATACGTGCTCGGATTCGGAGGGGGCACCACCCCCTCGGCGATAGTGCCGACTGCATATAGCGCGGCTCCTGAAGTATGATTTTTCGTGAAAATTCCGGAGATGTGAGTGGCATCCACAATACTGGCAACGACTACGGTCTCCTGGTTAGCGCCTGTGTCAACCTGCAGTTCTTCGCCGGCATAGAAAAGGCTTGCATTGTCAACCGGGACAGTTTGAGCGATTGGGCTGCCGGTGCTGCTCAGACTCAGCGATGCGTTGATATTTGCCGCGGTGCTATCGAGCGAGTTGATAAGTCCAGCTTGAGAAATCTCCTGTGTCATCAGTTCCACGGCCCCGCGGACGCCCGAATGCATGTCCGTCAGCTGCTGAGTCCGGCTGTAATTCTTCTGGTAATAGTTCACTGCGGACAGGGTGGCTCCTGAGATGATCAGTAATATCCCGAGTGCCGCAAGCAACTCGAGCAGAGAGAACCCGTCCTCTCGCGGAATCGGATTAGAGCGGAAGCTTTTCATAGGAGGCCTTTTCTCAGAAGTTGGACTTGATGCACACCACTGTCGTTGAAGGTAAAGGCTGCCCGTTGCCCTGCCGGTAATTTGCCCAAGCAGTCACTGTGATCGTCTTTAAGCGCCCATTGGAACTGGTCTGTATCATCCATTGCCGCGTGTAGAAGGCACCGGTTGAAGACGTGAGTAAGTTACCGGTCTGGTCCAGATAATCCACATAGTTTGTAGCTGGAGATCCGTAAGTTACCCCACCGACAGTAGCGCTGTTTGCCATGGTGCCGCCTAAACCTGTTCCGCCGGTACTTGCGGCTGGAAACTTAGTGGTATCGGTTGCGCCGTCGTTGAAAGTTAACGTCATCAGCTGTTCCATCTTGTCCTGGGCATATTCGGTCGTGCGGGTTGCGTCTTCTCCTTGTCCAGAGGCGGACCCGGTCGTTAAGGTGAAAAGCGAAAGCAGCCCAATGGTTACGATAAGCAAAACAGCCGCCGCAACTACGGTCTCTATGATCGTGACACCGGCTTGCGTCTTAAGGCTCTGCGTTGATTTAGTCATGCGCGGCATAAGCTCCCGTCATAATTGACTCCAACCATTTTGATATGAGTAGAACGTTGTGCGCCCTGACAAGGTGAGGACGACTGCATACGTATTGTTGTTGCCGCTGACCGTAGAGTCTTTTACGTATAGGACATAGCCTCCGGTTGGAACCGGAGACGTCCCCGACACATCGATCGGAACTCCACGTGAGTTGAAGTAGATCTTAAGGGTCTCTGCGGGCGTGGTCTGAGTGCTGTCAGCAGGTACCGTGGAGATCGTCCCAAGCTGGAACGTCATGTTCTGGGGCAATGGTTGCGCTACCTGGTCTGTGGTCCATGTGGTACAGCTGCCTGGCGTTGCACCTTTAACCGTACAGACCTCGACTAAGCAACTTGCTTGGACACTAGACGTCATGTCGGTGCAGTTCAAACGCGCGAGGGTAAAATCGGATCCTGCGCGCAGCTTTGCTTCGTTGATCATTGCCGCCAGTGAGTGTGCCGTCGAAGAAAGGGTGTAGCTTTTTGCTATCTGAGCAATCGACGGAATTGCCATCGCGGCTACGATGAGTACGATCACGACAACAACGAGCAACTCCAACACCGTGAAGCCAGCCACTGCATTGCGGCGGTTCACAGTCCCTTGCCTGGTTTTGACTTGCTCTGGACTAGTGCGCATCGTGTTATAGGTCCTATACTTACAATTCGGACGACTCAGCGAAAACAGGGAGTGTCGCGGAGACCTCTCGGCTTCAACAATCGTAGGTAGCGCCGGATGGGGTCACAAGATTACTAAAGTGTGGCAATGCAGCATGCTAATGGCGATTGATGAATGCCAATTGCTTCAGACTAAACACCGAAACCATATGGCTGGTGATCTGGTAGCCTGCAGGAAGCTGTTCCGCCGGAAGCTGCTGACCTGGTACAGCGCGCACCATCGCGATCTGCCATGGCGCCGCACGCGTGATCCTTACCCGATTTGGGTCTCCGAGATCATGCTGCAGCAGACTCGCGTGGCCGCTGTTCTTGAGTACTACCGGAAATTCCTGAAGGCGTTCCCAACTGTGCGGCATCTGGCTCGCGCCAGCCAGGACGATGTGCTGGCGCGGTGGAGTGGTCTGGGATATTACCGGCGAGCCCGCATGCTGCATGCTGCCGCCAGACAGGTCGTGCACGATCACGACGGTCATCTGCCTGGCTCGAGTGCAGAGCTCCGGAAGCTGCCGGGCATCGGTCGCTATACGTCCAACGCGATCGCGAGCATCGCATTCGGAGAGCCCGTCGCAGTTGTTGATGGAAACGTGCAACGTGTCCTGGAGCGTATGAGCGGCGCAACACTAGCGGGCGAACAGATATGGAATACCGCCAGCGCGCTGCTGGATCCGACCAACCCTGGCGATTTCAATCAAGCGATAATGGAACTTGGCGCGACCGTCTGCCTGCCCGGAGTTCCGGATTGCCTCCGCTGTCCCGTCAAGACGCTCTGCCACACTCATGGCGATGGCTGGGATTCAGCCATTCCTGCGAATCCAAAAACGAGAATACGTAAATCCGCTTCGCTGCTGGTCTCCATTCGCAAGCATGCCATTGCTCTGTGTCAGCGACATGCGAGTGAAACTCTTATGCCTGGCATGTGGGAACTGCCGAACAGCGCAAGAGCCGTGAAGGGCCAGCCGTCGCTCGTGCTGAAACACTCGATCACCAAGACGGATTGGACGATCTCTGTCTTTGCCGGTCAGAGCTCGCAGAGTAGCCGAGTGTCATGGATTCCGCTCGACGAGGTGTCGCATCTGCCCATCACTGGGCTCACGCGCAAGGTTTTGCGCAAGCTCAACCTCCTTGCATAAAATCAAACTGGGCGGTACTTCACGCAGGATCTCGAACCGAAGGAGCTGAAATGGCACTTCCAAGTGGCGTAAAAGCGCCAGACTTCGCGCTTACTACCCTCGACAACAAACCTGTAGTTCCGTCTGATCTGCTACTTCGCGGTCCGGTAGTGCTCGCCTTCTTTAAGGTCAGTTGTCCCGTCTGCCAATACGCCTTCCCGTACATCGAGCGACTGTTCGAAATTTATCCAACGAGCCCTGTGACGTTCCTCGGAATCTCGCAGGACACTTTGAAGGACACGCAAGCGTTCCTGAAGCAGTATGGGGTCAAGTTCTCCGTCGCTCTGGATGATCTCAAGACCTATCGGGTCTCCAATGATTACAAGCTGACTACAGTTCCAACCATTTATTTGATCGATCGAGATGGTGAGATTCAGCTAAGCATCGTTGGTTGGTCGCGCAAAGACATGGAGGAGCTCGACCTCAAGCTGTCGATGCTGGACCCCGCGCAAGAGCAGATTCCGATCTTCAAGCCCGGCGAGCAGGTGGCCGAATACAAAGCCGGTTGAAGCGCCAAGAACTAGTCTGCGGTCAGCAGACTAAAGCCCCAAAAAGGGGGATGCCGACCCATTGGAGCTGCGGTTGTCCCTCGCGCCAGCCAGCGCTTTCATACTCCTTGGTAACTAGTAACGTAAGGTGAACACCCCGTTCGGGAAGCGCTAACAGCAAGGTAAACTTCTCCCGACTTACCTTGGGTCCTGTGCAGCTACCGCTCTGCGTGCATTGAGCGGCACTCGATTGGCACTGCTTGCCTGATCCGGGACGGCCAAGATGCCATTTCGTTTCCGACAACGCGGGAACCTCGCCGAGCACGCCCGACAGATGCAGCTCGCGTCGTATCAGCCGTCCATCCAACTCGAGGGCCTAGTTCCTGGCGTGGACAACGTTCGACATGATGTGGCCCTCAGTTCACGGTTCTCAGAAATTGCTCGCCACCACATCTTTCGTCTCGTTGTTAAGTATGGCCAGATTGAGTCGCTCATGGAAATCGATGCGGCTCCCTCGCGACCGATTTCACGGGTGATTCTGCCGCAAACGGCCAAGACGAATGGCAAGCAGGCGGAATCCAGCGACTTCAAACGCGCTCTGCTCGAACTGCACGTGTCTGCCTTGAATCAGGCGAAAGCAGCAAACAACGTGTCGCTGGATCTGCTGGCTCGTCTCGCCGCAATCAAGTTCCAGCGCAATGAGATGAGCGCGCAATTCGCGCAGGCCTTGGAACGATGCCGCGCCAAGCTGAAAACTTATGATGGCCCGCGTCAGTTATTCCCGGCGAAATCCGTAGAGATGCGCGAGCGCTTCGCGCAATTCCATATCAGCAAGAAAGCGGTGCTGCGCAAGGTTGGTCAAGACCTGTTCGCCACCATTCGCGAGATCGAGAAAGAGTCGCTCGCCCGCATGCGGCGTTCGCTATTCGGGGAACTGGCAAACGACACATACGACCTGTTCATCAATCGTTTGCTCTACACCGAGGATGGACGCGACGACTACCTGAATGCCGAGCAGTACGTCATGCTCGGCAACTACGACCGCGATCCCGACCGCTTTGAGACCATGCAGGCGATTGCCTCAGATTTTCTTCGCTCGGTTGGAGAAGGCTCCGAACCCGAGGCCGCCGAAGACAGCTTCGATCGGTTGCTAAACGTTCCGGAGAACGCCCAGGAGCTCTTTGCAAATGGCACTCCCGTCGATGGCCAGCCGAAGGGCAAAGCGCAACGCGCATTGCTCGATGCATGGCTCGAGTTGCTCGAGAAAGAGAACGTCATCCAGCACGTGATCGCGTCCTACGAAGCGGTGCCGCTGCTGGCGCAGTATTCTCCGCCGATCAATCCGCAACAATTGAAGAACGCGCTCATCTCGCGCGGCGAACGCATCCGCGTCGAAAGCTTGCTGGAGCAACATGGCAAGATTTCGCCCGACAACATGAACGCGGCGGTGAAGAAGGTCGAGTCTTATAAAGGGGCGGAACGCGCCAGGGTCGCTGCCCGCTTCTTTGGTGATTTTCTACGCTATCACCGCGATTTGCGCCGCCTGGAAGCAATGAACTCGGCGATGGACGCGATTAACGTGATCGGCAGCGACAAGCTCAAAGAGCTCTCGGCGATCAACAGCACTCTCTACGAGTTCCTGCTTCCCGAGGAGCAGAAGAGTGGCGAGGAGAAGGTAGTCCGCCACGTGATCCTGAAAGCGGACATCCGCGATTCAACCACGCTCACGGGAACGCTGCATGCGCGCGGGCTTAATCCGGCCTCATACTTCAGCCTCAACTTTTATGAGCCGATCAACAAGCTGCTGCCGAAGTACGGTGCATCTACTGTCTTCATCGAAGGGGACGCTGTCATTCTTGCCATGTTTGAACGCGAGGGTGAACCCGGCTTTGCTGTCGGCCGCACCTGCATCCTGGCAAAAGAGATGATGAGCATCGTTAGCGCTTACAACGAACAGTCACAAAAGCAGGGACTCCCCGCGCTCGAACTTGGAATCGGCATCTCGTTTCAGGACTCCGCGCCGATGTATCTCATGTACGGATCGCAGCGGATCATGATTTCGAAAGCGCTGAATGAGAGCGACCGCCTGTCGTCGTGCAGCAAAGGCGCTCGCAAGTTCGTGGCGGACAGCAAGACGCCATTCAATGTCTTCAACCTGCAGACCGTCGAGGACAAGGACACTAGCGACAATCCAGACGAGTTCCTGGTGCGCTACAACATCGGCGGAATCCTCATCAGTGGCCCGGCGTTCCAGAAACTCGCGCAGGAGATCTCGCTCAAGGAACATCAAACCGACTTGCCGACCATCTGGGCCGGCGAAACGGTTCGTCTCTTCAGCGGCATGGTACCGCTCGATGCCGGACTCTTTCATAAGATCGTCATCCGCGAAGCGGCAATCCCGCACGTGGACGCCGTCAACAGAAAATTAAAGGACTGGACCTCGCGCAAGTACTACGAAGTTTGCGTGAATCAGGAAGTCTACGACTTGCTCGACCGGAGATCGGCGGCAGTTGCGGGCGGCTAAGCGGAACTCACGTCCACCCTAAAACACTCGGTGGGCACGAAATGGAATTCGCACCACTGCTTCTAGATCGACGGGACTGCCGTCACGCGTGCCGGGAACGAAGTGCCAGGCGCTGAGCGCCTTGCGCGCGTTTTCGTCAAGGCGATCATCGAAGCCTTCCAAGACTTTTACTTCGGCGACCGTGCCATCTGCGCGGATGATCGCGTAGAGAATTACGACGCCTTCCACTCTGTCGTGAATCAGGTCTGCAGGATACGCGGGGTCCACTTCGCGTACTGCCACCGGCGCAATGAGTTCGCCCGGCTTGTACGTAGTGCCGCGCTCGGCGAAGCGGAAGATCCAACTTCCGCCAACAGAAGTTAGATTGGGAGTATTCAGCGCCATCGTGTACGACTTACGTCCCTGAAAGACACGCTGGTCGATCGGACTCAAGTCGGCGAGTTCTTTTGCCGGCTGCGCACTTCGCGCGGGCAGATTCGGAACCGACATGCCCATTAATAAAGAAGAGATCGTGCCGGAACGCTGCCCACCTGCCGGTCCCGCAGGAGCAGCGGCGGTTAGCCCCCATTCTTCTTTCGTGGGGATTGGCGATTCACCACCCGGTCCGCTTCCGCCCGCATGACGTTCCGGTTGAGCAGTCGCGGTAGGACGGCCCTCGTCCGCGCCGGCAAATGATCCGCGAGCACTCCCGCGCGGCGCCGTTTCAGGCGGCCGTACCGGCGTAACATTAATGGATATCAACGCGCCTGAGCCTTCATGCGCCGGTCCAACGCCTTTGATCTCTGGAGGCGGAACGACGGGCGCTACCTCGGCTGTCAATCCCGCCAAAGCCTTTGCGGCATGATCAGATTCGGCCGGCAGCTTAGGTTCAGCGTTGATGACCTCGGGCCGAAGATTCGGAACGTTCATGTCCGAGATCGCGCGCGCAACTTTTACCTCTACAGGAGGCGGCACCACGTCAGGAACCTCCGGCATTCGCATTCTCGCGCTGCTTACTTGCACGTCGGGTGGCGGTGCAACTGGCACGACTTCCGGAATCGGCGCAATCAGACGCGGTTGAGGCTGCGCCGTCGCCGCTACTGGTGGCGCCTGTGGAGTGTGAGTCCACGCGACCAAGTCGGGCATCGGCGCCTCTGTAGTCAGCTTCGGAGCTTCCGGATCGATGATCGTGTGTGTGCGGTTGTCGGCGTCGCGAGGCACCGATTTCGCCATTGCCTGCCGCAGAAGAGCATCTCCGCGCATTTCGGTTGGGCCGCGCGAACTATGACTGACGATCTGCGGAACTTTTGCGGTTGCGACCGCCGGCTTAATCGGAGCTTCCATTTCTGTTACTTCAGGAGCGTAGGTGATCGAATCGTGGCGAAAGTTCTCGATTACGGAAAAACGTTGAGCGTAGAACGGCATCGACGCGACATACACCAAGCCGGCAAATACCAGGTGATATCCATACGACTGGACAATATTCTTCCAGTCGAGTTGCTGATCGACGAACACGTCCTTCCAGAAAATCCCCGGACGGAAGTCGAGCGGCGGGGCCTCGGGTTCGCGCCTGAAAATCGATGCGACATTTTCCGTGACCGTCGGCAGCCACGGCGCAAGCTCCCAATTGAGCTTCAAAACTGAGAGCGGAACCGCCTGTTTTAAAGGGGATTGCTGCGGTTTACTGGCAGGGGACGACATGGAAAAACGTTGCTTACCGAGTAGCTGGATTATACCTTGATTACAACGAACCTCATCCCACTAACGAGAGCTGAAACCCAAGTGAATACCGGGTCATTCGTCCCAAGAAAAATTGTACTTCTGCTTGCAATGGCTACTTGTCTCCAGATTGTCATGAGCAACTCCGCCCATGCCCAGAATAGGTCGCCAGACCGTCCGGCTTTGGCGCGCGCAACGTCGAACGACGACATCTCCGGCATGTACACGTTCTTGCGCGAGGGCGAGTTCGTGCAAATCACGGTAGAGGACGGCAAGCTCTCCGGCTTCATCTCGCGATACGGTGATGGCGAGAGCGACAAGGACGCGTTCCTCGATCAGTTCTTCACCAAGGCGTCTCTGGAAGGCAAAAAAATCAGCTTCACCACAAAGCCGGTACACGGAACCTGGTTTGAGTTCAGTGGGACGATCGCGCGTGGCGAAGCTCAGTCAAGAGACAAAGAGGCATACTTCGTGATCAAAGGTCTTTTGAAGAAGTTTTCCCAGGATGAGAACAAGCACGTGGACGTGCGCTCGCGCGAAGTTACCTTCAAATCATTTCCCCAGGACGCCGATTAGAAGAAAGCTTCAATATTTTTCCTTCGGCGGGCGCGTGTAATCGACTGCGAGTTCCGGGTTGTGCGCTTCGGGATCTACGACACGAGCTCCCGGCGCGTCGAGCGTGCGCACGCCCTCGGTTCCTGTGGTGCGATTGGATTCGCTGCCTGCCTCGTCCCAGCCCGCGCTGGCCGGTGGACGCTTGCCCCAGCGTTGTACCGCGGCTTCGCTGGCACGCTCACCGGGTCTCCATCCTTGCTGAGATCGATCGCCAGCTTCGAGAGACCGCTTGAAATCGCGAAAAGCGAGATCGATCTGGCTTTCAAGATGATGGGTCATTGCAGCGAATAGCCGCGCGAAGCGGCCCAATGGCGGTGCGTAATTCATGGTGACGTGGAGCAGGGTGTCGTTGCCGATCTGCGCGAAGCTGATGCGGCCGCTGTGCTTCGGGCCCGTGATCGACTTCCATCCGATGGACTCGTTCGGGATCACCTGCTCCGTCTCTGCGTCGAAGTCGAAGACTTTCCCATCGATCTCAACCGTCCAATTGGAACGCTTGTCGCTGGTCTCGACGCGTCGGAGAATCGAGATTCTCTCCGGCAGTTCGTCAAAGCGTGACCACGCAGCGAATACTTCTTCTACAGGACGGCCGATCTGAATGCTGCGCTCCAGGCGGAGAATGCGTCGATCGTAGCTTGATCCGAAGATCCCTGCTGCCGCGCAGGCGCCGGCTCCCACGGCTGCTCCCGCCAAAGTTCCCAATCCAAAGCCGCTCCAGAATCCATCTCTCGGCATCACACCCTCCTCCAATTGTTCGTCTTAGGGACCATCTGGTTGGGAAGGGAAAGTCGCGGAGCGAGTTGCCTTCGTCTCGAACGGGCGGCGGGATGCGAGGCGGCCTTGTTCGAAGACAAGACTCTGACAAGTCAACAACAAAAATATGCGTTTCCGCTAGCCACCAACGAATAAACGGCATCAGACTTGGGTTAAAGGGAGCAGAACCGTCCAGAACAGGCGATCGGAGGAGATCATCATGAACCATATCGATACATTCCTCGCTCCAGATACATTGCAAGGTCCTTATACCGATTTTTACAAGCGCGCTTTTGCCGAACTCTTCTGCTGGCGCATGCTGCGCGACGGTGATGAGAGCGTTGTTTCCTTCGCCGAAGAAGGAATTGAAATGGCGTCCTTGGAATCACTGGGACTGCAAGTCGGCAGGGCATAGAAGTACTCGAACCGAAGGACCGTCGCCGACGGTCCTTCGAAATATTGCTTGCTCTGAGTCACTCCTTCGGCGACGTTTGACATTCTCCTTCCGCTGTCCTACCTTGCCCTCCACAAGACATGACCCGGATCATCGCAGTCTTACTCGTCTGTGCATCCTCTTTGTCAGCTCAACCTCCTCGAAACCCGCTCACGCAAAGCGGAGCGCCGCAAGCGCGTCCTTCTGGCGTTCAGCCCGGAATTGAAATCAGCGTTGCGCCCATGGTGCTCGGCGCAGTGCGCAGCTTCAACGCCACGCCGAACGGAATTGAAGTCATCAGCGAAAACGGGCGTACGAGCATTACTGCGCTCGAAGACGGCATCATTCGGGTTCGGTCCACTCGCGGCCCTGACTTTGCAAAGAGATTCTCGTATGCCGTCCTGCCTGTAGCGCCAAACGCGGGACAGAAGCTCAGTGTGCAGTCTTCTCAGACCGCCGGCGCCATTGAAGTGCAGACCGCGGCGCTGCGAATCTCTGTCGATCGCGGCAGTTCCATGATCAGCTTTCTTTCAAGCGACGGAACGCCGATCTCGCGTGACGCTGCGCCGACCGAGTGGCGCGGAGAGCAATTCACCGTCACCAAAGTCATGCCCGAGGACGAGCACTACTTTGGACTCGGCGATAAGGCCGGCCCGCTCGATCATCGCAACCAGGCCTTCACCATGTGGAACACCGACGCCTATGGCTGGCAGGAGTCCACCGATCCTCTATATAAGACCATCGGATTTCTGCTCGCATACCGCAAAGGCGCGAGCTACGGCATTCTGCTCGACAATACCTATCGGCAGCATTGGGACCTCGGCAAAGCTGCGGGCGACGAGTACTCGTTCGGCGCTGACGGCGGCGAGCTGGACTACTACTTCATCTACGGCCCGCGTCCCAAGCGTGTGGTGGAAACCTACACTGCGCTTACTGGACGGCAGCCATTGCCGCCGTTGTGGAGTTTGGGATTCCAGCAGTGCCGCTACAGTTATTTTCCGGAAGCCCGCGTTCGCGAGATCGTCAGCACGTTCCAGCAGAAGAAGATTCCGCTCGACGTGATTTACCTCGACATCGATTACCAGGTGCAGAATCGGCCCTTCACCGTGGATCGGGAAAAGTTCCCAAATTTTCGTGGCATGGTGCATGACTTCTTGAATGAAGGCGTGAAGACCGTCGTCATCACTGATCTGCATATTGCCCATCAGCCGGGATACGCGCCTTATGACAGCGGTCATGCAGGCGACTTCTTTATCAAGAATCCTGATGGGTCGGAGTTCGTCGGCCCGGTGTGGCCGGGCCCCAGCGTGTTTCCCGATTTCAGCCGCAAGGCCGCCCGCGACTGGTGGGGATCGCTCTATAAAGACTTCTACGATGCCGGCGTGGCCGGCTTTTGGAATGACATGAACGAGCCTTCCGTCTTCGAGCGCAGTGACAAGACCATTCCCGTGGACGCCGTGGATCGCGTCGAAGAGGCGGGCTTTCCCGCGCGAACCACCACGCAACGGGAGGTACACAACGTCCTCGGAATGCTGAACGCGCAGGGGACTTACGAAGGACTTGTGAAGTTAAAACCCAATGAGCGACCATTTGTCCTTACGCGCGCGACTTATGCCGGTGGGCAGCGCTACTCGGCGTCGTGGACTGGAGACAATTCCAGTTCCTGGAATCACATGCGCATCAGTGTGCCTATGCTTCAGAACCTTGGACTGAGCGGCATCGCAATGATCGGCGACGATATTGGAGGGTTTAAAGGCAGCCCGCAGCCGGAGCTTCTGACGAAATGGCTGGAACTGGGCGCATTCAACCCGATCGATCGCGATCATACGGAAAAAGGGACCGCCGACCAGGAGCCGTGGGTACACGGGCCGGCACACGAGGCCATCCGCAAACGTTACATCGAAGAGCGCTATCGCTTGCTGCCATACATCTATACGAGCTTTGAAGAGGCGAGCCGCGATGGCTTGCCGGTGATGCGCCCGATGTTCCTCGAATATCCCGAGCAGGAGAAGCTCGTGACCGAAGCCGATTGGAAAGACAACCAGTATTTCTTCGGACACGATCTGCTCGTGGTGCCGGCGCAGTTTCCGGACTTCGTGCAGAAATACAAAGCCATTCTTCCCCAGGGAAACCTCTGGTACGAGTATTGGAGCGGAAAACAATTCCAACCAGGAGAAATGTTCATCGATCCTGCGCTCGAAGTGCTGCCGGTTTTCATTCGCGGCGGAGCCATCATTCCGCGTCAACCGCTGGTGCAGAACACTGCCGAGAAACCGCAGGGACCGCTGGAGCTGCGCGTGTATCCCGACCGCACCTGCCAGGGATCGCTGTACATGGACGACGGCGACACCTTTAATTACCTCAAGGGCAACTATCTGCGCGTGGACTACTCGTGCGAGGGATACGAAGACGCGTTACGTGTGAAGATCTCACCGCAACAAGGAAGCTACAAGCCCTGGTTCACACAAATTCAGACAGTGATCTACGGTGTAAAAAAACAGCCGGCCAGCATACAAATCAACGGACAACCGGCATCCGCAGGGCAATACAACGCCTCCGACCAAACGCTAACGCTACAATTTCCGAATGTGGCGCAAGGAGTCGAGCTGCGTTTGACCTGCGGCCCTCAAGGCGGGGCAGGCAATACTTGCTTTGCCGTGACTCAGACTGCCAGCGACGAGGCGGCGAAAAAGTAACCAAAATCGAGGCCTGCCTCGGATCTTTGCCCCGGCTACCGATTGCTAGCTGCCGAACGCGCCCGCCGAAGCAAGTCCGGCGACTTCATTCGGTCGCAGTGGTCCTCAAATTCGGGACGCGGTCCTTTCCAGCGAAGGTCCTCGACCGTATCAAACACAGGAACGTCGAACCGCAGCGTTGCCAGTGTGCGAAATAGGAGAGCCTCATCCCAGTCCTTGAGCAGCGACTCGAAGAGGGAACGCACCTTGCGTATCGACGAATGCCATTCCTTCCAGTCCTTGGGAATGTTTTCCAGTTTCGAATATCGGGACAACACAGCCGCCGCGCCCTTCTCGCCCCAGCCCAACAGGCCCGGATAGCCATCTGCGCTGTCGCCGACTAGAGCCAGATAATCCGGAATGGATTGCGGGCCCACTCCGAATTTTGCGAGGACGCCAGCTTCGTCGCGCACGATCTCACGCCGGCGATCGAGTTGAACTACTCGCGTGCCGACGACGCACTGGCCGAGATCTTTGTCCGGAGTGCAGATAATCACCTGCGTCACCCGATCATCCTGCGCGGCTTTCGCGGCTGCGGAGGCGAGCGCGTCATCAGCTTCGAAGTACACCATCGGCCACACCACCACCCCCATAGCTTCGAGTGCCTCTTCCAGAATAGGGAATTGCGAGAGCAGTTCGGGAGGCACGCCTTCGCTGGTCTTGTATCCGGGATAAAGATCGTTACGAAACGACTCGACGACGTGATCGGTTGCAACTCCGATGTGAGTTGCCCCACGCTCGATCATCGAGAGGACGGAAGCGACAACACCACGCACTGCTCCAATTTCCTGCCCGTTTGCGTCCGCCGCAGGCGGCACAGCAAAGAAATGGCGGAAGAGTTCGTACGTTCCGTCAACTAGGTGGACATCCATCAGGTTAGTTCGGCTGCGGAAATGTTATATGAGGCGACTGCTCGAACGAGGTTGACATCTCGCACAATTCTCGTTACCTCTGTTACGCTACACACGCTTATGCGCATTCAACCCGCCTTGCTTTTTCTCCTCGCGGCAGCCGTTTCCGTCTTCGCCCAGAACCAGAACGTCAAACCAGTGGGTGCCCGTCTTGCCACCCAGAACGCTCTCTTCGACGAGCAGTATGAGTCCGACCTCCGCAATTTTCCTGAGCGGGCCACTGCGTTCGGCGATTACCGATACAACGACAAGCTTGCCGACTATTCACTCGACGCCATCGCCCAGCGCGAGAAGACAAACGAGAACTTCCTTGCGCGGCTTCAGGCAATTCCGACCACCGGGTTCTCGGATCAGGACCAGTTGTCGCACGACCTGCTCGTGCGTGTGCTTCAGCAACGCATCGCTGATTACAACCTTAAAGAATATGAAATGCCGATCAACCAGCAGAATGGCATTCATACCACCCTCGCCGATCTGCCGCTGTCCGTTCCATTCGATTCAGTCAAGCACTACGAGGACTACATAGCCCGCCTTCACCAGATTCCGCGCGTCTTCAGCCAGACGACCGAAGTGCTGCGCGCCGGCATAAAAGACAAACTCATGCCCGTCCGATTTCTCCTGGAGAAGCTGCCGGTGCAGTGTCAGGGCATTATCGATGCCGATCCGTTTCTGCTGCCGACAAAAAAGTATCCAGCACGCATTTCGCCGGAAGATCAGAAGCGCTTGACGCAGCAGATCACCGACGCCATAAATACCGACGTCATTCCCGCGTATAAGGCCTTTGCCACGTTCCTGGGAACGGAATACGCTCCCCAGGGCCGCACCACATTGGCGATCACGTCATTAGCGGACGGGCAGAAGCGCTACGAGAACGACATCTACGGCCGCACCACGACGCATATGACGCCGGATGAGATACACCAGCTAGGTCTGCGCGAAGTTGACCGCATCCAGGCCGAGATCATGGTGATCGCGAAAAAGCAGGGCTTCGCCGACGTCGCGTCCTTCCGCGCGTCGCTGAAGACCAATCCAAAATACATTCCGACATCTTCCGAACAAATTCTCGACGACTTCCGCCACTACATCGCGCAGATGCAGCCTAAGCTCCCTCAGCTTTTCACGCTGCTTCCGAAATCGCCGGTCACCGTCGAAGCCATACCTGCATTTCAGTCCGCGGCTGCAACGCATTACGTGACCGGCACGCCGGACGGCAAGCGGCCGGGGCGCGTTGTGGTGGCAACCTCCAATTTCGCTCAACGCTCGCTCATCAATGACGAGGCGATCGCATATCACGAAGGCATTCCCGGACATCACATGCAGCTCTCTGTCCAGCAGCAGCTCACAGGTTTGCCCAAGTTCCGGCTACACGGCCTCGGCTTCAATGCATATATAGAAGGATGGGCATTGTACGCGGAAGAACTCGGTAAGGATGTCGGCTTTTATCAGGACCCCGTCTCGGATTACGGCCGCTTGTCGTCGGAGCTGTTCCGGGCGGTGCGTCTGGTGGTGGACACGGGAATCCATTCTAAAGGGTGGACCCGCGATCAAGTCGTGGACTTCATGCGAAAGTCCGGCGCAGTCGATGAGCCCACCATCCAGTCCGAAACCGACCGATACATTGCGTGGCCCGCCCAGGCACTGAGCTACAAGCTTGGCCAGCTCAAGATTCGCGAGCTTCGCGAACGCGCGCGGAAGGAATTAGGTCCCAAGTTCGACATTCGTACCTTCCACGATGAGATTCTCGACGGAGGAACGCTTCCACTCGATCTGCTCGAGGCGCGCACTGACAAGTGGATCGCGGAACAGAAATCAAAATAGCGGCGACCAGCGAGTGAGTGTCTAAATCGAGAGCAGGGCATCGGCTGCCGTTTATTAACTGAAGCGTTGCCTTGCTTATGCGGCCTTTTCTGCCTTCTGCGCAGGCAGCTTCGCCGCCAGGACATCTACCTTCTTAATATCCGGTGGTCGCGAGAAAAGGTCAGAGGCCTTCTCTTTCAATGCCGCCGCCACTCGACCGGAAAGATGAGCCTGTCGGCCCGCATCGTCCGGGAAAGCGTCGAAGATGCCGAACGTTGTTGGACCCAGTCGGATCGCGAACCACGTCGTCGTAGCAGGTTCCTGCTGGACGATCGACAAACCATCCCGGAGAAACTTCTCGATCTCCGCTTCTTTGCCGGGCTTTGCTTCCAAGGTTACAAGCAGTGCCACGTTTATGTTGTCAGCCATGTGTTGATCTCTCCTTCTCTTCTTATCGAGTCTGCTAGTGAAAGATGCAGGATCGAATGGCGCCGCCACATTTTGATGTGTCATTTCTTTGTAAGCTACGCCAGCATTTGAATTCCATTTATTGAGAGTAACCCTTTCTTCGCTGGGATCGCGGCATTTCGTCCCATACGAAAACTTGACGAAATCATTATGAGAGCCTTATGCCTTGTGTCCGGGGTAGGTCGCGATTTCAGTCAGCGTGGTAATTGAAGAAAAATGGTTCCCACACGGCCAAACTGCGCCCTGATGGCGGCTTAGCCGGCCGGCTAACGAGTTCTCAAGGTTTCACGAACATCTTGGGATCAATCGCATTGTTCACTTCGATCTTTGTTGTGCGGATAATCTGGCGAATTCCTTCGGCTGTACACTCCACCTCTCGCGAGAACAAAACGTGGGACTGGGGCTCCGGTTCACACCGTTTGTAAAGGCATGTTTTAACGAAGACCCAAGTCTCCTTGCTCTCGGGGTGGAGCTCCGTCCCGTCGTAACCGTACTCTTTCGCGCGAACCGGCACGTCGGTGCGCACCAGCAATCCCGTCTCAGAGTCGAAGTAGTACAAGGTAGAAGAGCCGTCTTTAGAGATACCGCGAACGACTGCCGCCTTCGAATTACCGACCTGCGCGGCCCCTATCACTTCAGTCGAGTCATACATTGAGGTGAAATCCCGAATAATCCCGATCTGACGGATTCCCGGCGGAGGTTTTCTAGAACTGCCATTCTTCATCCGCCACAGTCGTCCTTGGTGCAAGGTGACGTACCAGGGCTGTGTGCCATTGGATCCCGACCTCCACTCACCTAACCATCTGTCATGCCCCTGTTCGTAGAATCTGCCGTTCTCATCTTCGAATCGATCTATCCATGCGCTGGCTGGCGCAAGCGAATCGAAAGAGAGCTCCAACTTCACATGCGCCGTGTGTACCTGACGCACGGCGTCTATGCCCCCGATTGCCTGCAGATATCTGGCGAACAGTCTTGGTGGAGTAATGCTCGGAGTTGGTGAAGTTTGTCCGCTCGCCGCGCAAAGGAGGAGCGGAAGTAGGAGGCTGGTTGCTACCGGGCCCCTTGACATCGTTCAGAGTCTAGCAAGGGCTGAGGCGGTGTACCGCGGCAGGCCTTGATATCTTTCCTCCGCCAAATTTTCGGCATCTTGCAAGGGCATCGCGCCGCGAGCCATTCCTCCAAGTGCCGCTTTCAGCGGTACGACTGAGAATAGCCCAGCATGGAATGCTAGGGTGGCGTCGAAAGATTCAAGTCCCGCCCACTGGCGGGAGGACTGAGAACATCTGTTGAGCTGGTATCGCCCGGATATCTGGAGCGCGATTTTCACTCGCCCCGCCGGTTGGCGGGGTTGAATTCAGGATTGCGGCATACCCACCGTTTCACGGTGGGCTATTCTCTGCCCTTCCGCCAGTGGGCCGACTATTTTCCCGCTCCAATCAACTCGGCCAGCGGGCCTCTGGTCCTTTGATCTTCGCGTTTCGGTGGACGACTTTGGAATCGAAGTGTAGGTGTTGCGGGCCAGTCCTTACGTGACGCTAACTTCCTCGTAAATGCCATAAACATCCCGCAGGGCGTTGCAGATTTCGCCTACTGTAGCGTAGGCGCGGACTGCGTCAATGATGTATGGCATGGTGTTTGCGTCTGACATTTTGCCGTCTGGCTTTACTCTTGGTTCCTGTTTGGCGGCTTTTTTCAGGACTTCGAGGCGGCGGGTTACTTCTTCATTCGATCTGCGGGCCTTCAGCGCATTTAACTTTCTCGTCTGATGGGCGGCTACTTCTTCGTGATCGATGTAGAGAATCTCGGGAAGCTGCTCTTCAATTACGAAATCGTTCGCGCCTACGATGATTTTTTCTTTCTTCTCTACCGCGCGCTGATACTGATACGCCGCTTCTGCAATCTCTTTTTGCGGATATCCGCGCTCGATTGCCTTTACCATGCCGCCCATTGCATCGAGTTTGTCGAAGTAATCGAACGCTCCTTGTTCCATGTCGAGCGTCATGCGTTCCACAAAATACGATCCCGCGAGCGGATCAACCGTCTGCGCGACCCCGGATTCGTACGCGATTACCTGCTGAGTGCGCAGCGCGATGCGGGCTGCGTCTTCGGTCGGCAGAGCTAAAGCTTCGTCGTAGCTGTCGGTATGCAGCGATTGCGTGCCGCCCATGACCGCGGCCAGCGCCTGGATCGCCGTGCGCGCGATATTATTCAGCGGCTGTTGCGCCGTTAAGGATACGCCGGCGGTCTGCGTGTGGAAACGCATGAGCCATGTGCGAGTGTTCTTCGCGCCGAATCTGTCCTTCATCAGGCGATACCAGATCTTGCGCGAGGCGCGGAACTTGGCGACTTCCTCGAAGAAATCGTTGTGAGAATTGAAGAAGAAGCTCAGTCGCGGACCGAATTCATCCACCTTCAGACCTCTGCGCAGCGCCCATTCAACATATTCCACGCCGTCATAAATGGTGAATGCGAGCTCTTGCAGGGCCGTCGATCC
>CAZLIE010000016.1:0-41889 GCA_964559345.1 uncultured Terriglobales bacterium
TGCGCTACGACGTCTGTAAGAAGCAGCAGCTCACGCCGTTTGCCACCGGACTGAAGAAGGCACTCGTGCCACGCATTCTGCCGGATGGCGGAGTGATCGTCAGCGACCTAGTCGATATCCTGCGATTGGATTCGTCGGGAAACATCATCACCACGTACACGGCGCCGGGCGAGCAGTGCTGGTACCCAGTCACGCTCGATCAGGATGGCAAGAGCTTCTGGGCCGCGGATTATTGCAGCTCGAACGTGTACCAGTTTGATATTGCATCCGGTAAGCAACTGGTGAAGTTCAACAGCGGCACGGCCTCGGGCACTATCTTCGGCATCGCCCGCGCAGGCACCGGACTCAACGTAGCCGGCATGGGATCGGGCGGCATTCTGAAGGCGTCACCTTCCACTGCGACCATCACCGCTGGACAGTCGGCCACGTTCACCGTGTCGTTTATCGCTAACCAGAGCGCGGCAGGCCAGACCTTCCAACTCTCATGCGCAGGATTGCCGCCGGGATTCAATTGCGGATTCTCGCCGCCATCGATTACTCCGACATCGACCGCGCCGGTGACTGTGACGCTGACTATCTCATCGACCGCGACCCACGCTTCCTTGCACACGATCACACCGTGGGCATTCGCATCGTGGCTGGCTCTCTTCCCTGCTGTGGTATTGACCGGAGTGCGGCCGACAAACCGAAAGCAAAAACGAAAACTTGGGTCGTTGCTGGTGCTGATGTTCATCGCCCTCGCGACCTTCACATCGGTAAGTTGCGGCGGCAAGAATGCGATGACGAACACCGTTACCGCAACTCCGCAGAGCTCGTACAACGTGATTGTGGTTGGACACTCAGCGCAGTCGCAGGCATCCACTACCGTCAACGTCACTGTGCAGTAACAACGAGGCTTCATGAATAACACAACGCACTTGGGTACTTGGATCAACCGGGCACTGGCGCTGTTCCTGTGCTTTTTGCTGTCGCCGCTTCCGGCGTTCTGCCAGGGTGGCGGTGCTACGAACCAGGCGGGACTGGTATCGGCGCTCGATCCTAGCGCCACTCGCAATGGTGCTCCGACCAAGGTTCGCGAGGACGTCTTCTGGAACGACCAGCTCCAGACCAACGCTGCTGGCCGCATGCGTGTGAACCTGCGTGATGGATCGATCCTCAGTTTGGGATCGAACAGCCAGATGCACGTCGTGCAACACGATGCCGCGGCGCAGCAGACTACGCTCGAGATGCTCTTTGGTCGGCTGCGCAGTCAGGTTGTGAAACTCACACAGCCAAATTCGAAATTTGAAGTCCGCACGCCAACGGCGGTCGCCGGAGTAATCGGCACCGACTTTGTCCTCGTCGTCACCGCCGACAAGACCACCGTAATCGTGTATTCCGGAATCGTGTCAGTTACGCCGCTCGCGTCTGCGGCAGCCGGCAACGCCTCACAAACAGTTCGCGTAAATCCTGGACAGCAGGTAGAAGTAACAACTGCTGGAGTTGGTCCCGTCACGACCGTCGCTACGGCTGTTTTGCAATCGCTGCTGCAGGAGACTGCAGTCAGTCACGCCGGTCTCGGAGCTGCGGCGGGCACAGTGGCCGTGGGTAGCACACATGTGCTGCGAACGGTGCTTATCGCTTTGGGAGTAGTTGCTGGAGGAACCGTAGCCGGAGTCGCCGTCGCGAACAGCCATAACAATGGCACACAGCAGACAACGCCGCCGTCAGGACCTTCGATTCCTCCGCGCTAGAAATTGCAGCCTATTTCGGCAGCTCCGCGATAAGGACTCCGTAAGGCTCGAGCGCAATCTTGCTGAGGTCAACCGACGGACTTCCAGTCGCGGTTGAGAGCAGACGTTTTGCGTGAATGCTTCCGACCTTGCTCTGATCGAGAGCCATGGTCTGCGGCCGTGCCGACATATTCAGCACCACCACCGCGGTGTCCTTCCCAGACTTCCGCATATAGCTCAGCACATTGGGATCGTTCTCGTTCAGAGCAACGTAGTCGCCTTCATAGAAAGCGGGATCTAAGCGGCGCAATCGAATCAGTCCGCGGTACCAGTTCAGTACCGACTTCGGATCGGAGCTCTCAGTGGCAACATTATGTGTGGAGTAATTTGCGTCCACCGGCAGCCACGGAGTCGCTCCCTTATTGAAGCCGGCATTGACAGACTTGTTCCACTGCATCGGAGTACGCTCGCCGTCGCGGCCGATTTCCTGTGGCCAGCCCTTCTGTCCGATTACGTCCTTCACGTCCTCCTTGCGCTTGGGATCGTTGTTCTCCATGCCAATCTCTTCGCCGTAGTACATGATTGCCGATCCACGCAGCGTTAGATACAGTGCGGACATCAGCTTCGCCACCTGATCTTTGTTGTCCGCCGAGCCATAACGGTCCACGTAACGGCGGATATCGTGATTGCTCAATACATAAACCGGCCAGCCGTGTACCGGGTTGCTTTCAATCGCCGCGATCTTGTCGCGAAACGCCTGCGAGTCGAGCTTGTCCACGCGTGTGAAATTGAAGTACATCGGCATCTGTAGCTCGTTGTTCGAGGGACCGTAATAGAGAGCCAGCTCCTCGGGAGTCTTGGTCCAGGTTTCGCCGATCAGCACCCGCCCGGGATACTCGTCGGCAACTTTGCGCAGCTTCTGCAGTTCGGCATGTACTTCGTCCAGCCGATGATCGTTTACGTGCACCTGCTTCGGCATACCGTATGCATCGGTGCCTTCAGCCGGCGGGTTATCGGTGAGATTTGGGTCTTCGAAGAGAGTGTCCACCGCATCCAGACGGAATCCATAGACACCACGCTTGTACCAGAAGCGTGTGACATCAAACATTTCGGTCTCCACCTTCGGATTGCGCCAGTTCAAATCCGGCTGCTGCGGATAAAAGAAGTGGTAATACCACTGGCTCGTGGCGGCGTTGTACGTCCAGCTCGGACCGCCGAATGTCGATGTCCAGTTATTCGGCGGCTGATTTGCTCCCTTGCCGTCGCGCCAGATGTAGTAGTCACGGTAGGGATTGTCCTTTGACTTCTCCGATTCCTGGAACCACATGTGCTTGTCCGAGGTGTGGTTGACCACGAAATCGAGGATCACCTTGATGCCCCGCTTCTTTCCTTCGGCCACCAGACGGTCGAAATCCGCGAGCGTGCCATATTGCGGATCGATGTTGCGGTAGTCGGAGACGTCATAGCCGAAATCCACCTGCGGAGAAGGAAAACATGGAGTGATCCAGATCGCGTCCACGCCGAGCGCCGCCAAATAGTCCAAATGCGCGGTGATACCGTTCAGATCGCCCGTGCCATCGTTGTTGCTGTCGCCATAGCTGCGCGGATAGATCTCATAAAAGACCGCGTGCTTCCACCAGTCGTTCTGGGCGCGAAAGCGGTTTGCCGGCATCGTGCCAGCGGCCTTTCTGGCCGGTGCTGAGGCAGTTTGGGGCGTAGCGTTGAGACAAGAAAGAACAGCGAGTGCGGCAATGAGCAAGGCTCTGCGCATCCTGTAGCTCCGTGGGAGTGATTTGAACGGCAAATGAAACGCGCAACAGTGTAACTCTGCCGACATAAAGACTGCGGCAGCCGGTCTAAGAGGCAGCGTGTAGCTGTGGAACTCTTGTCAGATGGCGACCTTTTCGCGGCTCTCGAGCGCAGCCAGCATGCCGGCGGTCACTTGTTCCGGAGGCGCGTCGCCTGAAACTTCCACCAGGCTGCCACGCTCTCGGTAGTAATCGGCGAGCGGAGCAGTCTTGGTGTCGTACTCCTTCAGCCGCTCTGAGATTGCGGATTCAGTGTCGTCCTTGCGGAACGTGAGGGTCGCGCCGTCGCGATCGCAGGTATCGGGAACGCGCGGCGGGTTGAAATAAATGTTGTAAATCGTCCCACAGACGGGACAAGTGCGGCGCCCGGTAAGCCGCTTAAGCAACGCGCTGTAGTTGACGGTAATCTGGATCACCCGCAGAGGCTGGTTCGAGCCGCGCGCGGAGAGAAACCCGTCGAGCCATTCGGCCTGTCCCACGGTCCGAGGAAAACCGTCAAGGATGTATCCACGGGCGCAATCCGGCCGACTGATGCGTTCGGCAACCATGTCGTTGACCAATTCATCGGGAACGAGCTCGCCGCGATCGACAAATCCCTGTGCTTTGCGGCCTAATTCCGTCCCAAGTTTCATGTTTTCGCGAAATATGTCGCCAGTTGAGATCTGCGGGATGCCGTATCGCTGGACGATCTGTTTCGCTTGTGTGCCTTTTCCGGCGCCGGGAGGTCCCAAAAGGACGATCGGTCCCACAGCACGGGAGGCATATTCGGCCGCTGCGGCCGTCGGAGTATTCATGGCAGTAGTTTAACGTGTCGGCGGCTTTCGGCGTTCGGCCCCTCGGCATGATTTTAGGTTTCAAAACCCTGACACGATCAGAGTTCGCCAGGCCCTTGTTGTGCTTTCTAAACCGCAAAACAATCCGGTGGGTCCGACTGCCGACTGCCCGCTTCACAACGGCAAAATCCGCATACACGAAGCATTTCTGTTTCCACCGTCTTGCAAACCGTCCAAATTCTGCCGTGGGGCCGAAAGCTGAGCGCCGAGTGCCGAAAGCTGCTTACAGCACCAAATCCGCGTACACAAACCCTTCCCTTTCCACTGTGTCACCCGTCTTGATCGCAATTGCATCGGCGAACATCGGTCCTGCATAGACGAAGGTGTGGAACTCGCCGTTCTCTGCGCAGGGATCGACCGAGGGCGGCAACTCGGCGAGCAAGTTGCGATCAAAGTCGCGCCCAGCCCATTCCGGCGGTACCGCTTTGGGATTTAGGCACGAAATTCTGGCCTTCAGACCGGAATCAATCATCTCTTCGGCGAGCGATTGCGTCGGCAATCCCCATACTGGGAAGAGCAATTCGAGGCCGCAGTTCGCAAATTGCATCTCGCGATATCGCCGAATGTCCTCGAGAAAGAGATCGCCGAACGCGATGGCATCGACGCCGAGCGAGCGAAGCCCAGCCAAACTGTGCAACATCTGGCATTCATAGTCGGTATTTGTGCACGGCGATGGCAGCGGGATTACCCACAATGGCAATTTAGCGGCTTTTGCCTGTGCTTCCAGAAGCTCGCGGCGGACTCCATGGATTGCGATTCGATTAAAACGCTGGTTAATGGTGGTCAATAGCCCGGTAACGGTGTATGCGTCGGGCCGCTGGCGGAGCGTGTGAAGTGTCCACGCGCTGTCTTTTCCACCGCTCCACGAGATGACAACACGTTTCGCCAAGGTTTTGAGGAGAGCTGAAATCTACAGAACCACCCGCGCTAGCGGGTGCCGCTTTTATTGTTCTTAGCAGCTAGAACCCTGATGCCAGTGCTTTTCTGCATCCGTCCCAATCCAAATACAATCCAAATGGCCGTTGTAGTATTGCTTGAGGCCGGAGAGCGTGAGTGGAAATTGAATGTTTACGGTTTAACGAGATCCCGGGCACCACTCCTCTCTTCCTGGATTTCCTTCAACAGTCGCCCAAGGTACGAGATTTTTATCCCACTTCTACACTATCCCTCGACCATCTAGCGGAGCAATCCAAGCAAATTACGCACGATCCAGAGGTGCGGAAGCATGTCTGCGAAGTGCTGGCGCGGCAAAATCGCGCGTTCAACGCTGGCCCGGAAACGTTCGCCAACATCGATCGGCTGGCAAATGGCGCCTGCGCCGTAGTCACAGGACAGCAAGTTGGCCTATTTCTTGGTCCCGCATACACGCTGTTCAAGGCGATCACTGCCATCCGAATCGCGCGCGAATTGACCGAGCGCGGTACGGAAACCGTGCCGGTTTTCTGGCTGGGATCGGAAGATCACGATCTGGCCGAAGTGAATCATGTGTTAATTCCGGACGGACATGGCGAGCTGCGCCGTCTGCGAACGGCATCCAGAGGCGCCGACAATGAACCGGTAGGGCGTGTAGTGCTGCAAGATGTTGACCGCTGTGTGGACGAATTCATCTCTGTCCTCGGCGATTCGCAGTTCATTGACGATCTGCGCGCGACCTACGAGCCAGGAAAGATCTTCGCCCAAGCGTTCGCCAGCCTCGTTTCAAGACTTTTTTCCAGGTTCGGATTGATCGTGATCGAGCCATCCGATGCCGAATTCCACGACGTTACGCGTCCGATTTTTGCCGAGGCTGCGCAAAAGTCTGCCATTCTGACGACGCATTTGCTGGAACGCTCCGGAGAACTCGAGGCCGACGGCTATCACGCGCAGGTGAAAGTCACCACATCTTCAACGCTGCTGTTCTATTTAAACGGCAAATCGCGACTTCCAATCCATCGCAAGAATGGAAACTTCACGGTCGGCGCCGAGCAGTGGAGCTCCCAAGAGCTGCAGAAACACATTGCACAACATCCGGAACGCTTCAGCGCGAACGTCCTGCTGCGTCCGATAATTCAGGATTTTCTACTCCCAACGGCTGCCTACATCCCCGGACCTGCGGAGATTGCGTACTTTGCGCAAGCCCAAGTTGTCTATGACGAATTGCTGGGACGCATAACGCCACTCTGGCCGCGCATTTCCATGACGTTGATTGAGCCGAGATTGGCCGAATGGATGAGGAAATACGGTCTAAATCTGCGCGATCTTCTGCGGCCCAAGGAGGAATTCGTCGCCGATTTGGCGCGAAGAACCATCCCATCCGACCTGAAAGATGACTTTGATCGCAGCCAGGAGCAGCTCGAACGGCTGATTTCACCGCTGCTTCACGGGTTGAAGAAGCTTGATCCTACGATTTCGGCGGCCGGCGAAACCGCCGCGCGCAAGATGCGCTACCAGCTCGAGCGTCTGGAATTGCGCGCCGCGCGTGCGAATCTGCGCCGCGAAGAGACTCTAGCGCGACAGTCAGCGGTCCTAAGCTCCACTTTATTTCCCGAAAGAGAGCTGCAGGAGCGACAAATCGCCGGCATTTACTTCATTGCGAAGTACGGAACGGAATTATTGGACCGATTATTGGACGCGGCGCAGCCGGAATGTCTTCATCATCAGGTTGTTTCACTGGCCTGACACGCGTCACAATGAAGCTTTGGCTCCCATTTGTATAATGTGTGGTACTCTTCGCCGGCTAAATCCAGCCTCTTCAATCTAAGAATTGGCCGATAAATCGACCGGCTGTTGGAGTGGGCGCACGAATCCCATGTCCCTTTTCTGGCTGCGAGTCGCGGTGCTGTTGTACGGCGTGAGCATGCTTTATGCATTTGTCGCGCTGATTCGACGCCGTGAAATCGTCTCGCGCTTCACGCTTCCTGTCGCCGGCGTGGGACTTACCCTCCATTTTGTGGCTTTAGTGGAAGCCTTCGTGGCCGGAAGCCTCGCCGCAATGCCGATGCACGAGTCCGAATCGCTGCTGGCGTTCCTGATGATGTTGCTGTTTGTGGTCGTTTATTACTTCTACGGGACCACTTCTCCGGGCGTGGTCGTGATTCCAACGGCATTTTTGCTGTCGCTTTCGGCCGCATTGGCGCAGGGAGCACCGCAGTTTGCGTCCCCCATGCTGCGCAACGGATGGATCTACACGCACATTGCGCTGATCCTCGCGGGATATTCCGCGCTCTTTTTCAGCTTTATTGCCAGCGTTTTATATCTTCTGCATGAGCGCAGCCTGAAGGCCAAGAGCATAAACAGCTTCGCGGGACGTCTGCCGGCGCTCGAAACCATCGATGATATCGGCTATCGGCTGCTCCTAATCGGCTTCCCATTCATGACTTTTGGGCTCATTGCGGGGTCCGTAATCGCCCAGGTGCAGTTCGGATCGGCATTTTTTCACGATCCTAAAGTCCTTTTAAGCATCTTGATGTGGGGCGTGTACATGGTGATGCTGTACACCAGATGGAGCGCCGGGTGGCGTGGAAGGCGCGCCGCACTGCTTTCAGCGTGCGCTTTTGCGGCCGCTTTGAGTGCCTGGGCGGCCAATTACATCAGCAGCATGCACCGGTTCGTGTCCAGATGAACCTTAAACTGCTTGGAATCAACCACAAAACGGCGCCAATTGCGGTCCGGGAACGGCTCGCAGTGCCGGAATGGCGGCTCGAAGAGGCCACCAGACGGCTTCTAGAGCGTCCTGGAGTGGCCGAAGCAGTGGTTTTTTCGACCTGTAATCGCGTCGAAATGGCAGTTTTTGGTGACCAGAATGCCGACCTGCGTGGCTTTTTGAGGGACTATCTGCTCACCAATCCGGCCGAAATCGAAGAACATTTGTACGAGTTTTGGGACGACGATGTCGTCCGCCACGTCTTCCGCGTCGCCGCCAGTTTGGACTCGATAATCGTCGGCGAACCTCAGATTTTGGGCCAGGTGAAACATTCCTACGCGGTCGCGAAAGGCGTTGGGGGCGTGCAGTCAAACTTGGATGCCCTGCTCAGTCGCGCTCTCTCCGTCGCAAAGCGCGTTCGCACCGAAACGGCGATTGGAACTTCGGCCGTTTCCGTCGCGTCCGTTGCGGTGGAGCTGGCCAAAAAAATCTTCGGCAACCTCCAAGGACGAAATGTTTACGTCGTCGGTGCCGGCAAGATGAGCGAGTTGGCCGCGCGCCATCTGCGCTCGCACGGGGCTGGAACGATTTTTGTCTCGAATCGCACGCACGAGCGCGCCTTGCAGATGGCGCAAAATGTCGGTGGCGCAGCCATTCGCTTTGAGGATCTGTACGATACCGCGGACCAGGCCGACATCGTGATAACTTCCACCGGAGCTCCGCATGCGATCTTCCGCCGCGAGCATGGCGAGTTGTTCATGCACCGGCGCAAGAACCGTCCTATGTTCTTCATCGACATCGCTGTGCCGCGCGACGTCGATCCGGAGATGAGCCAGCTCGACGGCATCTTCGTTTACGACATGGACGACCTGCAGCAGGTGGTCGATTCGCACGTGAGCGATCGCGGACACGAGGCGCAGCGCGCCGAAATGCTGGTGGAAGAAGAGGTCGTGCGTTTTCAAAAACGCATACAGGCCCTGGATGCTGTGCCCACGATTGTCGCGCTGCAGGAACGCGTCGAGCAGATTCGTCGCGCCGAGATCGATCGGCTGCGCGGACGCATGGGCGCGCTCAATCCCGATCAGCAGGCTGCAATTGAGAATCTCACCAGAAGCATTGTGAACAAGATCCTTCATCAACCCATTGCGGCACTCAAGAGCGCCAGCGGCGAACGGCTGTCCGCGACCGCAGAGCTGATTCGCAACGTGTTTGGAGTGGACGAAGGCAGAAACGCCGTAGCGACATCTTCGAACGGCGCTGCTCGGCCGGATGTGGTGTCGAAGCGGACGAAGAGCGGCGCAGCAGCAGAGGAAGAAGTTGCCGCCGAGGAAATCGCCGCGCGGAAGTCTACCGCAATCCGCTAATGGCGCATTTTCGCATCGGCTCACGAGGATCGCAGCTCGCACTCTGGCAGGCCAATCACATCTCCGGCCTGCTGCGGCAGCGTGGACACACTACTTCCATCGAGATCATTAAAACCACGGGCGACAAGATCACCGATGTCGCCCTCTCTCAAGTCGGAACCAAGGGCATGTTCACCAAGGAAATCGAAGACGCCCTTGCGGAGGGACGCATCGACTTGGCAGTGCACAGCCTGAAAGATTTGCCGACGGAATTGCCACCTGCATTTGCTCTGGCCGCGATTCCACCGCGTGAGGATCCACGCGACGTATTTCTGTTCGTCACTTTCGAGCGCATCGAGCAGCTTCCGACTGGAGCACGTGTAGGAACCAGCAGCTTGCGACGCCAGGCGCAGCTCCACGCGATCCGCAGGGATCTCGAAATTATTCCGCTTCGTGGAAACGTAGATACAAGGCTGAAAAAACTGGAATCCGGCGACTTTGATGGAATTATCCTGGCCGCCGCCGGCATCGCCCGCTTGGGATTACACAAGCATCTGCGCGAATACCTTAGCCCAGAACAAATGTGTCCGGCAGCAGGACAAGGCGCGCTGGCCATCGAGACCCGCGCCGACGACGTGGCAACGATCCACGCATTGCAATTTCTAGATGACACCGCAACGCGAGCAGCCGTCGAATGCGAACGAGCCGCGTTGAACAAGCTAGGCGGAGGCTGCCAAGTCCCAATCGGAGCTCTAGCCGAAGCAAACCAGGGCACCCTGCATTTACGCGCAGTAGTAGCCAGTCCAGACGGCAGCGAAATCATCCGCGAACAAGCCAGCGGCATTGATCCGCACAAACTTGGGCAAGAAGTGGGTCAAGCCCTGCTGGCCCGTGGCGCACAACGCATCCTCAACGTCGTGTATGGCAAACAAGTCTCAGTCCCGCAGCAACCATAAACAACGCGGTTTCGGATTTCTTATTTCGGAGTGACGTCGTCGGCGATGAGTAATTGTTGAGGCCACGTATGCTTGCGGACGCGATACTCCGTCCTTCACTTCGGTGAGACTTGTTTCAGTGCGTCTCCAGCAGCGCTATCTCGCGTCTTGAGCGCGCCGTCCATTGCAGTTGATTTGGCTCGCTGGCGGTTTGCTGTTCGGTGGGGACAATTTTGAATTGCTTGCTTGGCGTCAGCTCCTGCTTTTGATACGAGGAGCCGATTCCTTTGCCGTAAATCTTCTCGGGGACGGCGGCCATGTCGTAGTACTGCAGGCTTCCCACGAGCTGGTCATCTTCCAACAGCACGGGCATATCGTGTGCTCGGACTTCGAGGACTGCGCGCGTGCCGCCGACTTCACCTGCGCTTCCCCATCCGAATCCTGGATCGAAGAAGCCAGCGTAGTGGACGTGAAATTCGCCCATGGTCGGATCGTAGGCGATCATTTCTGCTGCATATCGTGGAGGCACTGAGACCCTGCGCTTGGATGCCAGCAGATAAAACTTGCCTGGCTCGAGGATGAGACGTCCATCTTTCGGACGGCGAATGATGTCCCAGAAGTCTTCGATTTCATAATGATTGATATTCGCGAGATCGATTGGGTTTCTGAACTCGTTGGCCCGATACGCGACGATGTCCGTGCCGTTCCCTTTGAGATCGACTGTGATCGGCCAGCCGCGGGGCATGCCGCGCTGAATCGCGTCTTCATCCTGCGCGCTCGACGAGAACTCTTCGGTGCTCATGAGCTCTTTCGCCAACTGCTTCAAGCCGGCTTCCCCGAGCGGTGCCGACTCGCCGCGCACGAACCGCAGCTGGTTGAGACGCATGCCTTCCTTCACCCAGACTCGAAAAGTCCGGGTGACGATTTCGACGTACAGTTCTCCGGAATATGCTTTCGGCACGCGCTCGAACTCGTCGCCATTTTCGGTGATGAGCCGGGCGAAGATGTCGAGCCGTCCGGTGGTGCTTTTCGGATTTGCGATGGCGCGCACGTCTGGCGGCAACTTCAGCCGCTCCACCAGCGGGACGATGTACACGGCGTTGCGCTCGAGCAGCGCAGGCTGCGTGAGGTCAATTTCCTTGTCGATGAGGGTCGCGGCCTTGGACAGTAGGTTCGACGATTTGCCGGGCAGGAAGCTCGCGCGAACGAGATATGCCTTTGGTCCCAATCGCAAATCGATGCTGGCGGGCTGAATCTGCGCGTCGGCGATGGGGGACGAATCTGGCGACGAGATGATTCCGCTGCTGACAAATTTCTTGATCTCCTGGGCCGGTAATATCCCCGGAGTGCGTTCAGGTGCAGTTGCGTCGTGACTGAAGAGAACGGTGGAAGGAGTGTTCATGTGTGAGTCTTAAATCGAGCTGATTACACGCGAGACAATGACCAGACGATGGCCGCACGGCGACAGCCGCACGCCGAATGTAATCTTGAATGGAAAGATTAACGTCCACAGGGCGGAGCGGCAAAGGAAAACCGTATTGGAAAACCGGAACTTACCGTGGAATTCAAGTCCGAAATATCTGTGTTGCTGCGGGTTCGGTGCATCGCAGGACAGGATCACAACATGCGCCAAGCAAGCGCTTCGGACTGAAGAATTCAACAGGTGATAGCACAACTTATCATCACTGGCCGCTCAGGCCACACGCGAATTGCGTTGTCGGCAGCCAGGCTCGCCGCAGATCCTGATTTCATCCATTTCGGCAGACCTTCTTCTCTGCTCACCGTCTAAAATGGAATAGTTCTTCATGGCAGACGCACATCAGGAAGAGGAGGTACTAGGGAAAGCGTATGACAGCCGCTTGATGAAGCGGCTGCTCAAGTATTTGGCGCCCTACAAGTGGCAGACGGTGCTTGCTCTCGCCGCGATCATCCTCAAGGCCCTAGCCGACGTGGTCGGCCCCTACCTCACGAAAACGGCGGTCGATAAGTACCTGGCCAATGGTCCTGCCGCAAGCCGTCATACTTTGCTTGACCCTTGGCTTAGCTCAAAGCCGCTGACCGGCATTGGGCAGATTGCGGGCATCTACGTAGCTGCTCTATTGCTCAGCTTTTCACTCGAATTCATCCAAACCTACTTCATGCAATGGACGGGCCAAAAGGCCATGTTCGACCTGCGCAGCGAGATCTTCGCGCATCTGCAACGTCTGCATGTCGGATTCTTCGACCGCAATCCGGTAGGACGGTTGGTCACACGAGTCACTACCGACGTGGATGCCTTAAACGAGATGTTCACCGCCGGCGTCGTCTCGATCTTCGAGGACGTGTTCGTTCTGCTCGGAATCATCGTTATCATGCTGCGGATGAAGTGGTGGCTGGCGCTGATCACCTTTTCGGTGCTGCCACTGATCTTCTGGGCGACTATGATCTTCCGCCGCGTGGTGCGGGAGTCTTATCGCCGGATTCGAACGGCGATTGCGCGCATCAACGCTTACCTTCAGGAGCACATCAGCGGAATCGTCGTGCTCCAGCTCTTTAATCGCGAGAAGCGTGCCTTCGATGAATTCGAGAAGGTCAATGCCATGCACATGGACGCCTTCAAGGACGCGATCAAGGCTCATGCAATCTACTATCCGGTGGTCGAAGTGCTTTCGGCGCTGGCAATCGCGACGGTGATCTGGTTCGGTGGCAGCCAGGTGTTGCGCAATACGGTGTCTCTCGGCATCGTTGTGGCTTTCATCCAATATGCGCAGCGCTTCTTTCGTCCTATCCAGGACCTGAGCGAGAAGTACAACATTCTGCAGTCGGCGATGGCGTCCAGCGAGCGCATTTTCAAGCTGCTCGATACGCAAGTTGAATTCTCCAATCCAGCAGTTCCCCGGCACGTCGAAGGACGCGGGCAGATCGAGTTCCAGAACATCTGGTTTGCCTACAACCGTGTGCAGAAGAAGAAGAGCGGATGCAACGGCCATGTCGATTCGGTGCTGGTGCGCGATGGAGACGGTGTTACCGGCGAGCCAGAGTGGGTGCTGAGGGACGTTTCATTCACCATCGAGCCCGGAGAGACTGTCGCCATTGTCGGCCACACCGGCGCCGGGAAGACAACTCTTATTTCGCTACTGCTGCGCTTCTACGACATTCAGCGTGGATCGATTCGCATCGATGGCGTGGATATTCGCGAAATGGATCTTAGCGAGCTCAGGCGCAGATTCGGCGTCGTTCTACAGGATCCTTTCCTGTTCTCTGGGACTGTCGGCGACAACATCCGTCTGGGCTCGTCGTGGGTCACTCAAGAGATGGTCGAGCGCGCAGCCGAGGACGTGAACATCGCCGACTTCGTGCGCATGCTGCCGCAAGGCTTCGCCGAGCCGGTGCGGGAGCGCGGCAGTACTCTTTCGACCGGGCAGAAACAACTCATCTCGTTTGCGCGGGCGCTGGCGCACGAGCCCAAGATTCTCGTGCTCGACGAGGCGACTTCGAGCGTGGACACGGAGACCGAACTGCGCGTCCGTGACGCTCTCACGCGAATGGTCGAGGGCCGCACGTCAATCATCATTGCGCATCGCCTATCGACGGTCCAGCGCGCAGATAAGATCATCGTCATGCACAAGGCCCAGCTTCGCGAAATGGGGACACACCAGGAGCTGCTCGCCCATCGCGGTATTTATTGGAAGCTGTATCAGCTGCAATATAAAGACCAGGAGCTTACGGCGGCGAGATAATTTTGTAATTTCGAAATTTTGTAATTTGAAAACTTCACCTGATTCGCAATTGCACAATTATCAAATGTCGTAAGATTACCCGATTTCGAAATTACACAATTGCGAAATGTCGTCAGATTCGAATTTCGAAATTACACGATTACGAAATGTCTCCCGGAGGTGAAATTGAATCGTCACGGTTTCGCCCTGCTCTTCACTGCGTTTATTGTCCTTGCGGCTTCGCCGTTGCGCGCCCAAAGTAGCTATCACCAAGTCCACGAGTACAAGCCCGGCGGCGATGGTGGCTGGGACTATCTGACGATGGACTCGGACTCCCGGCGGCTGTACATCTCGCGTGGCACTCACTTCCAGGTACTCAACATCGACTCCGGCAAGCTGGAAGGCGATTTAAAGGGCCTGCAGGGCGTGCACGGCATTGCTTTGGACAAGGCAAACAATAAGGGATTCATCAGCGATGGACGCGATAATTCCGTAGTCGTGATCGATTTGAAGTCGCTGAAGCAGGCCGCCAAGGTACGGGCAGGAACCAATCCCGACGCGATCATCTTCGACCCTTACACCAAACGCGTCTTCGCCTTCAACGGCCGCAGCAACAACGCCACGGTGATTGAGGCAAAGGACAACAGCGTCGCGGGGACGGTTCCACTCGACGGCAGGCCGGAATTTGCAGTTTCGGACGGCAAAGGTCGCGTCTTCGTGAATCTCGAGGATAAGTCGGAAATCGAGCAGATCGATCCGAAGACATTGAAGGTCGTAAATCAGTGGCCGCTTGCGCCGTGTGAGTCGCCCAGCGGGCTTGCAATGGACGTCAGCAACGGACGGCTCTTTGCCGGATGCGACAACGAAGTGATGGCGATTGCAGATGCCAACTCCGGCAAGGTGATCGCGACGGAGAAGGTCGGTAAGGGAGTGGACGCATCTGCGTATGACAATGGCGTGCATCAGGCGTACACGTCCAATGGTCAGGACGGAACGATCACCGTTGTTAAAGAAAACGGACCCTCTGACTTTGCGGTTGCCGAGACCGTGCCAACCAAGCGCAGCGCTCGCACGATGGCCATCGATGAGAAGACGCACAATTTGATCACCGTAGGCGCCGACCTCGAGCAGGCCCCAGCGCAGGTGGAGGGCCAGCCGCGCCAAAGACCCAAGATGGTGCCGGGGAGCTTTGTTGTTTTGGTTTACGGTAAATAGAAAGCATTCACCACGGAGACACGGAGCACACGGAGAACGGCAGGGATCAGGCTATGCGGGTTGGGGGGTTACTTGAGACTGCGAGCGTAAAGGAGCCACAGCCAAGGCCTTTCTCGGTGCCCTCTGTGTCTCTGCGGTTATGATTTAGGGTTTCGGGGAGGAGGCTAGCGTCCTGGGCCGACGTTATCGTCGGAGTTGGGATCCCAGGTGAGTTCGACGCCGGAACCTTCTTTCACCTTACCGGACAGGCCGGTGCCTTCTTCAGGCGGCAATCCGGCCATCTCTCGCTTGCGGTTCTGCACTTCGCGCAGGTCGCGGAGAATCTGGGCTTCCTGTTCGACGTACTGTTCTTCCGTGATCGTGCCTTCATCGAGCTCGACTTGAAGATGCAGCAGGCGCTCCTTAATCGGAGCGTCATCCGTGTACTGCTCTTCCGCGACTTTCACCAAAGTCCGGAGAATGGACTTGAATCCGGTGAAGGGAAGCATGAGGAGATCGTCGACAAATAACATTTGTGGTTTTCGACTTGGTGATTTTGTAATTTCGAAGTTTTCTAATTTCCCGGCGCTACGTCAGTCTGGCGGGGAAACGACCACACTCCGTCTAGGTTGTTGTTCCTCGCTCTAACTTCAGACGTATATTGACGAAGTTGTACGGAGGCCATGGGCCCGTGTACTTGAAATTCAGCCGATCTCCGAACTTCTGTGCGACGGCATTGACGGCAGCGTCAAACTCGCCCTCCTTATCTTTCTGAATCAGGAAGGCTGCGTTCATGATCATCTTGTCGCCGATTACCTTGTTGTCTCGCGATGCCACGCAAACAGCACGCAATCCATCGTAGATTTCGCGGACGACCTCGGCCGCGCGCTCAGCCAACGCCTTATCAATCATCCGGCCAAGCTGCATGCGGGCGAAGTATGTGGACTGCAGGTGCTTGCGCGTGAGCTCGTGCTGGAAGCGGTGAATTTCTTCGTTCTCGCGCTTGAGTTCTTCGACGATTCGGTCACGGTCCCACGTAACCTTTAGACCGAATTCCAGCTTGTTGGCCATCTGCTTCAGCACGTCTTTTAGCGATGGATAAATCGACTTGAGCACCTCGCGAATATCGTCGTCTGTCCGAAAGACCGTGCCGAAGCTCATGGGGATGATGGTGTTGGTCTTCATCACCGTCTCAATCACATGCTCGTGCGCCAGGGCATTTTCGCGTGTCGGGTCGAAGATAAATACGGGCGTCCTGCTCAGCACGGCAGCGACATCGCCATGATGGACGGTGTAAACACTCTCACCCATGCCGCCAATGCCAATCTTGCCGAAAGGTATGGGCTCGCGGGCTTCGATGACACCATAGACGTAGCGCCCTTCCTGCTGCTGCTGGCGTCCGTTAGATTGCGCGGCGGACTGTGCGGCGCTGTCGACCGGCTCGATGCTGTGAACTTCCCTTCGAATTTCCTTCTTTGCCCGCGCCGGACTGCTGCCCGTTTTCTTTTTGATTGTTTTGGTAGGGCTCATACTCTTCCCTCAGAAGTAAGTCGATCGTGGTAAAGAATTCTTCAATGTCGATCGGCTTATACAAAATTGCGATTCCCTGCTGCCGGGCCTGCTCGGCCGTCTCTTTGCTTGCATATCCCGTAAGGATTGCGGCCTTTACCTTCGGCTTTTTATTCCGGCCATAATCAATTACTTCAAAACCCGTGTGTTCCTGTTCCAAAGAATAGTCGCATAAAAGCAGATCAAACTCTTTCTGGTCGAGCAATTCGATGGCGGTGACCGATGAGATCGCGGTCTGCACGTCATAGCCTCTCTTTGACAGAATCAGACCATAGGTCGTGAGCACAGCGCGCTCATCGTCAACTACTAGAATCGCCGGTTTCTGTGCTTCTGTCATCAAAATGCCGCCAAGCCGCACCGGCAGGGGCGTGAACTGGCTGGTTTCCGAGCTGAAGTCATCGAACCGCCGGTAATTCGATCTTGAAAATGGTTCCTTTTCCTACCTTGCTGCGCACCGTGATCTTGCCACCATGATTCCCAATGATGCCACGCACAATCCAAAGCCCGAGTCCGGTTCCCTTCTCGCCCTTCGTGGTAACAAATGGCTCGAAGATCGACGCCAGCAACTCACGGGGAATTCCCGATCCAGTGTCGGCGACCAGAATGCGAATGCTTCCCAGCGGAAAGTCGCGGCTGGTGCGGACGTGACGCGAGCGAACCAGAAGCCTTCCACCCTCGGCCATGCTGTCTTTGGCATTGATGACCAGGTTCGACAGCACCTGCCGCAGTTGGTCTGCGGCCACCACGGCATCCGGCAACTCGCGGAGCTGGGTGACGATCTCCACATTACTGCGTTGCAACTGACGGTTCAGCAGCAGGAGGGTGTCTTCCACCAGCGTGTTGATGTTGATCGGTTTGACCTGCTCGTTGTTCCTGTACAACCCAAGCATCTGCCGAACGATGCGGGCCACGCGCTCGGTCTCTGACTTGAGAATGTCATAGACCGGCTGGGCATCCGGCTCGACCGCGTCGGCGAGCAGGTAGATCGCGTTCTTGATCGCCTCCATGGGATTGTTCACCTCATGGGCGATGGTGGCGGCCAAGCGACCGGCAGCGGCAAACTTCTCGATTTCCAGCATGCGGCGCTCGACCTTCAACTGCTCGACGCGTCGAAGTGCCGTCAGATCGCGCAGCACGGTCACCGTAAACGCTACCTGACCACGTTCGTCGTAGATCTTGCCGGAACGCGTGTCGTAGTCGATCTCCTGCCGGGTGGCCGGATCGGCGAGCCTGAGCGATCCGCTCTCCTTGTCCGCGAACCCGAAAGTGAATGCCGTGACATATGCGTCGAGCTGCGCTTGGTTCTTGACGCGGATCGCATGCACAACCGTGTCCTTCTCGCTGCCGAACAGGTTCTGCGCCAGCGGGTCGAGCAGTACCACCTTGGCGGATCCATCACAGACGACGATTGGATCGCCGACGCTTTCGATGATCACGTTCAGACGGTCGCGGTCCTGGCGCACAAGTTCTTCGGCGGCCCTGAGTTTGTCATAGTTGGAGCGGAGCTCCTGATCGGCGCGACGCAGGTCAGTGACGTCGCGCATAACGGTAACCATGCCCAACGGCATGCCATCGCGAGTGAAAGTGGGCGTGCAGACCGCCTCGAAGAGCATCTCTTCGCCTTCGATTGCGTCCACCAGGGTTAGATCGCGCGAGGCTTCAGCACCTGACACGGCCACCGACGACAGCGCCGCGGAGAAGAGAAGGTTGTTGAGCTCGACGGCGCGAGCCAAACCCTCTGTAAGTCCCTCCGCGATGGTGCTGTCCGGAATCTTGAAAAACCGCTCAGCTGCCTTGTTCTGAACAATCACACGATAGTGATTGTCGGTCAGGATCACCGGATCGCTCATCGACTGCATGACCGTCTGCAGTTGAGCAATGGTGACGTCCATGTCCGTCATCCGATTGTAGTAGTGCTCGACTTTGAACAACCGCGACAGATAGCGATTGCCCATCTCAATCAGATTGTTGAGCTGAACGAGGTCAGGCGATTCTTTGAGCGGGAGTTCCACCGCAACCATGGCCGCATAGGCACGCATGTTGCACGTGCCGCACACCTGACTTTCGAGGCTCATCTTGCGCCGACGCAATGAGTTGTCAACCGCGAGACACTCGCTGCGGCGCTCACGCTCCGCCTCCCAACAGACAGTGGTGTTGCTGTAAAGAATGGGGTGGCAATAAAGCGAGCGGTGATGGAGTGACGAGTCCTTGATTACGCTGGGCCGCTGCGAATGGAGTACGTCAACGACGGGGTTCTCAGCCGCAAAAAGCGAGCTGCGAAAACGCTCTAGATAGTTCTTGGAACAATTCAGAGAAGCGGAAGGCAGTACTTCACCGGTTTCGAAGTCCACCGCGACAATAAACGTCCGTTCGAAACCGAGGCCGACGACCTCTTCCAGGAGGATTGGATAGACCTCTTCCGAACGTTCAGCCTGCAGGAGACGAAGCGCGGCTGGGGGACGGCGGGCAGAAACACGCAGGCCCTTCTTGCTGGGCTCGGGCTTCTGCAGACGAAGTTCAGGCGATGCCATTGGGTACCCTTATAATGCTTGCCTTATCGCCGCAAACCTGGACGGCGCGCCCGTTTTGGACGTGCAGGCGCTTCCGTCTCCTCCTCAAATCCAAGTTCCTCTGCGCCTCCACCCGCCAGTTGGGGACGGCTAATTGTGGGCATTAGTCCGACGGCATCCGCATACTTCAGGTACGTGTCGATGGACGCCACGACTACGCGGGCTTCGACCGTGATCAGATCGATACCGACGAGCGAGATGCGCACCCACGCGTCGATCACAATACCCTTGTCCAGTACGCGATCAAGAACGTCGATTAAGCTTGACCCGCCGGATACTCGTTCAACAGCCATCTATGCGCCTCCTCAAATCCTTTCGCAGAGCACGTACGTTACTTCTTGCGCGGTTTGCGCTTCGGCCGAACCGGACTTCCCGAGCTGCGCGACGCGCGATTCTGGGATCCCTGCAGCTGGGTGTCAGTGGTTCGGGCATATGTCGGGGCTTGCCTGGGCAGCGCGCGCGTGGGCGCAGCCTTCGGCATGGTGTGGGTGAGATTCGGATCGAATTTCCACCAGTTCATTCCGATCTGTTCCGCCTTATCCACGGAACATATCAGCAGCCGGATGCGGACTGTAAGCAGCTCGACGTTAGCCAATGAAACCCGAATGTCACCCGCGATCACCAATCCCTTGTCGAGAATGCGATCCAAAATGTCAACCAGGTTGGTATTACCGGAAACAGTGGGGACGCGTTCCATCCGTCGGAGCGATTACCTTTCTCTCTGCCGCAAATACGCGCAAAATGATGTAACTAGGCTACTTCGAATCCGCCAAACCGCGGCTCTCGCCAGACGGCTCTCACCAGTGCTCGTGTTCAAAAGATTCTAACGGAAAAACTGCCGGGATGCGGGGGATGCAACCGCGAAGTACGTGAATATCCTGCATTTAATCGCAAGAATTCAAAACTGGGATGCAAGTTGCTCAACCAGAGTTGCTCCACGACAAAAAATATTTCTTAGCGCAGACGTACTCCGGTCGGCCACTTGCGACCTCAAACCAGTCCCGCGAGCACTGTAACACCGCTGTTCTAAGCGCCGCAACCCGAAGAATGGCGGAATGAGCTGGTATTCGAGCTACTTCTTGCCCCATAGATTCCCGAGCGGCCCCAGATCGAGGTTCAAGTCCTCAGGCTTTAGGTTGAACTGCTCTGCCAGTTCGCGGATTTTCTGTTCCAGCTTCATGAGGGCGAGCCCCATCTCCTCGATCTGAGCGTCATCAAGTGATCCTCCCTCCATGCGACGAATGGCCTGGCGCTCCATCAGCCGCCTGAGAAGTTCGATCAGGCTCAGGACGAGCCGGGCAAGTCCCTGCTCGATGTTCTCCGAATCACAGTCGATCCGCTGCGTAGATCCGGAAGCCATCGCGGAAAGTTCCTGGCTGATGCCTTCGACTCTCTGCTCCAGATCGTCCGGCGTGATGTTTTTGGGTTCGTGCGTCAGGGTTGGATTCCGCCTTGTGCAGGTTGCGGCAGAAATTCCGTCGCAGGCCAGGGCCCAGTGATCCTGAACACAAGAGTCAGGCCTTCCGCTTTGCCCAGTCTCTCACGAAACTCGCTGACGTTCTTGCGATCCAAGAGCGCGAAAAGGCGCAACCCATCGGTTAGGGGGCGCTCTCGCCAATCGCGAATTATGCTGGCGACCCGCGCCTTCAGAGTCTCTGAAGCAGCTCGGAGGTATTGGGCGCTGCCGGAGCGGGCTCGCAGATATTCGGTTCCACTCACGGCACCTGAGAGTGGTGCTCCTTCATGGATCCGAAGCTCCATCTGAACATCATCAGCATGGCCTCGCAGGAAGGTGGCATACAGTTCCGCGTGCTGGTCGAGGTGCTCGCCCAGTGCCTCTACAGTGAGCCATGTCGGAAAGCGAAACGGGATCACCGCCCGAGCTTGGAAGATGGTGTGAACAACCTGATGGAATTGGAGCGCCGCCTGCTGCAGATCAACAGCGGTGAACTGGGTCTGCTGCAGCTCTGAGTAATTCGCGCGGAGTTCACCCTTAGCGAGGCCATGGACCGCGCTTCCCTGCACACCTCTCGCGGGAACGCTTACCTCACTATCTTGTAGGACGATGCAGTAGGGCAGCAGCGGCATCGGCTATCGTCGGAGCTGTCCCGGCCTTTCGATGTGCTTCATCGCGGTCTCAACTGAAGTAAGGATTGCGTTGAGCCCCAGATAAACGAGATCCACGCCAGCGACTGAAATCACCAGGCTGCCCTGCAACACGACTCCCGCATTCAACACATGGTCAAGGATATCGAGGAGCGATGCTTCCTCTTCGCCCGCTCGCTGCGGATTGAGGATCGCGTCGGCTTTGCTCTGGTTGGTCATTCGATCATTTAGCCCAAATTCTATAGAACGCGAACTTGGACGGCACCGAAAAGAACATTCGTTACGTAACGTTCTCAATCGCCATAGCCATTCCCATGCCGCCGCTCACACATAGAGTCGCGATGCCGCGTCTCGCCTTGCGCTTCAGCAACTCGTGCAGCAGGGTCACTGTGATGCGACTCCCGGTGCAGCCGATGGGATGACCGAGCGCTATCGCCCCGCCATTCACGTTCAGCTTCTGATGATCGAAGTGCAGTTCACGGTCACACGCGATCACCTGGGCGGCGAAAGCTTCATTGAGTTCGACCAGATCCGCGTCTGACAGCTTGACGCCGTGCTTCTCCTCAAGTTTCTTGAGTGCGGGCACCGGACCGATGCCCATGCGCCTCGGCTCAACGCCTGCCGTGCTTGCGGCGAGCACACGCACCAGCGGCTTGAGGTTGTGCTTCTTTATGAAAGCCTCGCTCGCCAGAACTATCGCGGCTGCGCCATCCGTAATGCCCGACGCGTTGGCGGCCGTAATCGTCCCGTCGGACGAGAATACCGGCTTCAGCTTGGCCATCTTCTCCAGCGATGCCTGCGGAATCGGGTGCTCGTCACGGACAAATGTCTGCGCGCCCTTCTTGCCTGCAATCACCACCGGAGCGATCTCGGCATCGAAGCGTCCACCGTGAATGGCGCGCTCGGCGCGCTGCTGTGAACACAACGCGTATTGGTCTTGTTCTTCGCGCGAGATATTGAATTCGCGGGCGAGCACCTCCGCGGTCTCTCCCATCACCATCTCAGCCATGGGACAAAAAAAACCATCACGATACATGCCATCGACGAGTTCGTGATTGCCGAGCCTGTATCCCCAGCGCGCGCCGTCGAGATAGTACGGCAGGCGCGACATCGATTCAGTCCCACCCGCCAGCACGCACTCCATGTTGCCTTGCGCGATTTCTTGAAATCCCAAAGCAATGGACTTGAGCCCTGACGCGCACGCCTGGTTGACTGTGTACGCTGGAACCCTGTCGGGCACACCGCTGCGAATCGATATTTGACGTGCGACATTCGGGCCGCCACCTGCCTGTCGTGCATTGCCGATGATGGTTTCGTCGATTTGTTCAGGCGACACCCCGGCGCGCTCGATAGCAGCCTGGGTGGCGATGACGCCCATCTCAGCGGCGGTCAGCGAGGCGAGCGAACCACCGAATTTGCCGATCGGAGTGCGAGCGGCCGAGAGTATGAAGACGTCCTGCAAACGTTCTCCTTGTGCTTACCTCTCAGTCTAGCAAGCAACTCGACACCTTGCTTCAACCTGTAAACTCAACGGAGATGGACCTGCTCTACGGAATCCATGCGGTAGAAGAGGCCCTGCGCGCTCGCAACCGCACGCTTGACCACATCGAGGTCGCACGCGAGCGCCACGATCAGCGACTCCAGGCCCTCATCGACCTGGCACGAGAGAAAGGCATCTCTGTGCGGTTCCTTCCGCGAGAACAGATCGATCGACTTGCGCGCAGCAAGTCTCACCAGGGTGTGGTCGCGGTCGTCGCCAGCAAGAGCTACTCCGACCCGGGCGACATGATCGCGAACAAGCGCGGTGAACACGCTTTCCTGGTTGTCCTCGACGGAGTAGAAGATCCTCACAACCTCGGCGCCCTCATCCGCAGCGCCGATGGAGCCGGAGCCGACGGCATCGTGATTCCCGAACGTCGCGCGGCCGCAGTGAATGCTACCGTCGCGAAGGCCTCGGCCGGAGCATCGGAGCATGTCAGCATCGCGCGCGTGGTGAACATTGCGCGCACCCTCGACGAACTCAAGGAGCAGAACATCTGGATTGTCGGACTCGACGAGCGGGGCGACCGCAGCTATGACGAAGTCGATTACCGCATGAACTGCGCGATCGTGCTCGGCGGCGAAGGACATGGCCTGCACGATCTCGTGCGCAAGAAGTGCGACTACCAGGTCTCGATCCCGATGGCCGGGCGCGTGCCATCGTTGAACGTCTCGGTAGCAGGCGCAGTGGTGATGTATGAAGTCGCACGCCAACGCCGCGCGGAGCAAGCACTACCTGTGCAGGCTAGCCCGAAGCAGCAGAAGGGTCTCGGATCGTGATCGCGTGGGCGTTGCGGATCGCCGCAATCGCACTATTGCTGATTGTCACCGCTGATGCACAACAGCCAAAGCCCGTCCTGCCCGACCGCAATGCCTTCACAATTGTGAATTGGAACCTCGACGCCCGCATCGAGACTGAAAGTGACACCCTCTCCGATCGTTGCAAGATAACGCTACACAAAGAATATCCGCAACCTCAGCCGCAGATCACGTTGCAAATCTCTTCGTCACTGAAGTGGGCCTCGATCGGTCAGGACGGCAAGCCGCTTCCCTTCACCTCATCATCGTTGCGCTCAGACATCGACCACACCGGCCAGGTAAACGAGGCAGTCGTGAGGCTGCCCAACTCAGTCGCGCCCGGCGCATCCATCGATCTCGAAGTGGGATACAGCGGGACAGTGTCGCTCGACACCACGCGCTTGGCGCAAATCGGAATGCCGCTCGCGGTCCGCGCCAGTACCGACTACGATCGCATCACGCCGACCTTCACATGTCTTCGCGGCATGGGCCATGTGATCTGGTTTCCAGTTTCCGTCGAGCCTTCGATTCTCGGCGAAGGCAATCGGATATTCGAGTCCACGGAAGCATGGCAGGTGCGCCACTCGCTCTCGAGCATGACACTGGGTCTTTCCATCGACAACAACTCACCGGTGCTGAGCAATGCGCAGATGACCGCGCGCGAGCAACTCGCCGGAAGCTCTCATTGGACGCACAACTGGAAGCACATCAGCATCGCTGGCCCCATCATTGTCTCCGGCACATACGAGTCGGTGATCGCGCGCGATACGCCGCGCAACGCTCCATTCACGGTCGAATACTTTGCCGCAAATGCCGCAGCGGCCCAGGATTACGCTCGCGTGATCCACGATGCCACGCCGATGGTGACCGGAAGCTCCAGTTTTCCCATCCACTTCGTCGATCTGCCCGAGCCCAGTGACAGCTCATTCGACGGCGACGGACTCTTTCTCACGCCATTGAAGACCGTCGATCGCAAGTCTTTGGAGCTGACAGTTGCATACCAACTTGCTCATCAGACGCTCTGGTCGCCACGTGGGTGGATCGACGAAGGCGCTGCGCACTTCGCGCAGGCACTGATGCGCGAGCGGCAGGACGGACGTGCAGCGGCGATAGCCTTCATGGCTCAGCGTCTTCCACCCTTGGCATTGGTCGATTCCGGTGCGCCTGAGACTGCCAGGAGCAACAGCCTGGTGAACACCACGAGCGAAGTCTTTTACCGCACGAAAGCGATGTACGTCTGGTGGATGTTGCGTGAGATCGTCGGACAAGCGGCGGTGCTCGATGCCTTGCAGCAGTACGATCCTGCGGCCGACAAGGAGCCTTCTTACGTCCAAAGGCTGCTCGAAAAGGCGTCGCACAAGGACCTGGAGTGGTTCTTTGACGACTGGATCTATCAGGATCGGGGCCTGCCCGAGTTCACTATCAGCAATGGCTACGCGCGGCCAAGCCTGCAAGGTATCTTCCTCGTTTCCGCTACGATAGAGAACGCCGGCGCCGCATCGGCCGAGGTCCCCATCATTGTGCGGACAGTCAATGGCGACGTGCTCACCCGCGTGCGCCTCCCTGCGAAGGGCAAGATGGCGGTGCGGGTGGAAGTCGGATCAAGGCCGACCGAAGTGGTCGTGAACGATGGCAGTGTCCCCGAGGCCGACCGCAGCGACAACACAACCCCGGTGAAGATCGGTCACCCCTAGCACCACATCGTTGGCCATGGAAGCGAGAACGACGGTATTTGTCATCCGTCGTTCTATATCGTGGAATTCTCTTTACGTGCAAAACCGAACCGTGTTACCAGCGAAATACATGAGGCAATCTGGTTTCTCTGTTCGATTTCGGACAACTGGCGCTGTTGCTGGTCAGCAGCACTCCGCGACTTCTCCCAGACGCCATGCAGATGCAACGATTTACATCGGGGCAATCTGGCGAATAAACGTGCCACAACGATTAGGGGAAAAGTCTATGTCAGAGGCTTCAATGGACAAGTTCCTCCAGGACGTTCGCTACGCATTGCGACAGTTGGCAGGAGTAGAATAAAACCATGTCGCGGGTGGTACTAGCGGCGGCGGCGGTTGTTGTTTTGTGCGCTCCCATGCCTGCACAGCGCGGTATGCATGGTTTTGGTGGGGGCATGCGCGGCTTCAGTGGCAGGCCTGCGATGGGGCATGCCGCGCCTTCTATGGACTTTGTCCGAACGCATCAGAGACCGTTCGGTGCGCGACCTGCCATCATATCTCGACCGCGGCCAGGGTTCATGCCACAGCGCCGGAGTGTCGTCACTTTTGGCCACATCAATGGCGGTCCTTCTTTTCGAAGTCTGAGCTTCGGCCGCCGCTTCGATCGTGATTTCGACGATTTTCATCGTTTTCATCATCGGCGGGTGTTCCTGTTTGCGTTTCCTTATTACGGCGCGTACTGGCCGCCCTATTACGGTGATTATTCGGATGCTTACTACTCCTCCGGCTCGAACTCCTACGATGCCGCGTCCGACACTAGTTCCTACACGGATCTAAGCAACCAGATGAGTCAGCTCGATGCCGAAGTCCAACAGTTGCGCGATGAGAACGACTCTTTGCGCTCGACGCTCGATCAGCAACATCGTCCTGCAGCCCCGGCCGCCTCAAGTGGGGCTGCTTCCAGGAACGAGCCTCCAACCGTGATCGTTTACCGCGACGGTCGTCGCTCGGAAGTCCAGAACTACGCGATCGTAGGATCAACTGTTTGGATTCTTTCAGGCACGAGTGCCAGGAAGGTGCCGCTGGCTGAGCTGGACATCGATCAAACGATAAAGGTCAATGAAGATCGCGGCCTGATTTTCCCCGTCCCAGATAACAAACACTACACGCCCTAGTCATGCCTAAATCCCGCGTCGGGACAAGGAAACGACGCGCGCTCCGGAGTACCGGCGTTGGTTTGAATGTTTCCGTTCTTCCGCTACTGCTCCGACATTACTGAGCGCGCTGTGAGGAGTGCTTGACGAACTCAAGTATCTGCTCGCACAGAGCTGAGTAACCGTCCTCATGTCCTCTGTAGGCATAAGCCATCGGAATGGTAGTCCGCGAGGTGATGATGGTGAGGCGATAAATTGGGACTTCCCTTTTTCCAGAGCCGTTCGAAGCGCGGTTAACTTCTGTGCCGATGTCGGTGATGTCGTCGAAGGGGATTACGCCCGATTCAAACTTGAAGACTTTGCGGCCATTCCAGCGGACCATGCGCTGCATGCAGTCGAAGGTGAACGTCTTGCGGAGGTCCATGATCAGGGCGACCAGCAGAAAAAAGCGCTCAATGAAGAGCTAGCCTTTGGGTTCGTGGCCGGTGATCACAAAGTAAAGGGTGAGCGCAACGGCACCGCAGATGGCGGAGATCCAACGACTGCTGTCCACAACGACAATCTCTTGCGGCTTCTGGCGTGCGATATGCATCGGAGGCTCGTTCAGTAACCATGATCTGAAACCTCGCAAATGGGAGCACGTCCGTACATGCTCCCGGTAACGAGAGATGAGGGCGTTGCCAACGAGTTGAGTAAAGGTGCCGCGAACAAAAAGCCGGGCGAGGGCGCCCGCGTCCACATGGGCATGGAGGCTGCCGGCATTGTGTGGCTCGATAGAATCTTCTCTATCTGTCACAATTGCTGTTGATGCCGCACAGGACGAAAAAGAAGAAAGTCTCCGATCCCGACGCGGAGCATGTCGCTGAATTGCTCTCGTCCGGGCCGCTTGCCGGAAAACGTGTGCTAGTCACCCGGCCGGAAAAGCAGGCTGAGGGACTTTCGAGCGCGCTGCGCGCCTTTGGGGCTGATGTGACTGAGGCGCCCGTGATCGAAATACACCCGCCGGATTCCTACGAGGCACTGGATCGCGCGCTAGAAGACCCGATCCAATATGACTGGCTGGTGCTCACCAGCGTGAATGGCGTCGAAGCGCTATTCGCCCGGCTTGAGCATCTGGGGATGACAGTGGATTCGCTGCAGCATTTCAAGATTGCGGCGATCGGTCCGGCTACGGAACAGGCAGTTCAGGATCGCGGGCTCATCGTGGACGTCGTACCTCCGCGGTACGTGGCCGAAGAAGTCGTGAGAATGCTGCGCAAGCTGACGAAGGGCGAGCGAGTATTGCTGGTGCGCGCCAAGGTGGCCCGCGACGTAATTCCCGACGAGCTGCGCAAGGCCGGAGCCGACGTGGAAGTCATCGAGGCTTATCAGACCACTGTTCCCGAAAACGCGAAGGCGCGCTTAGAAAAAGTCTTCCACAATTCAGAGTTGCCGGACGTGATCACCTTCACCAGCTCCTCGACAGTAAAGAACTTTTTGTCGTTGATTGTCGGAACGGATATCCCCTCCAAACTTTCGCAAGTGAAGTTTGTCTCCATCGGCCCGGTAACGTCTGAAACCATGCATGAGTTTGGACTGCCAGTGCACGAGGAAGCCGACGAGTACACGATGGAAGGCCTGGCGCAGGCGGTTGTAAGACTGTTGGGCCAATGATTATTTCGGAGTGCCCGCTGCTCCCGCGCTTGCCGGTGGATTCTGTCCCGGACCGGGCGCCTGGTTCGTGATGTCCGTATCGCCGTACAGGATCTTCACGTCCGAGCCAAAGCGCTTGTAATTCTCGTATTTGACGATGATGCGGATATGTACGTCCTGATTGCTGAAGTGCAGAACGTCGTCGGCCTTGGTGTAAGTGGGAAACCAATTCTTGTCGTCGATCTGCTGACGATAAGTGACGAAGCGCGGGAACAGGTTCTCCTGATCAGGACGTCTCTTCTTTTTCGGATTCACTCCGATATCCGGCACTGATTTGCCATAGGTTTTCACGATCTGAAGGTCCTGAGCATCGACCCAGATACGTCCCTGAAAGTATCTCTGGTTCTTTTCTATCGTCTTGGGTGCGACGTCGAAGACATACGTATCGAGCTCATCGACCTTCTGTTGTCCTACATAGAGGATCTGGTATTTGGGCAACTGATCGGGCGTGAGCGAGAACGGGAATTTGTTGCGGATGTCGTCAAGGTCTTCCTTGCTCATTGAGACCTGCCGCAATGTCGGCTGGGGAGCAAACGTCACGTTCTCGACGCGCTGACCGCGGTCGTTATAGACGATGTCGGTCACTTCACGGAACTCGCCGGTAGCCGTGTCGCCGTCGAGCTCCTGAATTTTCACGTCCTGCGTCCAGACGTAATGATCGCGCGCCTCCCTGAATTCTACTTCATGCTTGGCAAAGCGCTGGATGATCTGATCGGGTGTCATGCCCTTTGGTGGAGCGGTATTGATGGGCCCTGCGCCTTCGTCAACGGCGACATTGGTTTTGGTCTCGGGTTTATCGGAGCCGCCGATGGTGAACTGGGCGCGCGCTTCACCGGTTGTTAGTACCAACAGGGTTGTGGCAATGAGGCAGAAGATAAAAGAGCCGGACAGTGACTTCATTCAGAATCTCCCGGCTATTGTAAGACCTTTATCCCAGAGCTGCCGAGATCAAATTGGCCCCTGCTGGCGAAAAGTTGCAGCCTTGTTACACTATGCGGTTTCCTCCGGAGGTGATGAATGGCGCGGAAATTCCTGTTGTGGTGCTTCGTCAGCGCGCTTTGTGTCGGGCAATTGACTCCGCAATCGACGCCGCCTACCGGCAGACATCCGTTCACATTCGACGACATGATGTCGCTGAAGCGAATCGGTGATCCCCAGATCTCTCCGGACGGACGCTGGGTGATGTTTTCTGCGGTCCAGGTGAATTTGACCGACAACACGCGCACACCGCATCTGTGGATCGTGCCCAGGGCGGGCGGCGAGTCGCGGCAAATCACCAACGGACAGGCTGGCGAGAATCGTGGACGGTTTTCGCCGGACGCCAAGAGCTTCATCTATACATCGAGCGCGACAGGTAATTCTCAAATCTGGATGAGTGGTTTTGACAGTTCGACTGGCGCGCCGACCGGAGAGGCCCACCAGCTTACCTCGCTCTCTACTGAAGCCGATGGAGCAATTTGGGCGGGCGATGGCAAGCACATCGTGTTCGTGTCGGAGGTCTATCCGGACTGCAAAGACGATGCCTGCAACAAGGCGCGTGATGAGGCGCTGACCACGTCCAAAGTAAAGGCAAAGCTATTTCCGCATCTTCTGTATCGCCATTGGACCAGCTTCACACGCTACAAGCGAAGCCATCTCTTTGCGGTGTCGGTGGACGGCGGAACCCCGGTGGACATCACACCCGGAGATCACGATGTGCCGCCGTTCAGCCTCGGCGGACAGGACTTGTATGCCGTCTCGTCTGACGGGCAGGAGGTCGCCTTCACAAGCAATTTGGACGAAGTCGAAGCGACCAGTACAAACAACGATGTGTTTGTTGTCCCGATTACCGGCGGCTCTCCGAAAAAGATCTCGACGAGTCCGGGCAGCGATTCGACCCCGCTGTATTCGCCGGACGGTCGCTATATCGCCTATCGCTCGCAGGCGCGCGGCGGCTATGAGAGTGATCGGTTCCGCCTCTTGATGTATGACCGGAAGAGCGGCGCTACCACCGATCTGACGACGCACTTCGATCGCTGGGTAGGAGCGTTCACGTGGACGCCGGATTCGTCGTCGATCCTCTTCAGCGCCGAAGATCACGGCAGCTCTCCGCTTTGGCGGGTTGCAATTGCCGGCGGCGATCCGCAGAAGGTCCTCGGAGGCACTAACGACGAGCCCGCGATCGCCTCAGATGGGAAGACTCTGATCTTCAGCCGGATGTCGATTCAGGCGCCGAATGAAATTTATGAGGCGGCAATCGGAAGCGGCAACGCGGAAGCTCGGCAGCTCAGCCATGTCAACGATTCTGTGTTGTCACAGGTCGAGATGTCCCCCCTTGAGTCATACGAGTTTACCGGCGCCAACAAAACCAAGGTGCAGGGATTCATGCTGCGGCCGGCCGGCTTCAATTCTGGCCAAAAATATCCCGTGAAGTTCCTCATACATGGCGGGCCAGAAGGCGCGTGGGGCGACGAATGGTCGTATCGCTGGAATGGAGAGCTCTTTGCTGCCAACGGCTACGTCGTGATCATGATCAATCCGCGCGGTTCGACGGGATATGGTCAGAAGTTCGTTGACGGGGTTAATGGCGATTGGGGCGGGAAGCCGTATGTCGATCTCATGCGCGGCCTCGATTTTGTCGAGAAAACGTATTCGTTCGTGGACAAGGATCGAGAGTGCGCCCTGGGAGCCTCGTACGGCGGGTACATGGTGGATTGGATGCTTGGGCACACACAGCGTTTCAAGTGCTTCGTCTCGCATGACGGAATGTTCAACACGGAATCCGCGTTCGGCACGACAGAAGAATTGTGGTTCCCTACGTGGGAATTTAAAGGCACTCCCTGGACGAACCGCGCGCTGTACCGCAAGTGGTCTCCTCATCTGTTTGCAGCAAAGTTCAAGACGCCGACTTTAGTCATCCACAGCCAGTTCGACTATCGTCTCGACCTTTCTGAGGGCTTGCAACTCTTCACCACTTTGCAAATGTTGAAGGTCCCATCGAAGATGCTCTATTTCCCCGACGAGGGTCACTGGGTACTCAAGCCGCAAAATAGTCAGCTTTGGTACAAAACCGTGAATGGTTGGGTGGACCAATGGGTGAATTCTCAACTCGCCCACCGCTAGGGCGTGCTCTAGATCTCTGGATAAATATCAAAGAAAGCTTCAATACTATTTCGCAATTGCTGCTCGATCTGTTCTTTGCTGCCTTCGAGAACGTGCATCGTCACCCTGGCAGTGTGGCCGTTGTTCAATGCAACTGGGGCGTCGCCGACCGACTTGATTTCGTCTGAAGGAAGCAGGCGCATGCCGTATATGAGAGTCAGGTTTGCCATCCGCACATTGTATCGAGGTGGAGGGTTGCCTTCCGACAGCCGGAACACCTTCGTGTTTTCGCAAATTTCGGAATGCACTTACAATCTGCAGGTGCGCCGAATAACCATTCTCTTCCTGCTCTCTTTTAGCACTGCCTGCGCGCAGACCGACAACGCGCAGCAGAATCCTCCGGTGAAGGTGAACGTGCTGAATGTCTGCACACCTACAGCAGATCAGCAGCAGGAGATCACGTCGGCATTGTCGCGAGTTCCCAAGTTCCCGTCATTCGATGTGGATTACGAGATCGCGCGCGGCGTCTCGACACTTGAGAACGCCGAAGCGGCGCGATACGTTCGACTGCGCAGAGACTTCAAACCTGACAACTCGCTAGCTACAGTGCAATATTCGCTGAGTGCAGATCCGCAGAACACTGCGGAGACACTCGTATTTCGCGGGCGCAATGTGAAAGATCTGCTTCTGCTCTCGATTGAGGACAAGCTTTCGACCGCGGTGAGCAAGCCTTCCGTCATTGTCGAGAGCGATACTCCGGCCTCGCGCGTCAGCATCGAACGCTTCGGCAAGACGACGGTGACATTGTCCAGGTGCCAGGGCGTCGATCAATCCGCATATGAACCCATCTTCAAGGAAGCGTCTGCAAAATTTGCCGAGTACCGCCGCGCACTGAAGCTGCGCAGCACGCTGTCGAGCGACCTGCGCTGGCTGCGGGATGAGTCTGCCAAGGCTAGCGCATCGCACGAGGATCGCGTCGACGGCCCAATCTCTGCGCATTAGAGCCGCGCGCGATTACAATTGCAGGTCATCTTGCAGCAGCTTGAGTCTTCTGTCCGCCTGCTGAATCCAATCTGAGAAGCAATACCAGACATGATGGAAAACTCGGTTCGCAATGTCGTGATTCTCGGGTCTGGCTGTGCCGGCCTCACCGCCGCCATCTACGCGGCTCGCGCAAACCTGAAACCGCTCGTGCTCGAGGGACATGAGCCCGGCGGACAGCTGAGCATTACCACGCTGGTCGAAAATTTTCCAGGATTCGTAGAGGGCATCCAGGGACCTGAGCTGATCGACAACATGAAGAAACAAGCCGCGCGGTTCGGGGCCGAATATCAGATGGGCCATCTGGTGAATGCGGATTTCACCAAGCGCCCATTTGTGCTGAATCTCGGCAGCACGCAACTGCAGACACGCACGTTGATCGTGGCCAGCGGCGCTTCGGCCCGCTGGCTAGGGCTGCCCAGCGAGCAGGCACTGATTGGCCATGGCGTTTCCTCGTGCGCGACCTGCGACGGATTCTTTTTCAGCGGAAAGGAAATCACCGTCATCGGCGGCGGCGATTCGGCGATGGAGGAGGCGCTGTTTCTCACGCGCTTTGCGACCAAGGTCACGCTCATTCATCGACGAGACAGTTTTCGCGCGTCAAAGATCATGCTCGACCGTGCCCGCCATAATCCAAAAATTGAATTCCTCACCGACACCGTGATCGACGAAGTGCACGACGTCAGCAAGAAAGAAGTGACGGGACTTCGGCTACGAAATCTGAAGACTAAGAAGGAATGGGACTTCCCCACCAGCGCAATGTTTCTTGGCATCGGGCACGAGCCTAATACCAAATGGGCGCTTGAGCAGCTTGATACCGATCCGGACGGTTACCTGCTCACTAAGAATTACGTCTTCACGAAAGTGCCCGGAGTCTTCGCCTGCGGTGATGTCGCCGACCGGCGGTATCGGCAAGCAATCTCGGCGGCCGGTACCGGATGCATGGCCGCGCTCGAAGCTGAGAAGTATCTCGAAGATGAAGGAATTAGCTGAAGAATCCGTCGCTGCTTCTTGCTTAAATCGACTGAACGCCGATCTGCAATAAATCGTCCACTAATCCAACTTCCTTTTGCAGGAACGGCTCCGCGTACTTCACACCGGCGAGCATTCCATAAAAGCGGGCCATGGAATGAATGCGGTCACGAATCTGCTCGCGAGCCGGGAAAAATTTGCTCCCCTCTTCCTGGTCCTCAAATTGCGATTTATAGGCCATCAGCGCCTCAAACCGGGTCTCGAACTGATCGCTGATGTCCACCACAAATGTCGGACGCACATCGTAGTAGAGCGTGGCGTACACGATCTTGAAGGGCCGGTGTGGCGGCATGTCGTCTTCCACTTGAGGCCTTACTCCTTCTTCCTTCAGCTTCGCCGCAATCTCGAGTTTCTTCAGTCCAGCAAGAAAGCACGCTTCGTATCCCAGGACTGAGCAGGTGTAATGGTCAGGATGACGCCCCTGCCAATAAGGAAGAATTACGACGCGAGGGCGTACGTGGCGAATCACACGCGCGATTTTCAGCCGGTTGATCCAGGTGTTCTCGACTCTACCATCGGGAATGTCCAGAGCTTCGCGCCAGACTGCTCGAAGCAGCTTCGCAGCTTCCTTGGCCTCGCGCTCACGATCGGCCGTACTGCCGCGCGTGCCCATCTCGCCGCGAGTGAGATCGAGAATTCCGGTACGTCGTCCGGCCTGTGCCGCTTTGAGCAGAGTGCCGCCGCAGGTCTGCTCAATGTCGTCACGGTGAGCAGCAATGGCGAGGATATCGAGGGCAGGTTGTTGTCCGGCAGCAGCGGGCACAGCCACGCGCAAATTGTAGCAGCGGCCTAATCAAAGCTCTGCGATCAGAGCTCCACGTGCGTCTTCAAAAGTTGCGGAGATGACGGCGTGTTCGTCCGAGGGTCGTTCTCACCGGTGATGAAGAGATCGAAATTCTTCTCGGGAGTTACGGCCGTGAGCTCACCTTTGAGGTGATCTCCGACTTTCAGTTCGCCCAGGCTTTGCGGCGGCCCACTGTTCGGCTGGATCCAGACGAGATAAGTGCTCTTTGATGGACTGAGCTTCTCTGGTTTCGCCAGATGCTCGACTCTGACGTCGATCTTGGTGTTGCCGTTCTTATCGTGGTGAGCGTCCACTTTACCGGTCGCCGATGGAACCGACGGATCGCCGGTCAGCGGAAACGACTTCGCAAAACAAGCAAGCGACAAAAGCAAAACGGACAGGAGCGTGAGACGAATGCGCGTTTTCATGAGGAATGAAGATGCCTGCCGTCACGCCAAGGTGGCCCGACTCTTACCCCCCGACGTATGCTGTCGCACTCACTTTTGCGCTACTGACGTCGCCGCTACGGCTGCTGGCTGGTCCTTTGGAAGCGGCTGCTTGAGCAACGCATTCACCTCGGCCGGGAGCTTGTCTGCGTTCGCGAGCAGCACGCTTACCTGCCACATCTGCTGATCGGAAAGTGAAGCTTTGAATGCAGGCATTCCCGTCATGCGAATGCCGTTGGCCACTTTCCAATAAGTCTCGCCCGCAGGGTCATCGGTGACCATCTCATCCGAGACCAGTTTCGGCGGCTTGGGATACATCCCCTTACTGACAGAGGTTTCCGGCTGTCCCGCCGCTCCATGGCAGACTGCGCAATTCTCCCGGTAAATGTGCGCACCCGCCATGTAGTTGGACGTATCTGTGCTGATGGCCACCGTACGCGGATATTCCTTATTCATGCGCGCATGAAGTCCCATTTTTGCAAAACTTTTCTCGAACGGCATGGGAGCCGAGTTCGTGGCCACAGGAGCCATTCCGAAGCGAAAGTATGCGTACACACTCGCGGGAACAATGACGAGCCCGATGATCAGCCCTAGAAGAAAAGCAGGAAAACGCGATGCTCTCATGTCGGCATTGTAATGGTGCTTATCCTCTCTGATCCCGTGGAACAACAAATCCGCAGTGGCTTGGCTCCGGGAGAGCATATCCGCGCTTCCCTATGGGCAACTCACTCTCCTTTCGGCGTCACTCCAGTCTGCTGTGGCTGGAATGCAGGCACCGGCTGCATGATGATATCGGCCCCCGGAGCGGCATAAGGAGCATGCGGCATGTGCGTGACATTGCCGGTCTCCGAGTCGCCCATGTCGATGCCGAGTACTTGCAAGGTGCGCCCGGTGACTACGTCCAACTGCAGCCGCGACTGTTCATATGCCGACATGGCATTCACCAGATTTGAGTCAGTGGTTGAAACGTTGGTCAGCAACTGGAGCACGTTGTAGGTGGTGCTGAGGCCTTGAGTGAGTTTCTTTTGCTCCGCCTCCAAACTTTGAACGGCGTAATCGCGAGCTTTGGTCGCTGCCTCTACAGCCGCGCGATTCTGCTGAACGGCGAACTGCGCATTACGAACATCGATGGCAATTGTGTTCTGCAACTGTTGAAGACGCACTTCGGCCTGCCGATATTCAAGCTCCGAGCGCACCTGGTCAGCCTGCGCGGGACGATTGCGAATCGGAATATTGATGTTGAAACCTGCAAAGTAGGTGGGATGGCTGGTGACTGACGTTAGCGCGTCGGTGTAGCCGCCGGTAGTGACGGTCGATGGAGATCCGACGGCCGAACTGAAGTTTGGATTGAAGGCTCCTGCCAGTCCGGTGCCACCATAGTTGGCCACCAGGTCCACAGTTGGACGCAGTGCGTTGCGAGCTGCGGTCCTGCTGACGTTGCGATTGCTCAAATCAATGCGGGCCTGGGTGAGTTCAGGACGCTGTTTAAGCGCTTCGTTGATCAGGTCCTGCGTCGGGACTACCGATTCTGCCTGCGGTAAGACCATCCGGTCGGTAGGAATCACCTCAGCCGACGCGAACACCGGATCATTCTCATTTCGAGTGAGCGCGTTCTTCATCAGCAACTGCTGCAGCTCGAGATTGGTCTGCGAAACAATTTCTGCCTGCTGACTCGATGCCACTTGCGCTTCGGCATTCACGATCTCGATCTGCGCCATCGTCCCCGCCTGCACCTGCTTGCGATTGTTGCTCTCGAGTTGCTGCGCGGCAGCAACGGCACGCTGTTTCGCCTTCAAGTCCTCATACGCAGTCACCAGATTCCAGTAAAGAGTCTGGATTTGCGTCACTGTAAAGACGACCTGCTGACGGAACGCCTCGTCCGCAATCTCGCGGTTATTGCGTGCGATCACAATGAAGCGTCGATTGGAGACCAGGCTGAACCCTTGCAACAAGTGCTGACGCAGCTGGACAACGAAATTCGAGTTGATTTGCGGTACCAGGAAAGTACGAGTGCTATTCGTCGTTACGCGTGAGTTGTTAAAGGTGACATTGAGCAGCGTGCCCGTCGAGAAACCCTGCTGGTATCCAAAATTTTCTGTTCCGGTGTTCTGCAGGAGAGAAGGAACTCCTGTGAACACCGTATTCGACTGCGGCGTATTCGCGTGCTGGACGCCCAATGATCCGGTCAGTGCGGGATCGAATGAATCGACCGGTGGCCCGACCCCGAGAGTGGATGAGACCAATCCTCCTGCGCCGGTGCCAGCGCCGCCTGCCGCCGCCGCAGTTCCTCCCGCGCCGCCGCCTGCCGCTCCGGTATTTCCGATGCTGCCATTGCCGCCGCCCGGAGTTCCCTGCACCAGACCGGTATTCACGCCGCGGGTGGTGGCGCCGGCACTCGTCCGCAAAACGTCCGTGTCCGCGATCGGCAAGTTGTAGCGTGCAATCACCAAATCGAGATTGTTTTCGAGCGCCAGCGCGATCGCGTCGTCCATCGACAGCGTCAGCTTGCCGTCGCGTACGACCGTATTGACGCGGGAAGAGTTGGTGAGATTAGGCTCAGGCACGCTCCGCGCCCGATACGGTGCGAGCACATCGGAAAAATACGGCGCAGACTTGGAATAATCCTGCGTCAACTGCTGAGCAACCGCTTCGAATGTAGTCAATGAAACGACTACTAGAATGACAAAAATACTGGCCCTGGTAACTCTTGTGAAAATGCCCATCGTTCTCCTCCGTATTTCTCCCGTGTAGCTTTGACGCGCCATTTGCAGGCACTTAATAAGTGCTGATCAACGAACGCCAATCAGTACAAGAATACGTGTGAAATCGCAGCGGAGGGCTGTGTGTGAAGTTTTGTAAGTGCAATGGAGAAGATTTGACCAAACAAAATGGCGGCCTCGCGGCCGCCATTTCTTATCACTTAAGTTTACTCGGGTAATGGGCCAACGCTATGCGGCAATCTTCCTCGCTCCATGGCTCATTTGTTGGTAGAAATCGGGCTTCGGTACCGGAACGCTTGCCGGCCAGGGCTCCTCGACGGCCATCAGCGCCAGAGCTGCGCCTAAGAGCGCCATATTCTTTGAGAAGTTGACCATGTCATTCATCCGTTGATTGGGATCTTCCTGCTTCCAGAAATCGTGCATCAGCGGTGAGACGCTCGCGAGAAAGCCGATGATTATTGTTGTACCGAATTTTGGCTTTACGCCGAGAAGTATGCTAGCCCCGCCGAGAATCAATGCGACTCCGCTGGCTGTGACGGCCTTGTCGGGGGCAGGAACATTTTTCGCGGAAGCATATTGGGTAAGGCTCTGGCGCTGTTTGAGATGGTTAATGCCGTTGTAGAGAAAGAATCCGCCAAACAGCAGGCGGCCGATCACAAAAGGAGCTTTCATACTGCCTTCCTCCGAACGTTCGAAATCACATCGATTGGATTCGAGGTGGGCGAGCGTGGATGGCCGATGATTCAAGAGCTACCGTGGATGCGAGCGCCGTTGCGGACCCGCAACTCCCGTTCTCTAGCGGCTTCCTCGGTGACTGCGTGAATCTGCTCCAGGGAATACGTCGTGCCTCGCCACACGACTCCACCGTGCACGAGCGAGCTTCGCGCGGATTCGAGCAGTGCGTAGATAACAATGACAGTAGCGAGAGGCTGCGTCAAAAAGTACAAGGCCGGCACTTCGCTATGTCGAGACATGCCGTAGTACATCGCAGCGATCCCAGCAATGGCCACAATAAAGCCGGCCTTCGCGGGGCCTGGCGCGAATATCACTCCAATCCACGGCCCGAGGTGGAACACGATCGCAGCGAATACAGCCAGCGCCGCTAGTGTCCAACTGAAGCGTACCGCAGAAAACATGTTCTTGCGCAGATTACGGACGACGCCGGCGGTGCCCTCGGCCCAACGCAACGAGATGAGACCTTCACCGAATGCGCATCGCTGAGTAAAGCCATGTGCCTTCACCGCAGAGCCGAGCTTCATGTCGTCGAGCACTTCCATGCGCAGCGCGCGATACGTGCCGATGTCCTCGTAAACAGAGCGGCGGACGAGGTTGAATGCGCCCACTCCCATGGCGTCGTGAGTCTTGGGATCGGAAACTTTGTAGGGACGGTGCACCAGGCTGAAGACCAATTGGAAGAACGCCAGCATCATGCGTTCGCCAAAAGTCTTCATCAGCATCGTGGGAAAAAGGACGAGATGGTCGGTACGACTCGCCTCAGCGTAGGTGATTGCGCGGCGCAGAGAATCGCGACGGAAGCTGATGTCGCCGTCGGTGAACAGAATCCAGTCGCTGCCGTCTTCCGCGGCGCCACACCACATCGCATGTGTCTTCCCCAACCAGCCAGCAGGCAGTTTGGTCACATGCAGCACGCGAAGCTTATCGGGATGCTCGCGCTGCAGGCGGTCCATGATTTCCCCGGTGGCATCATCGGAGCGATCATCGACTGCACACATTTTGTAATTGGGATAGTCCAGCGTCAGCAGAGAATGCAGACACTGCTCGATCTGCGCTCCCTCATTCCGTGCGGGAACCACGACGAGAACGCTGGGAAGAACCGATGGCTGCGTTGGGTCGCGACCCCACTCGGGCTCAGCGATGTTCGCGACATTCGGGATTCCAATGACTGCTTCGACAAAGCGATACAGCCAAGCCCCGCCGATGATGGCTCCGGCCATCATCCAAAGCCAGTGGCTCACGCCGATGCCCCGGCCAATGCCTGCTGCTTCTCGCCTGCGCGCGGCGGCGCAAAACGCATTCCATAGAAGAGCACCGCGGCGGAGGCCACCATGCTAATGAGTGTGACCGTAAGTCCCAATCGCAGGCTGCTCTTATCAGAGATGGCACCGATGATCGTGGGAGAGATCGCGTCTCCCAGCAGATGGATGACGAATAAATTCACGCCAATGGCGGTTGCGCGAATCGGAGCTGCGACCGAGTTCACGATGGCCGCGTTGAGTGGGCCCGTGTTGAGGAAGAGAAAGAATTCAGCAACCGCGAGCGCTGCGAAGACGGCTACTGGCATGCCGTAGAAGGCATATACCGCTCCGGGGATTGCTAGCAGTGCGCTTACCGCCGAAATGCCGTAGTAGGCGCCGCGCGAACGTCGCAACCAGCGATCACCAAGCCAGCCACCAGCCGCTGTTCCCAATAAACCCGTAACAACGGTGATCAGTCCGAAGTAGTAGTTGGCACGGTCGAGAGGAATGCCGCGTTCACGCTCGAGAAACGTGGGCATCCACGCGGATATTCCGCCGATCGCGAAGACCATCCATGACATCCCCAGAGTGGCCGTCCAGAACGCTGGATTGCGCAGCAGGCCGACGAAGGTGGTCCGCTCCAGCGTGTGAATTGCGATCTCGCGAGCGCCTCGTATGGGCTCTGCGCCTGCAAGGTAGAAGGCAATCGCAACCAGAAATCCGGGGACGGCACACACGTAGAATGGCGATCGCCATCCGAAACGCGTACCCAGCGCGCCACCGATGATGTATCCAAGCGCCGCTCCCATCGGAATCGCGAGATAGAAGATCGAGAGCACGCGGCCGCGCTTGTCCTCAGGAAAAAGATCTGCGATGTAGGCCGGCGCAATCAGCGAGAATGTCGCCTCCCCGACTCCGACAATCGTGTGGCGCACCAGAAGTGCCGAGAAGCTGTGCGTAATCGCCGTCAGCATGGTGGCACCGCTCCAGACAAAAGCACCCACAGTAATGATCACCTTGCGCGATTTGCGATCTGCTAAGTATCCGAAGAATGGCGCGGAGCACATGTAGAACAGAAAAAACACGCTGGTAAGCGCGCCCAAAGCCTTGTCGGAGGGATGGAACTCGGTCTTGATAAGTGGCTGTACGGCGAACAAAATGTAGCGATCGATGTAGTTCAGGAAATTAAGCGCCGTCAGCAACGTGAGCACAACGGCGGGACGCGGAGTGCGCGTCATCAGCGACCTTTGCTGTCGCTGCCGTTGGTAGGACGCGGCCAGCGAGCCTCGACCACCGTGCCAATGCCGCCGCGCGGCCGAAAGTTGCCACGCACAAACGCCCACTCAGGCTGGGCTGCGCGCACCACATCTTCGAGTACCTGGTTAACGATGTTCTCCTGAAAAATGCCGAGATTGCGATAGCAGGTCAGATATTCCTTCAGCGACTTCAGCTCCAGACAACTCTCGCGTGGCATGTAACGGATCGTCAGCACTCCGAAATCGGGCAGTCCGGTCTTTGGGCAGACTGATGTGAACTCGGGAACATCGACTTCGATTTCGTAGGCCGGAAACTGGTTCGGCCATGTCTCGATCTCGGGAAAATGGAAATCGAGCCCCGACTTTGCATGCTCGGGCGTGTATGCAGCAGATTTCATTACTGATTATTGTAGTTGAAGTGTGCCGCGCCTCCGACCGCCGGACGCGCGACACTCGTATGCGCGAAGAGTTCGTCCCGCTTACCTGCCGAAGCCGGCGCTCTCCATTTGTTCGAGCGCGCTCTCGGCAGTGGAGCCGATGCCCGAAACCTTCAGCTTGAAGTCGTCCGGGTTGGTGGCATTCTCAAGCGCAACTTCGTAGGTGACCAGCCCCTGCTGATAGAGGTCATACAGCGACTGATCGAAGGTCTGCATTCCGTACTGCGACACGCCTGCCGCCAACGCTTCACGAATGAGTCGCGTCTTCTCCGGGGTGATGATGCACTCGCGGATGAAGGCGGTTGAGATCAACACCTCGCAGGCCGGCACACGTCCATTGCCGTCCGCTTTGCGGACCAGCCGCTGACTGATGACCGCCTTGATCGTCGCAGCGAGCTGCATTCGAACCTGTTTCTGCTCAGGCGGCGGAAAGACGGAGATGATGCGGTTGATAGTTTCTACCGCATCCAGAGTGTGCAGCGTGGAGAACACCATGTGTCCGGTTTCCGCAGCGTGCAATGCGGTTGAGATAGTTTCCAGGTCGCGCATTTCGCCGACGAGGATGACATCAGGGTCCTGACGCAGGCTGGCGCGCAACGCCGAAGCGAACGATGGCGTATCCACTTCCACTTCGCGCTGGTTGACGAAGCCGCGCTTGTCGCGATGCAAGAATTCGATTGGGTCTTCAATGGTGATGATGTGCTCGGGGCGGGTGGAGTTCACGCGATCAAGCATGGCGGCCAGCGTGGTGGACTTACCTGAACCGGTGACGCCGGTGACCAGCACAATGCCGCGCGCCTCTTCGCAAATGCGCTCGATCACTTTTGGCAGGTAAAGCTCTTCAAGAGCGCGTATCTTTGTCGGAATAAC
>CAZLIE010000017.1:0-28480 GCA_964559345.1 uncultured Terriglobales bacterium
ACACCGGGTCCGGCCACTGGGGCCCAGATACGCAAGGACGGAGAGAAGTGGACGCTGATTCTGGTGAGGGAACTGCGTCATTCGCCGGAGAAAGTTTGGCAGGCGCTAACCGATCCGGCGCATCTCCGCGAGTGGGCGCCATTTGATGCCGATGCGAGTCTGGGTACTGTTGGAACGGTGAAGCTCACCTGGGTAGGATCGCCGACTCCGCTCGAAACAAAAGTGACGCGAGCCGACGCCGGCAAGGTGCTCGAGTACGACGACACCCGCTGGGAACTCGAACCTTTTGCTGGCGGCACTCGCCTGAAGCTGTGGCACAACATCGATCGCCGTTTCATCTCAATGGGCGCTGCCGGGTGGCACATCTGCTTCGATGTGTTGGATCACCTTCTCGTCGGTCATCCCATCGGGCGAATCACCGGCTCCGACGCAATGAAATTTGGTGGCTGGCAGCGACTGAACGCCGAGTACGCAAAGCAGTTCGGCGTTGAGACACCCAACTGGTCGCCGAAGGCAGCTCGAGAGGCGTGAATCGCGGTTGATTGCACAAAAGCAATCACGCGGATTACCACCGGCTCCGCTGTGTCGAGCAGAATCGTACGGGGCGCGTAGGTGATCGGCTTCGGCTGGACTCGTGTTCAGAAGGAGATCATATTGAACTGGAACAAATGGATTCGGCAGATCCATCGCTGGCTGTCCATCGCGTTTACGGTGGCAGTGATCGTCAATATCGTGGCCGTGGCGAGAGGCAGGTACACCGCCTGGGTAGGCTTGCTGGCGTTGCTCCCGCTTGTGTTGCTCCTCCTCACCGGTCTGTATCTGTTCGCGCTGCCATATGCTACTAAGTGGCGTAGCTGGGAGGAGAGATCATGACAGCAAAGCCTGAGCCAAACAGCGCGGCTGCTTCGAAGAACATTACGAAGAAAATCCAGGACCTCGGTGATTGGAGAGGCGAGACGCTCGCCCGCATTCGCCAGCTCATCCACGACGCGGAGCCGGAGATCCAGGAAGAATGGAAATGGGTGAAGCCGAGCTCGGGCGGAACCGCGGTCTGGTCACATAACGGGGGCGTCTGTACCGGCGAGTCGTACAAGCAGGTGGTGAAGCTCACCTTCTTCCGCGGCGCTTCGCTCCGAGATCCGCAGAAGCTGTTCAACTCCAGTCTTGAGGGGAACACGCGGCGAGCTATCGACATTCGCGAAGGCGAGAAACTCAATGAACCTGCTTTCAAGGAACTGATCCGGTCCGCAGTCGCTGCCAACTCTGCGGCACGCTCCTCTAAGAAGAAGTAGCCCCGTCCATTCGAACCGGTGCAAGTTCCGCAAGGCGGAGCGCTGGAAACATTTCATGCTTGTCGGTCCTGTTTGCAAAAAAAGCTCCGGCCTGGACGCAAATTCGATGCGCCAAGCCGGAGTGGTGATCGTTAAGCCGAATCTAGTCGCCGTCCGGATCAACGTGAGTCGTCGACGAGTTTTTGACAACTGGAGCAGGTGTTCCCTTGAGACCTTCCCAAAGGATCTTGTTGTAGAGCTCGGTGGGGACCCGGTCTTCGCCCGAGAAGTCGAAGCCGCGGGTTTTTTCCGCCCAATATTGCGCGTCATGCGTCGGTTTCAAGTCTGGACCGGATGCGTACTGGGTGTTGCTATCCAGGCCCAGCGTGGTCAGCTTGAGAAGCGTCGAAGCGACAGCATTGAACGTCCATTTGCCCTTTGATTTCACGTCGAAAACGTCCGCCATCGGCCGAGCATAGTAGGTGTTCAGGTTGAGATGTTCGGTGCCCAGGATGTCCTCGATCGTGCGTAACACGCTTGCCTGACTGTAGCGGGTGCTGACGACAGCGTGCTGCTTCACGTAAGGTCCAACGAAATAGGTTGTGGCGCGATGCGAATTAACGTGGTCCGCACCGTCTTGAGAATCGTCTTCGATAGCGATGATCAGAGTGTCCTTCGCATACGGACTGTGAGCGACCGCTTGAGCCAGCAGTCCGAGAGCATAGTCATTGTCAGCCTGCTGAAGTTCCGGCGTGTTCACTCCACCGAGCGCGGAGCCGAAACTTCCGGTGTGATCGTGACTAAGTCCGCGGATCATTTCGAGCGATGGCAGATTGCCGTTCGCAACAAATTGCTGGAACTCGCGGTTCCATTCGTTGAAACGCCAAACATCCGGGTACGCCTGGTCATAAGCGCGGAAGTACGGATCATAGAACCCGTTTTGATAGATAACTTGATTCGCCGCCGTGGTCTGCACTACTCCGGCTTTGAAAGGATCAGAGATGGGGTTTGCGATGGTTCCGATGCTTCCCGGAGTGTTGGCCATCCAGCCGTAGTTACGAACGCTTCCACCGGCATTCAATACGGCGTTGAAGATGTATCCCTGCTGATAACCGGAGGGACCATCAGTCGCAGCATGGTCACCATCGCCAGCGAGGATGTTGGCGGTACCTCCCTTGAGTGACGCAGTGGCGGTGCTATACGGCGTGCTTGCTCCCGTTGGATCAAAGAAGAAGTCGCGCGCGGCAGTGCTAGTGAGGTTGCTGGGAATATTCCGGTTCTGGCCTTCACCTTCATAGGACAGACCGCGGTTCACGCGTGCATAGTTTTCCTGCTGCGTGATCGTTTCGGTGTTGGTGACACGGCCACGCATCGACCAGGACCATCCGTCCATCGATCCGTCGCCAGGATCCATGAAGTTGTCAAGCGTGACGAAGTTCTGCGCCATGCTATGGAAACTGGGTGTGACAAATTGGCCAAAGAGAGTCAGCGAAGGATCGCCGTTTGAGCCATTGCCCAAATCGCCCAGAATCTGGTCGAACGTGCGATTTTCCTTCACGACATAAATAATGTGCTTGATTTTCGAATGCATGACTTCCATGACCTCGCGATCTGAATCGGAGGCTTCCACCTTGTAGCCGTTGTTGGCTGCCACTGTCGATGTCAAATCCCAGAGAGCATTCGCATCCGGAACTTGAGCGCTAACCAGTGACGCGTGCTCCAGTTGAAATTGATACTGATTGTTAGCGTTGAGTTTCGCGGACTGGGCCGCATTGCCGCCCGGGAAGGGACCGCCCGGCGGGGTGATGTACTTGATGGCGCCGAAGTTGCCGAAACCGTAGCCGGGGTTCGGGCCTGTGTCGCTCTTGCCGTTGACGATATACATCCAGGTGCCGTCGGCGCTGAACGCTACATCGGTCGGGTCATAGGCGGTTGGCAGAAGGCCGACTGTTCTAAATGCGTGCGGACCAGCCAACGGGATCACTGCGATGGAGTTGGAACCTGCGTTGACGGCATACAGCGTGTTGTTAGCCCGATTGATGGTAACTGCCGTAGGCGCCGCGCCAGTTGTGTTCTGGGGGAAGTTCAGATTCACGGGGCCGCGTGTATCGATCTTCTGCGTGACTTTGTTGGTTGTGGTGTTAATCACTGCAACCTGGTCCTGATTGTCTTGCGCGACGTAGAGCGCGGAACCGTCTTGGCTCAGCGTCATGCCATTCGGATTGCCATCCAGAGGAATGCGGGCTACCAGCGCGCCGGCAGTTGGGTTCGCAACATTGACGGCGACCACTTCACGATCCCGGTCGGCGCCAACATAAGCGACATTGCCATCCAACACCACCGCATAGGGAAATGTGCCGCCCTTGGCGCCATTCGCGTTCGAAGTTGAAAATGGCCGCAGGTCGTATTCATAGCGAACTTTCCCGGTCGGAACGTCAATTACGCTGATCGAATCGTTATAGTTGTTGGCCGCGACGATCGTTTTGCCATCGGCAGAAATCGCCAATCCGGCTACATTGGGCTCGACGCCCAGACCGAGGCCGGTCCGATTGGCATTATTGGAGACACAGCCACCGGGGGCGTGTCCAAGGGCAATCTTGTTGCTTATCGCGAAACTCCCGCCCTTGTTGCTGTAGGCGTACACCACGTCGTCGCAGCCGCCGGCCGCATACAACGCCTGACTGTCTGGCGCCCAGACCAGACCGACATGCGAATTGAGCTGCTGGATGACTTGCTTCAGGACAGGGCTGGTCTTGTTCGTATTTGCAATGTCGTACAGAAAAATGAACTGCGTTGACGCGGCCGTATCAGCCTTCGTGCCCGTCGAGTCGATAAGCGAGTTCATGCCCGCGGTCAAGATCGCCAGGGTCTTGCCATCCGGACTCACAACCGCCTTTACCGCCTCACCCGCGACGAAGTTCGGATAATTCGCGAGACCGGGGTTGAGTAGCTGCTGGACGGCACTGGGCAACGCCGTTGGTGTTATGTATAGGCCAGGCGGCGTCAGTGTCTTCTTGCTGTTGTCGTCGTCGTCGCGGTCGTGATCGCGGCCATGTTGAGCGTTCGCCGATAGCGGTAACAGAGTTGCCGCAGCTAGCAGGGCAACACAATGAAACTTCGCAAAGCGACTCCATTGCATGGGAATTCTCCAATTCCTTTCATTCGAGTGATGGAGTGATGGTTGAGGTGTCGGCAGAAAACAGTGCCGATACCCACGGGAAGCCAAAGCTCGATAAACCGGGACGAACTCACGCTTCATTTCCCGTCCCTCATTCAGGTCACTCAGCAGAGATCGACCCGGAGTTCATCAAGCGAACCCATCAGACTCTCTGCGGATGAAAACGCAATTACCGTCACATGAAGCATTCGCTAAAGTTGTGTGAAGATCATGTGTAGATCGACAGACTCTACGCCGCAGCGACTAGTGTGCGAGTTTGTAACAGCTCTAGGGCACTGATTCTTATTCAGTGCGCAAGAATTTCCTGCCTAGCTCGAAGGTGAGAGGAGTTGTTGCGAGTAAAAGCCTAGAATTCCGCTCTCAGCATGAACTGCATTTGGCGAGGAGTGCCGGTTCCGACTGGCCCCGCGTTTACGGTGGAGAGAATCTTGCCGAAATTCGCTGAGGAGAAGTCACTGACTGGAGCGCCGTATTGCGCTCGGTTGAAAACGTTAAACACTTCCGCGCGGAATTGCAGTTGCAGCTGTTCGGTAATGCCAAGGCGTCTGGCCAAGCCGAGATCCGTCTGCCACAGTCCTGGACCTCGCAGTGCATTCCGACCTAAGGTGCCAAAGTTCCCGGATTGCGGAAGTGCAAATGCGGCCGGATTGATCCATGCGAGAGCCGACTGATTCGCTGCAACCAACGGCACTCCCGGTAACAGGTTGGGACGTTGGTTTACTGTGTTTCCATCTGGCACGCTTGCGGCCGGTCGTGCGACGGTGATATTCACCGGTAACCCGCTTCGCGCTGTCAAAATACCCGTCAGATCCCACGAGCCAAAGAGCGTTTGAAGAACTCCAGACTCGTTCAAATAAGCTCTGCCCTTCCCGAATGGCAGCTCGAATATCCCATTCGCGTTGAATACGTGGCGCGCGTCGTAATCACCGCTCGCGCGATCGCAACGACTGCACGAAACGTTCTGCGGGAAATCCGCGTCACCGCCGCCGAGCGCGTCATTGTCAATCTCATGCGACCACAAGTAGTTTGCGGAGAGCAGCAGGCCGTGGTGGAAAGATCGTTGGAGCGAATTCTGCAGTCCCTGAAAAGAGCTGTCGTTGTTGTTTCCGCGATATTCGACTTGGCCGAAGTTTGGATTTGGGCGCAAGTGAGTCGCCGGGTCAAGGATGTTCACATATGACGTCGTGAGGAGATGAGTTCCCTTGCTGCCGACGTACGACACAGTATCGACAAAGTGTTGGGGCAGCGACTGCTGAAAGGAAAGGCCCCATTGCGACACATACATGTCCTTTCGTAAACGGTTCATCTCTCGCGGAGAGACGATGCCGGGGACACTTGCCAGAAAAGGATCAATGGGATAGTTCAAGCCCGCCGTACTTGCCGCAGAAAGCGAGAACCGCTGAACTTCATTTGCGATCGGCAGATTCTGATCGTCGAGTTGACCGTCCCCGTGATAAATGCCACCGCCGACTCGGATCACCGTGTTCCCTTTCAGTTTTTCGGGAGCCCAAGCAATCGCCAAACGCGGATCAATGTCAGTCATATTCGGACGACTGAACTCAGCCGTGGACGCGCAAAATCCTGTCGCACCGCATGTTGCGAAATCGAATGGGACCGCCCGATTCAGGACTTCATGAAAACGGTTGTAGAACTCGTAGCGCAGTCCGGCGTTGATGGTGAGATTCGATCTCCACTTGTATTCATCCTGAACGAATCCAAAGAACTCAGTTTTGCGCAGCCCATTAACCGGAAGAGCAGCGGCATAGCTCGCCGAATTCACTGCGTTCTGAATAAAACTGTTGACCGAACTGAACGAGACCGTGCCACTGGCGCTGTTTCCCTGATCAAGTTGAATCCGCCGGGCGTCCCCGCCGAATTTCAGGATGTGCTTTCCCTTCTGCTCCGTAAGATTCTCAATCCAGGAAAATGTATTTCCGACAGCGATCTTCGTCTGGTTCGTAGGAAGCGTGGTGAAGCCGGGAACGGAGACGGCATACGGAATCCCACTCAAGCTCGAATTCGCGGTGAGAAGAGTTCCGCGATTGAACCCGAACTTCGTCTCCTCCATAAGCGTGGGAGACACAATGTGGAGTACTTCAGCTGCAGCATTCACTGGCCGGGAGCTCACGTTTTGGCGATCTCCGAGGAATTGTCCTGAAGTGCCGAGTGGGACGTTGCTTATCGCTTCATCGAGATTGAAGCGAAAGAAGGCTGTGGTGCGGTCTGTGAAACGCTGATCGAGACGCAGCATGCCGGAGTTTTCGTGATCCAACTGCTTGCCGGTTCCTACAAACTGCGTGACATTTGCGTTTACCCTGCTTTGGCCGGATGGGAACGCGTTGACGAGGTTCATCAATGCGGGGCTTTGGTTTGCGATTTGAGATCGAAGCGCGTCAGTCGGGACAAATCCGCGAAGAGTCTGTCCGAGGCTCTGCCGCAAGCCTTCGTATGTCACGTAGAAGAACGTGCGATTCCGAACCAGAGCGCCGCCGACACTGCCGCCGAATTGGTTGAGACGAAAAGATGGTTTGTTTGGATTGAGACTATCCACCGGCTCGCGCGCGTCGAAAAGGTCGTTCCGCAGAAAGTCAAAAACGCTCCCATGAAAGTTATTGGTGCCAGCCCCCGAAGCAACGGCGACTTGTCCGCCGGGAGTGTTTGCCGATTCAGCCGTAAAGAGGGTCGACTCAACCCGAAATTCCTGGATCGATTCTGTCGGAATTGCCAGTCGCACGAACGCGGGCTGTGCCTGATTAACGATATTGGTGGCGTCAATCCCATCGTAGGTGAAGTCGTTGTCGTCCAACCCGCGACCTGCAAACCGGATTGTGCGTTGATTGCTTCCCCCAGTGTCAACCGCGGCTGACGTCAACGCCGTAAGACTCGCCCAATTGCGTCCATTTAGCGGAAGTTCAGTGACCTGTTTTTTCTGAATTAATGTGCCGAGCACATTGGAGCTTTCGTTCAAGCTGGTGGGCGAGTCTGAAACTTCCACAGAATCGGAAGTGGGCGCTATCTTCAGCGTCACATTCAGCGTGCGCTGCTGTCCAAGAGTTTGTTCCACAGTTTCAAATCGCAACGTGGCGAATCCCCGAGCCGAGAAAGTGATCTCATAAGGACCGATCGGTAACTCCGCAAAGGCATAAAATCCACTAGCGTTCGTCTGAGCCGCTCTCGAGAGACCGGTGGAACGGTTCACAGCCACGATCGAAGCGCTGGGCAAAGCCCGACCTGCTGGATCCGCAATGCTTCCTCGAATCGAGGACTTGTCTGTCTGCGCGGTGGATAGAATGCCGAAAAACGAAATCGCGACGTAGATGAATAAGCAACGCAGCATGGAATTCATTGAACCTCCTTTGGCCGATTCGCTTTCTGTGGAGGATTGGCGCGTTGATTTGCCGATTGCTGAATGTCGCTTTTAATACTCATGGATCGAAGAGATGAGACTCTTCCGACATCAACGCAAGGTTACGAGAGCGTGAAGGATGCGCTAAGGTACGGTAACGAGACTGTATATACAAAGAGCATCCGGCCCACTTGTATTCGTTCCTCCAGGAGAAGCCATGAAGGGGAATTGGACTTTCCGCCTTCGCGCAGGATTTTGCGGCTTTACTTTTCCTTTCATTGCAGCGCATTGCGCAAACAGCAGCGACGGCCAGTTCCATCGCCTCACGTTCGGGAGCCGTTGATGGAGGCAACATACATTACCTGACCGCCGGTCATGGACCTGCAGTTATTCTGCTGCACGGCTACACACAGACGTCTCTTATGTGGAAGCCGATGATTCCGCTTCTTGCGGAGAAATTCACCGTAATCGCACCTGATCTGCCGGGCATCGGCGATTCAGACATACCGGCAAATGGTCTGGACATGAAGACCGCTGCCATTCGCGTCCACCAGCTCGTGAAATCGCTCGGGGTCAAGAAGGCCAGAATTGTCGGCCACGATCTCGGATTGATGGTGGCGTACGCCTATGCCACTCAATTTCCTGCCGAGACGGAGAAACTTGTCGTTATGGACGCCTTTCTCCCCGTCCCACGCCAGAAGCTTTAGTCCAAGGTCGGGAACGAATTTACTTTTCTTATTTCTGGAACGACCTCGCGGCAGACAAGACGCATTCGCTACCGGTAGCTGACCGCGAAGCCTACATTGCCGCCTATTCGCGACCCGGACGCATGCACGCAGGCTGGGAATACTTTGCTGCCTGGCCGCAAACGGCCAAGGACTCTGCCTAGCTCGCCCAGACCAAATTGACGATCCGGGTGCTAGCGATCGGAAGGCGAAAAGTCGCTTGGAGACGCTCTCGGCAAACAGATGAAGCTGGTATCCACCGATCCGAGGATCATTATCTTGAAAGGCAGCGGGCATTGGATCATGGAAGAACGCCCACGAAGGAGACCACCGACGCGCTGGTTCCCTTCCTCTGAGAACTCCAGAACTTGCACTTCCCGCTCAACCCGGGAATTCCTAGCGAAGCCTACCGCACAGCTACAAACTTCAGGCAAACAGGTGACGAAACTTGCAGCACGTCGCCGGTGGTCGTGAGCCGCCCGGCCGCCGGATCGATATCAAACACGACGATGTTGTTGCCCTCTTCGTTTGCCACCAACAACCTGGAGCCGCTTGGGTCAATCGTGAAATGACGTGGCTTCTTCCCTTTGCTCGAAAAGTAATCGATGGATGTCAATGTGCCATCTGTTTTGTCGATCGAGAACACGCCGATCGTGTCGCTGCCGCGGTTGGACACAAAAAGAAATTTGCCGTTGGGATGTACTTCGATCTCAGCGGCGTCGTTCTTTCCGGTAAAGGCCTTCGGCACCGTTGAAATCGTCTGGATCGAATGCAGCGCACCGTGACCAGCGTCGTAAGAGAATACTGAAATGGTGGACTTCAGCTCGTCGGCTACGTACGCGAACTTGCCGTCTGGACTAAAGCTGAGATGACGAGGCCCTGCCCCGGCATCGGTCTTCGCAAAGGCAGGTTTGTTCGGAGTGAGTGTCCCTTTCTCTTGGTCGAAGCGGTACACGAGCAGCTCGTCCAAACCCAGATCTGAGGCGATTGCAACGCGGTTATCACGCGTGACGTCGATCCAATGTGCATGAGGTCCTTCCTGTCGCTCTTTATTGGGACCAGAGCCAGTGTGCTGCATGAATGCTGACCTCTCCCCTAAACTTCCGTCACGCATCACGGGAAAAACTGCAACGCTGCCGCCGGTATAGTTCGCAACCAGAACGTACTTGCCAGTCTTATCGACTGCCACATAGCAAGGATCAGCTCCGCCGGACGACACTTCGTTCAGGAATGTCAGCTTGCCGGTTTTGTGATCGATCGCGAAGGCACTCACGGCCCCGCTCGATTGGCCTTTGTAATCGCCGAGCTCATTCACGGCATAGAGGAACCGGCCGGTCGGATCTACTGTGACAAATGATGGATTGCTGGTCTCGGCCGCCAGCCCAAGCGAGATTAGCTGGTGCGACGCAGCATCGTAGTGGTACACGTAAATTCCCTTGCTTTGGCTTTTCGTGTAGGTGCCGACGTAAAGGAAGTAGTCAGTTTTCTCGGAGCCACTCGCGGCACTGAACGCGGACATCGCTGCAAGTTGAACAGCCAGCACAACAAGGTTGAACCAGCTTCCAGTCATTTTAGTCCTTTCGGTTTATGCCACTGTCGCGTGCAGTTCCAGTCGTTGCTTAAATCTGGACGGTTCAGAAGAACGTCTGCACTACATCGATCACACGATATTCAGAATCCAGCACTGGCAAATACCGCCACTTGTCGAACGTCAAACACGGATGCGAGATGTCGAAGGCGATCATGTCTCCCTCGCGAATATCATCGCCTTCAGCAATGTGTAGGAACGCATGCTGGTCCATCATGCGAGTCACCGACCATGCCGCTGGCGATGCAATAGGGCCCTTGTCGCCCGGTCGATAATGAAGCGCCGGAACCGGCAGCCCAGAGTCGGAAGCTGCATCGCGCTTGCCCAGCCCTATAATGGCGGTTTGTTTTTCGGGCACTGAATGCACATACGCCCAGACTTGCAATGCCGTCAGCAGGCCCGGAGACATTTGTTTTGCGGTACTGTTCGCGGCCAGGATCCGCTGCTGCGCCTGCCTATAGGGTCCAACATCGTGCGTCAAATAACAGCCTGGACGCAGAACGATCTCCACCGCGACACCAGCATCGGCTTTGCTGAAAATCTCGGCTACAACGTCATACCAGGCAGAGCCTGCGCCTGAGAGAATCATGGGCGAGCGATCGAATCTGCTATCTGCGGCCAGTTCCCGGGCAACATCGACGGTGCGCTGCAACAGGTGACGGATGGCTGTTTCATCCTGCAGTACACCTTCAAACACTTCCACACCGGATAACACAATTTGCTGATGCCACCCTGATAACGCCCCTGCAACTGCCTGCAATTGTTCCCGATTTCGGACTCCGGTCCGACCGCCCTCTGCTCCCACTTCGAGTAACACGTTCAGCCGCTGCCCACGATCCTGGAAGAACCTTCCCAACAATTCCACCTGCCGCGCAGAATCTACCACGCAAAAGAACTCGAATTGAGGATCTTCCAACAACTCACTGACGATGGCCATGTTCTGCTTCCCGATGAGCTGATTGGCCATCAGTACGCGGCGGAATCCGTGTTCGTATGCCACACGGGTTTGAATCGCCGTTGCCAGGGTGATGGCCCAGGCGCCAGCGTTCAACTGCCGCAGAAACAATTTTGGAGCCATCGTGGTTTTGCCGTGCGGCGCGAGTTTAGCTCCGTATGCGGCAGCGAACCCCTGCATCCACCGCACATTGTGCTCCAGCTTCTCCTCGTACAGAACAGCGGTGGGCAGGCTCAAGTCTTCGCCGAGCAAATGCCATCCGAGTCTGGGTATTTCGCTCGATGCGAGCGCCCGATCCATGGGCCCAAGGCCTTTGTTCATTGGTTGGATGAGATCAAGCGACTCTTGAACGCGCAATGGATATTCTCCGCAATCCTTTGTATCATTCATTCGCTTTCACCTCTGCCGTCGCGCGGAAAAGGAACGAACCTGCGGGTGCATCATCACACGCCGGCCTCATTCGGCGAGACCGTTTAACTCCTGGGAGATGATGTGCCGTCCTGCGAGACGTTAATCCACAATGTACAGATCCTTGATGGCAGTGGCCGCGAGCCCCAGCGCGGCAGTGTCGCGATTGAGGGAGGCCGCATCGTCGCTGTTGGCGACGTGCATGAGCATTCAGCGCGTGACACGGTGGACGGAGTTGGAAAGATGTTGGCTCCTGGCTTCATCGATGCGCATACCCATGATGACCTGTACCTGATCCACTCTCCGGAGATGCTCCCCAAACTTTCTCAAGGAGTGACGACGGTGATCGTCGGCAATTGCGGCATCAGCGCCTCGCCTGTGCGGCTGACCGGCGATCTACCAGACCCGATGAATCTGCTCGGAAGCGCCCACGCGTTTCGCTATCCAACTTTTGCCGATTATGTTGCCGCACTCGGGGCAGCGAAGCCGGCAGTGAACGTCGCCGCACTGGTAGGCCACACCGCGCTCCGCAACAACCATATGGATCGGCTCGACCGCGCCGCTACTCCAAACGAGATCGCAGCCATGCGCGCCCAATTGCGTGAGGCACTTGATGCTGGGGCGCTCGGCTTGAGCACCGGCTTGGCTTACCTGTCGGCCTACTCGGCTTCAAGGGAAGAAGTGCTGGGACTCGCCGAGGAGTTGCGCGATCGGGCGGCGATCTACACCACACACCTGCGCAGCGAAACTCAAGCGGTGTTGAACGCTCTGGACGAAGCCTGTAGGACGGGCATCCATGCCAAGGTCCCAGTCGTTGTCTCTCATCTTAAGTGTGCCGGCATTAAGAATTGGGGACGCAGCCGGGAGGTGCTGCAATCGCTTGATCTCGCCCGCGCGCGGCAGGAGATTGCGTGTGACTGCTATCCCTACGCTGCCAGCTCCAGCACTCTCGACCTGCGACAGGTGGATGAAAGCGTGACCATTGCAATCACGTGGTCCACTCCGCATCCCGAAATGGCCGGCCAGACACTTGCCCACATCGCCGGCGAGTGGGGTATGAGCCAGATCGACGCTGCGCACCGGCTGCAGCCCGCGGGAGCGATTTACCACTGCATGTCAGAAGACGACGTGCGCGCGATACTCCGGCATCCGGAGACGATGATCGGTTCAGACGGCTTGCCCAATGATCCACGGCCTCATCCGCGGCTCTGGGGAACATTTCCGCGCGTACTTGGCTATTACAGTCGCGAGCAGAGACTGTTTTCTCTGGCTGAGGCCGTACGCAAGATGACCAGTCTGCCTGCGCAGCGCTTTGGATTGACAGATCGCGGCTGCGTTGGCCAGGGACACTGGGCCGATCTGGTGCTCTTCGACGCCGACACTGTACGTGACACAGCGACATTCGAAACTCCTGTTCGTCTCCCTGCAGGAATTGAAGCCGTATGGGTTAATGGAACTTTGTCCTATCAGAAAGGGACATCGACCGGTAAGCGTACTGGGCAGTTCATCAGCCGCAAATCGTCCTGAAGCTGTGGGCACAAATTCAGATACATAACCCGGCTTGGGGCTGGGATTTCGAGGTTCGGCCCACAACTTCGGGAAGCATGAAGACTATCGAGCCCTGTTCGGTGAAAGCGCCATGGCACTCATGATTGATCAGCACGCCGCTTTTCTCCTCCTTGCAGCGCTGGTTGCGGTTGTCGCGCTGATCCTGCTGATTGCGCGCTTCAGGGTCAACCCGTTCATCGCAATCATGACCGTGTCCCTGGCCCTGGCTGCGGCCAGCGGAATGCCGATTTCAACGATCGTGAAGTCGTTCGAGACTGGAGTTGGGAGCATCCTTGGGCACATCGCGATCGTCGTGGCACTCGGCACGATGCTGGGAAAGATGATGGCCGAGTCCGGGGGAGCCGACCAGATCGCCCAGACTCTGATCAGGCTTGCCGGAAAGAAGCGCGTCGTTTGGGCCATGATGGCAGTCGGCTTTGTTGTTGGTCTGCCGGTCTTTTTTGAAGTCGGATTTGTGCTGCTGATTCCGATCGCCTTCAACGTCGCGCGACGGACAGGGAAATCGCTTGTAGTCGTCGGCCTGCCAATGGTGGCAGGATTGTCCGTCGTCCACGGCCTGGTACCACCGCATCCGGCAGCCATGCTCGCTGTCGCAGCCTACAACGCCGACATTGGCCGGACAATCTTCTATGCCTTGCTGGTCGGTATTCCCACCACCATCATCGCGGGGCCGATTTATGCGACGTGGATTGCGCCGCACATCTCCATCGAAGGCCACAATCCGATCGCAGCGCAGTTCATCGAAGACGCTCCGAAGCGCGATTTGCCGAGCTTCAGTGTGACAGTCGCAACGATTCTGCTGCCAATCGTCCTGATGCTCGTCGGCAGTTGGGCCGACAGCTTCTCGACACCGCAGGGCAAAGTGAACGCCGTCTTGCATCTGCTTGGGAGTGCAGACGTCGCTCTGCTAATCGCTGCAATTGTGAGCTTCATCACGCTGGGACAAATGCGCGGCTTCTCGCGCGAGACCATTTTGAAATTCAGCAATGAGTGCCTCGCGCCTACAGCGACGATTACGCTGCTCGTCGGCGCGGGAGGCGGCCTTGGCCGCGTATTGCAAGATAGCGGGACCTCCCAGGCGATCGTCTCGCTGGCACTTCATGCGCATCTCTCGATCCTGTTTACGGCCTGGCTGGTTGCTGCACTAGTGCGTCTTGCGACCGGCTCATCGACTGTGGGAATGACAATGGCAGCCGCGATTATCGCTCCAATCTCTCTGCACAGTGGAATACGTCCCGAACTGCTGACAATTGCCACCGGAGCTGGAGCCCTGATCTTCTCTCATTTCAACGATGGCGGCTTCTGGCTCGTCAAAGAGTACTTCAACATGAGCGTTGCCCAGACCATCAAGACGTGGTCGATTTGCGAAACCATCATCTCGGTCGTGGCGCTGCTTTTAACTATGGGCCTGTCGCTGGTCACTTAAGAGCAGCGAATCCAGACCCGCTTCGACAGAATGTCGAGTCTCTCATCAGTGGTGTCGGCCTAAGTAAGAAAGGCGCCGCTCGCTCGCAGGCCGTTCCGTAAAATGCTTTCGATTTTCCTTCGCGAACCGGTCACGGGGCGGGGCTCGTAGTTACTGACTTTGTCACAGTCTGCTTTTCTGGCCATATGGCGGTTATCGCGAGGGCCACGATCATTCCTAAGGAAACCTCGATAAACCGATGGGCTGCGATGATCCAAGGAGCCGCTGCCCGAGGGATGAGCATGATGATTGCCAGCGTGATACTCGCATAGCGGTACGCTGTCCGCTCGATATGCAGGGCAGCGCATAGCAATCCGAGAAGGAAAACCAGCATGCCGTACACGATGACATTACCGGCAGCGTATGTCGCCGCCACGGCTCCAAGCGCTGCGCCGACAGCAGTCCCGACGAAGCGTTGCGCAGATATCGAGAGAGCTGCCCCGAATGTCGATTGCATGACGATCAGTGAGGTGATCGAAGCCCAATAAGCATCCGGCAAATGCAGAAGACGCGCTACGAGGAGCGAAACCACGGCGGCTACTGCTGTGCGTGCCGAATGGGCGAAAGAGGACGGGTTTTCCCTCGCCACAATCAGAGTGACGACATTCCGGGTGTTCATACAGGCACAACAGCTTACCGTCGCAGTCAATCACCACGCCGGTGGTGGGGAGCCAGCAAACGCGAACGTTCGAAAAAGATGGTTTTGTAAACCTATGCGGCAGGTTCTTGGGACAGTTTCTCTCGAAGTCGTTGGGCGAGGGTTCTAACCGATGTCGTCTGGATCATTTCTTGAGTGACTGGATCCCCAAGAGCTTCGCTGATTCCAAGATGTTGGCAGATGAGTCGTTGCATTTGCAGCATCTTGGTAATTTCTTCTTCCGCAAGCAGATCAATTTGTAAATTCAGGTGGTCGCGTTGCTCGGCATGTTTGGCATCCGGTTCTGCTTCATCAGAACAAAGGTAGAAAGCAGCACCGCCTCCACCGAAACGACCATATTTGGCAGAATGAAAGGGAACGGGTCGAACCTGCGCAGTCCAAAGAAGTGCCCGGTATCGATCAGGAACCAAATTGATATACCCATCAAGTGCAGACGAAGTAAATGCTGCCGCTGGAACTGCCGATGGCGTCGGCTATCTTGTCCAGCCAAGTTCGTTCGTCGAGAAACCTGCGCTCCAGGTTGGCGACAGTTTTCGATATTGCGTTCCGTCGCGCTTCCCGGATGCGGCTGATCGAATTCTCCCCACAAACCTCTCCGTGCCGACTTAGCTCGCCCTACCAAGATTGATACGCGAGCCGGCTGCAGGATGCCGAGTTGACTTTCTCTTCTGCAGTCGAACCTTACCGTCCGGGTCGCGAGCAACCGTCCAGTGTTGCGCGCAGCTATCGCATAGCCAGTAGAGTTCCGAAGCATCCTTCGCGGACTCTGGCGTGAACTCATAGAGCCGCCCTTCTCCGAAGTAGCGGAACTCAGCAGAGCAATTCGGATTTAGACACTTTGAAACCATTGTCGGCCAGAGTCTCTGCACCAGGAATAGTGCCACACGAATGGATGCCGGCGGGAGGAGTTATAGATGTATGTGCAGAACTGGTGACTACTTCTGCTGTTTGGATTTCTTCTGACTATTTTCTTCGCGCTGAGCACGCTTGCGGGCTCGCTCAGAGGCGCCGATATCGTCTGTTGTGTTCTGCTCTGAGTCCTGCATTTCAGAAAAAATAGAACAACTTGAGCTCATATACAACAGTTTTCCAACATGGGAGTGTCACACCAAAGTAACTGGACCGCGACAATGCCGCGGAGCGTGGTTTGCTAGTCGTTAACCGTTTCGCCGGTCTGAGGACGCAGCACCCGATCGACCGAATACGGAGCTGGACGCGTGGGCTCGTGGAAGTGACGCACCTGCATTTCGCCCAGCAGTCCTAACGCGAGCAACTGCACTCCAGCAACGATCAGGACGGCGGCGAACACTAGCAATGGTCCGTGCAAGTCCATTACGTTTTGATTGCGCACCAGCTTCTCGAATACAAGCCAGAGGGCGATCAGAGATCCGGAAAACATGCCGGCCGCGCCAACCGTGCCGAAGAAATGCAGCGGGCGCGAGAGATACCGAAGAAGAAACCTGATTGTGATCAGGTCGAAGAAGACACGAAATGTCCTAGAGATGCCATAGTGAGAAGCTCCGCGCTCCCGGTTGATGTTGCGGATAGGAATCTCGCAAATGGAAGCTCCATACCAGGACGCCAACGCCGGAATGAACCGGTGCAACTCGCCGTACAACGGGACTTGATTGATGATCTCGCGGCGATAAGCCTTGAACGTAGTTCCAAAATCGTGGATGTCCACTCCGCTCAGCTTCGCCATAAGCCAGTTTGCGCATCGCGACGGGAAGCGCCGCATGACGAAGTTGTCGATCCGCTCCTTGCGCCATCCGCTGACGATGTCATAGCCTTCGGCAATCTTCTCGAGGAATGCTGGAATGTCATTCGGATCGTGCTGCAGATCGCCGTCCATGGCGATGACGTATTCGCCGGAAGCATGGTCGAAACCAGCGGCAAGGGCGGAGGTCTGACCGAAGTTGCGACGCAGCTTTACCACGGTCACGCGGCTATCAACGGCAGCGATTTCGCTAAGCAGATGGAAGGTGTGGTCCGAGCTGCCGTCCTCGACAAAGACCAACTCGAAGCTCTCAGAATTCGCCTCCATCACGCCTTTGAGGCGGTCGTAGAGAACGGTTACGTTCTCCTGTTCGTTGTGGAAAGGCACGACAATTGAGAACTTCGGCATCTCTGTTGATTATACGCGACGATAAATCGGCTTCGCCAAAAAAGGACTGGCCGAAGTCCTTCCGTAACGTCACATACGGACGCCGTTGCCAGTGGGCCTCTGCTGAGGTACATTGCTCGCCGTGAGACGGCCAAGCGATGCCTCGTGCAATATTTCTGCGACAAAACGCGCTTTTGACTTTATCGCCGCAGGGCTCGTGCTACTTGGTCACTTCTCCTTTGCTGATCATCATTTCGCTGCTGTGTCCTCCGTCAGGTTCGCCCCGGGCTACATGCCTAGTTGTTCACCATCCTCAAATTCCGCATCATGGATTTTGGACGCGGACCAGACGCCGAACGGTTAACATCGCTTAGCCGCCTTTTGCGTGCGACGAGTCTGGACGAACTGCCGGAGTTGATCAACGTTCTTCGCGGAAAGATGAGCCTAGTTGGTCCGCGGCCGCTGCTCACGCAATATCTCAACCGCTACTCGCCTGCGCAGCATAGACGTCATGAAGTCTTGCCGGGCATCACTGGATGGGCGCAGGTGAATGGTCGCAACGACATTGGGTGGAACGAAAAGTTCGCTCTGGACACCTGGTACGTCGATCATAAGACCTTCTGGCGGGATATGAAGATTCTGGCGCTCACGGTGACTCGTGTCCTCAGCTGCAGGGGGAATCCGACATCGCGGGCAAAGCACCATGCCCGAGTTTATAGGCGAAGCAGATCCGGTCGAACTCGCGCAAGCTTCGAGCTAAGCGGCCTCGATTCGCACTCGCGTCTGCCGAACAGCCAATTCGGCAATAGGCCGCAAGCTGAACAGCGCAAGCACAGCCGCCCGGAGCGGACGCGGTAACGCGAGAAGACGCCGCAGACCGGCAGCGTTCTTCAGCGTGGGTTGAACGACCCGTCGATAATTTTGCGAATATGACTGAACAGCCTCGACAAGAGTGGCTGAACCGTTGAGATATGGACGGAGAGCGGCTGCCGCCAGCCGGCCGCTGTGCAGCGCCATTGAGATTCCATCTCCCGCAAAGGGATCGAGAAATGCCGCTGCATCTCCGGACAGCAACACTTCGTTTTCCGAGGTCTTCGCGGCTGTGAAGATCAAGGGCGCGGTGCTCACCGGCTCGGATGCGGGCGCCCACGATCGGGAGCGCTTCCAGAGCTGGCGGTTCTGTTTGAACACCGCAGGAAGACTCTTGGCAACATCGGCTCGAACCATTGCCGAAGCATTCACCAAGCCGTTGCCTACCGGCTGCACTCCGCAATATCCGCCATTGAAAAAATAAAGATCGCAAGAGGCCGTTGTCTGCTCCTCGAAGAAATGCGCCTTCACCCCCAGCCATTTGCTGGAGAAATCTGGCGTGGCGGTCCTCAAATTCAGGTTCGACCATCGACCTGTCGCGTTGATAACCGATCGCGCACTCAACGTGCCAGTCTGCAGCTCGAGCGTAAAGCAGGGGTTCGTTCGTTGCTGCACGCGGATCACTCGGGTGTTGTCGCGGCATGTCACTCCGGCCAGCTGCGCTGCTTGCCACAGCGCAGCGTCCAGGCCAAAACGCGGCAGGCTCGCTGCCTCTGGGTCAATCGACATGGTGAGCACGCGACCATCAATGAACGCTCGCGCTCGTCCGATCCGCGGTGCCGCGTCGATCAGCGCGTTCTCTCCCAGCAATTGCGAAAGCAAGTCCAAGGCCTCAGCCGAGACAAATTCTCCACATACTTTATGACGCGGAAAGCGCCCCGCTTCCACCAGAGCAACGCGGAATCCCAAGTTCGCAGCGGTAATTGCCGCAGAGGCGCCTGCAGGCCCGGCGCCTACAATGGCGACATCGTAAGCTTCAGAACTCATGGCTCATCCGGCTTCCACAGCGTGAGCCCGAAGCGCTGAAAATAGTACGTCTGCAGATCGAAAGGAACTTGAGTCTGCGCCGCAAACTCGCAAACCTCTTCGATGGTGTAAGCTCTTCGCACCGATGCGGGCGCATCATTGCGGGTCAGCGGACTGCGAAATATCACACGGCCGGCATACGCAGTGATCCAGTGAAAGAGATTTCTGCGCAGATCACTTGCAATCACTGCGATGCGGGCGACCCGCAGCCCCTCACGAAAAAACACGACCATCTCAGCCGGCTCCAGATGATGACAGAAGAGGTTGCAGCCGACCACATCGAAACTGCCGGCGGCAAACGGCAGCGAGAGTGCGTCACCAGCCGCGCGGGTCACCGCCGCAGGGGCGGAACTCATGTGGGACGGCGCACGATCGAGGACGGTGCAGCGTAGTTCAATGCCATCTTGGGCCAATGTAGCGCGAGCCTGGTCTGCCACATCGCCCGTACCGCCCGCTACATCCACAAACGAGAGCTTCTGCTGACCACTCCGCTTGGCGATCCGCCGAAGCATGGAAGTAATGCTGTGAAAGCCGCCGAAGTTTTGGTTGATGCCTCGGAGATCAAGAAGGCTATCACGAATCTGTTCTGGAGTGCCGAGATCCTCATCGAGCATCTCGGGAGTGACGATGCGTTCCACGATCCCTCAGACGCGGGCCAGTTCTTCTTCGAGCAGTTGCTTGCTGTACAAATCGGCGTAATAGCCATTTAGCTCAATCAGCTCGTCATGCGTGCCCAACTCGACGATCGCACCACCGTGCAAGACGGCGATCTGATCGGCAGCGCGCACCGTTGACACGCGATGGGAAATGAAGATGGTCGTGCGACCTCTCATGATTTCGCGCAGATGGTTGAGAATCTTCTCCTCGGTGAATGTGTCCACGCTGGAAAGTGCATCATCCAAAACCAGAATACGAGGATTGCGCATGATCGCCCTTGCAATCGCCGTGCGCTGCTTCTGGCCGCCGGAGAGGGTGAGCCCTCGTTCGCCAACCACAGTGTCATACCGCTGCGGAAAACCCTCGATCTCCTGAACAAGACTCGCGGCCTCGGCTGCCGCTTGTACGGCAGAATCACTGGCATGCTCGGTTCCGAATGCGATGTTCTCGCGAATGGTGCTGCTGAACAGAAACGTCTCCTGCGGTACGAATCCAATGTTCTTTCGCAGTGTCTCCAGCGGGAAGTCGGTAACCATGCGCCCGTCGATGAGTACCGATCCTGGCTCAGCGTCATAGATTCGCGGGATCAGACTCACGAGCGTGCTCTTCCCTGACCCGGTCGGTCCCACAATCGCAAGGCTTGTCCCCGCGGGGATTCGCAGGTCGATGTTCTTCAGCACCGGAGCGCCAGTGGGATAACAAAAGTCGAGATCGCGAAATTCGATGTAGCCCTGAATCTCGCTAGCTTTTCTCAAATCGGGAGCTACGCCCGCGTCCGTCACCGCCGGCTTCTCGCGGAAGATCTCATCGATGCGTCCCAGTGACGCGGTCCCACGTTGGAAGATATTGATCACCCACCCCAGAGCGATTACCGGCCAGGTGAGTTGCACCATAAAGATCAGGTACGCCACAAATTGACCCGGTGTTACTCGATGCAAAAGGACTTCGCGTCCGCCGAGCCAGAGCGTCAGTGCGATCGCCAAGCCGAGAAGAGTCTCCAGCGTCGGCCACAACATCCCGACCAGTCGAACTAGTTTGAGACTGCGCGCGATGTACTCGCGATTGGCATTCTCAAAGAGAGCGATTTCCGCATTCTCCTGGACGTAGGCCCGGACCAGACGGGCTCCGGATAGATTCTCCTGCGCCCGCGCAGAGATATCCGAGAAGCTAGCCTGGATACGCTCGAACCGTTCGTGAATGCGTCGTCCAAAATACTGGATCAGAATGCTGCCGACCGGTAGTGGAATGAATGCGAACATCGTCAGGCGCGGACTGGTTCTCATCATGAAGAACAATGCGCCTGCGGTGAACGCGATCGTGTTGGCCGTGTACATGATCGCTGGGCCCAGCAGCATGCGGACGGCGTTCAAATCATTGGTGGCGCGGGCCATAATGTCGCCCACGCGCGTCCGCTGGTAATAGGAATAGGAGAGTGACTCCAGGTGCTTGAAGAGGTCGTTGCGCAGATCGAACTCAATCTCTCGCGAGATGCCGATCAGAATCCAGCGCATCAAGAATTGGAAGATGCCTTTGCTCAACGCGATCGCGATCAGCGTGAGCGAGTAAACCGCAATCTTGTGGCGCGTAACACCATGATTCATGTCATCAATCGCGCGACCGATGATCAGCGGAAAGAGTATCCAGATAGCATTGTTCAACAGCAAGGCCAGCCCGCCCCAGAGGAACTTCGCGCGGTAGCGGTACAAATAAGGTTTGAGCGGATCCAGTTTCTTGAACATGCTATTCAGTCATCGCAACAGCCGCGACGTTTGAGGACGCAGAGAATCCCCACGTACAAGATTCCTTCCAGCACGCTGTGGGTTCTCTTAAATAATAAAACGTAAGCGGAAAGACAAAGCCACAGAGCAAATCAGTTGACGCCGCGATCTAGGTCGGCACTTTCAATATGAAATACCCTCCGGCGAGCCCGAAGATCAGATCGGGTGACCACGCCGCCAACGCTGCCGGAAGTTGATTCACGTTGCCCATGGATTCGAACAGACCACTAGTCACCCAGTAAACAACCGCAATTCCGATCGCGGTGGCAACTCCGCGCAATGCTCCCTGTTTACCCGCCGAGAGCGCGAACGGGATTGCCAGAACGGACATCACCAGTGTGATCAGCGGGAACGCGACCTTCTTGTACAGCTGAACCTTCAATCGGACCACGTCAAATCCGCCCAACTGCAGATCGCGAATGTATGAGCGGAGCTCATGAAAATTCATTTCTGAAGACTGCTTTACTTCTTTTTTGAAGTAGTTAGGCGGCTCATCCATTCTGACCGCAGCCGAGACGTCGAAGGTGCGGTACTCGCTTACCTGGTTTCCAGCAAAGCTTCGAAGCCAGCCTTGCTCGAAAACCCATTTACGAAAGTGCTCATCCCAGTGGGCTCTCGCCGCGAAAGTGCGAGCAGCGAGAGTGAACTCCTTCGGATTCAGTCTGAAAACCGACAAATTCGCGAACTGATTCCGTTCGCCATCAAAGAACTCGTAGTAATAGACCTCCTGATCGGCGCCAAAAATCCATTTGCGCTCAGGATTCAGATATGTCTGAGCAGGCTTGCCTTTGATCTCATTGCGGAGCGCGTCCTGTCGCTTGTTCGCATGCGGAAGGTAAAGCTGATCGAATACGAACAATGCTAGAGACAGCGCGGCCGCAAGCGCGAGCACCGGAAGGACAAGCCGATAGAGACTCACGCCGGTCGCCTTCATGGCCGTCAGTTCATTGGATTTTTGCAACAGACCGAAAGTGACCAAGACAGCGATCAAGACTGAGAGCGGCGTCATCAGGTACACCATCGAGGGAATCACATTCAGTAGATATTCGCCGACAGTGATTAGTGCGATTCGGTTCTTGATGATGTCCGCGAGCAATTCGAAAAACGTAAAGATGAGAGTGAGCACGATGAATGTCGCGAGCACGAGTCCCAAGTATTCGAGGAACTGCCGCAGCACGTAGTCATCAAGTATTTGCGGGAAACGCGAACTGGTCCGGCGAAGCAGTGAGCCTGAAGTGCTCCGCTCTATCTCCGGATGGAACTCTGCACGCGAGAAGCGCTGTGATAATTCTTTCCAGAGCGTTCGGAAAGAGATCACGTCGATGCTGGACTGCTGTACCCGATGCAGCAGCACGAGGCCTGCAATGATGAAGAGGATGTTGGGGCTCCAAACCCCCAACGCAGGAGAGAGCCTCCCCTGACGCGCGAACGCCACCCCCGCGCTGAGCGAGAAGTAGTAAAGAAACACAAGCAGGATCGTCAGGATGAAACCGCTTGATTTTCCGCCCTTCTTCGCGGACAGGCCAAGCGGTATGCCGACCAGCATCAGTACTAGACTCGAGGCTGCGAGCGCAACCCGTCGATGGAATTCGATCCAGTACCAGCGCAATTTGAACTTGTCACTATGGCGTGCGCGATCGAGCAACTCGGGCGTGGTCAACTCGGCTGCCGGGACAAGGTCACGGGCCGGCGCCGGCTCCGCCGGAGGCAGAGCGACAGGTATGTCAGTCTGATCGAATGTAGAGATCGTGTACTGATCCGGATTCGCCGGATTGCTCTCCTGCTGGGTTCCGTTTTCGAGATGCATGCGGAGCACGGAATTGCCAGTGTCAGTCGCTACTACCGCATGCTGCGCAAGCGTGATCTTCGGCGCTGACGGATTGCTGATGTCGGCGAGAAACACGTTGCGCCACACCGATGCCCCGGAAGCAGGTTCCACGTCTTGCACGTAGAGTACGTATCCCTTGAGGTCCTCATAGAACACGCGGGGTTGAATCTCAAAGGAAATCTGTGAAGTCTTTAGCGAGTTTTGCAGCGCAGCCAAGGCGGCAGCCGAGCGAGGAGCAACAATAAGATTGTTGATCAGCGCGATGACGAGAGCTGCGCTCGAGAAGATACTAACGATCCCTACAACGCGCCAGGCGCCGATCCCGCTCGCGCGCAGCGCGGTGACTTCGCTGTCCGCAGCCATGCGCGACAATCCGATAAGAATCCCGACCAGCACGCCCATCGGCAGCGTGAAGGTGAGGGCGGTCGGAACGGTCAGAAAGAATATTTCTGCCACGCTGGGGATTGGCGCGCTGTTGCGCACGACGAGGTCGAGAATGCGTCCAACATCGCGCATGAAAATGACGAACGTGAACAGCGCCGCGCCAATTGCGGCATGAGAGAAGACCTCCCACAGAATGTAACGGGTGAGTATCCGCATTGCAGCCTGCGACACCAAGCGCTGACCTGCACTCGTGGCGCACGTGAGCCCAGTCTAGCATTCGCGCGTCTGGTCTTAGACGAACGTCACTCCTTGTTTAAACTAGACGGCAATGCCTTCCATCCGTCTTGTTCTCCTCTGGCACATGCACCAGCCGTTTTACAAAGACCTGGTCACGGGAGAATATCGGCTGCCTTGGGTCCGAATGCATGCGCTCAAGGATTACTACGGCATGGTCAAGCTGCTGGACGAGTTTCCGGATATCCATCAGAACTTCAACCTGGTGCCGTCGCTGATTGCGCAAATCAACGACTACGTTTCAGCTGCGGCGAAGGACCCGTGGCGCGATCTGACCGCCAAACCAGCTGCCGATTTCACGCCGGAAGAGAAGGTCTTCGCGCTGACGTATCTCTTCCAGGCGAACCACTCACGCCAGATAAGCCGTTACCCGCGCTATGAAGAACTGCTGGCCAAGCGTACTCAATACAAGACTCCGGGCGATGCGATAGCTGCTTTCACCCGCCAGGATTTTTCCGATCTTCAAGTTCTTTCGCAGGTCGCGTGGTTCGATGAGTTCTTTCTGAGAGATCCCGACATCGCTGCTTTGATTAAAAAAGGACGGCACTTCTCGCCCGAAGATCAGAAAGTTGTCGCGGACGCGGAAGCGCGGATTCTCGCGGCAGTGCTTCCCGCTTACGCGGCGGCGGCGCAACGCGGTGCCGCAGAGCTTTCGACAACACCGTTTTATCATCCGATTCTGCCGCTCGTCTGTGACACCAACAATGGCCGCATCAGCAGCCCTGGCCTCCCACTCCCCAGACGCCGCTTCCTGCAGACAGACGACGCATTAGAGCAAGTGCGCCGAGCCATCGCCCTGCATGAGCAGACATTCGGCGTAAGACCCGCCGGCATGTGGCCTTCGGAAGGCAGCGTTTCGAATGAGGTTCTGACACTCGCGAGACAAACGGGGCTGAAATGGATTGCGACCGACGAGGGTGTACTCGGACGTTCTACACAGAGCTTCTTCGAGCGCGACAGTGATGGCCGGCTTACTCCAGATTCCGCGTACCGCCTCTACCAGGTTTATCGCAATGAGGACGGACCCGATGCGGTGTCGCTTGTCTTCCGCGATCACAATCTTTCCGACTTGATCGGCTTTGTGTATTCCGGAATGAATGCTAAGGATGCCGCCGAGCATTTCGTCCGCAGCATTCGCAATTCGGCGGAGCCCCTGGTGGCGAGCGGGCGTGATGCCGTGGTCTCTGTCATCCTCGATGGAGAGAATGCGTGGGAACACTTTCCAGAATCGGGACGCGAGTTCCTGCGGAGAACTTACGATGCAATTCAATCCGATCCGCAGATCGAACCGGTCACGATCTCAGAGGCGATTGCCAGGACTGCTGAACCCGCGCGGCTTGCATCGCTCGTTCCTGGTTCGTGGATCAATGCCAACTTCAATGTCTGGATTGGAGCGCCGGAAGACAACCTGGCCTGGGACTATCTTGCCGAGGCGCGCGATTTCTATAGCCGCAATCAGCAGAATGCCACTGAGCCCAGTCGCAACCTCGCCTATGAAGAGTTGCTGATCGCGGAGGGCAGTGACTGGAACTGGTGGTACGGTCCCGAGCATCACTCGGCGAATGATCGCGAGTTCGACGAACTGTACCGCAAGCATTTAGCTAACGTGTACCGCCTGCTGGGCGCCAATGCGCCCGACTACCTGCAGCAACCCATCTCAACCGAGCTCATCGGCAAAGCCAGAACCGTTCCACAAACGGCATTCATTCATCCGAAGATTGATTCCCCTAGCGTTGGATACTTCGACTGGCTGGGCGCAGCCAGCTTCAGCGCCGACCGGCGCAGCTCCGCCATGCACGGCAAGAAGTTTCTAATCGAACGCGCGTATGCGGGAATGAATGAGAGAGAGTTTTTCTTCAGGCTGGATCTCAGCGCCGATCTTCTAAACGACTACGAAATCGATACGATTATAGAGGTGTTGCCGTCGAGCCTCTCGCGTTCCCGTAAGGCGTTCAGTGCGCGTTTTCATATCCGCGATCAGCGCCTTGTAACTGCTCAATTGTCAGGGTCGGAACAAGAAGCTGCCGGACCGAACGGCAATAGGAGCAGCCTGAAGTCTAATTTCCACAAACTGCTGCGAGCAAAGATTGATCTGTCTGAGATCGGCGCCCGCGTAGGTGATACGTTGCTGCTGCGTTTCACCGTACTTCGCGATCAACTGCCGCTCGACTCGCTGCCCGCCCAGGGCTGGATGGAATTGCATGTCGTTCCCGAAGAACAAATGCTAGAGACCGGTGACTACGCCTGGTGAGATGTTCGCCGCAAAGCGTAACGAGCGCCTCTTCGACGAGAAGCTAAGGGGCACACTCAAAGGTTCGTGCTGGAAGAACGTTCAGCGGCTCAAACTCTGTCCGCACTGCGCTAAACGATCTGTTCAAGAACGGCAGAACCGCAGTCGTGAACTGATAAGCGAGAAAGGCGCCGTCGGGCTGGAGCGCACGGCGCGTTTCGTCCAGAATTCTCTGCACGGTCTGCGGCGGCAATGCGGTAAACGGAATGCCAGACACCACGTAATCCGCCGCCGCAATTCGTAAGCCTGTCAATATCTCCAGAACGTCCGCGGGGCGGATCCAAGGCAGATGCGAACGCGTCGATCCCCTGAAAACTTATGCTGGAGATGCGTAATAAATTCTGGATTGGTGTCGATCGCGATCAGCACCGCGTCGGCGCGCATGCGAGCTGCAATTTCAGCGGTAAGATTGCCGATTCCGGGGCCGTATTCGACGATAACGCGAGCACGATTCCAGTCAATTGGGCGCATGAGGCGGCGGGATAGGTATGGGGAGCTCGGAATAAATGATCCCAGCATCTTTGGATACTTGAGGAACATTGCAGCAAACAGCAAGTACTCCCGAAGGCCCATGTTGCGCCGCTCCGCTTGAAACGTCAGTTTTCTTAGTTTCGGAAACGGAGCCATGGGCTGCGCTCTCTGTCGCAAGCCTAACTACGCCTGCCATTAGCGACGTGCCGAAGCTACGCAGCCCGACCCTCGATCACGATCTCGGAGAAGTCAGCAATGGTCGAGAAGCTCTGCGTGATCGCGCCCAGCAGGGCCAAACGATTTGAACGGAGGCTCTCGTCTTCGACCATAACCATCACCTTGTCGAAGAAGGTGTCCACGACCGGCCGCAGCCGGGCGATCTCGTTCAGAGCCTCCTCGTAACGCTTGGCAGCGGCGAGCTGCTCTACCTTCGTGCGGGTCTCTGCCACGCGACTTCCAAGTGCTTTCTCGGCGGTGTCTTGTAAAAGATCGGCAGAGTAATCCTTCGGCCACTGCCTCCCCGCCTCACGGGCCTGTCTCAAAATGTTTTTCATACGTTTGAACGCGACGGAGATGGCGATGAAGTCGTCGGTGGGGCGAATCTTCGCAACCGCCTTGCCGCGTGCGACCGCATCGAGCACATCCTCAGCGCCCGCAGCGGTAACTGCATTTACGACGTCATAGGCGAACCCAAGCACGTCACGCAAATAGAATTCGAGCCGCTCTCGGAAAAATGCGGCGAGCGCTTCGGGAGCTTTGTCCAACTCGCGCAGCTTGCCTGCAAGCTCCGGTAACGCGCGATACTGCGCCAGAGCCACGCCGCTGATTGTGCTGAGCGTGAGCGGCAGCTTGTGCTCGGCGAGGACGCGCACGATTCCATTCGCCTGACGCCGCAATGCGAATGGATCTTTTGACCCGCTGGGCTGAAGGCCGAGAGCAAACATTCCCGCAACGCTGTCAGCCTTATCTGATATGGAAAGCAATGCGCCTTCCACCGATCTCGGAACCGGATCCTCGCTCGACTCCGGACGGTAATGGTCGTAGATGGCGTCGGCCACTGGCTGCGGATGGCCCTGAGCTTTGGCGTACAGCCCGCCTACGATGCCTTGCAACTCGGTAAATTCCTTCACCAGTTCCGTGGTGAGATCGGTCTTTGCGAGCCCGGCCGCGGTAGTGACGGTACTCTCGTTAACCTTGATTCCGCTGCGCTGCAAAGTCTCCGCTAGTTTTGAAAGCATTGCCTTTATCCGCTCCTTCTTTTCCCAGTAGCTGCCCAGGTCTTTCTGGAAGGTGACATTGCGCAGCATCTCGACTCGTTGTTCAAGCCGAATCTTCTGGTCAGTGTCCCAGAAAAAACGCGCATCACTGAAGCGGGCACGAAGCACACGTTCGTTGCCATGGCGGATCAAACCATCTCGATCGGTATCGGTGTTCAGCACGGCCAGAAAGTGCGGGGCCAGCTTTCCCGACGTGTCTTCGACCGCGAAATACTTTTGGTGGTCGCGCATTACGGTCACGAGCACTTCTTCCGGCAATGCGAGAAATGTCCGATCGAAGCTGCCCAGGAGAGCTCCTGGAAATTCCGTGAGATTCACGACGGTGTTCAGCAGCTCGG
>CAZLIE010000017.1:28490-40184 GCA_964559345.1 uncultured Terriglobales bacterium
CGGCGTCTTCACGCCAGCGCGCTCCGGGGACAGTTCGCGTTACCTCGTCCAGAGACTTTCGAATGCGGTGTTCCCGTGCTTTAGGATCGGCCATTACCTGCCCTTCTTCGAGAACAGAAACGTAAGCGGAGGCTTTGGAGATATTCAGCTCTCGGCTGGAGAGCATCCGATGTCCGCGCGAAGTTTTGCCGGCGCGCACGCCTGCGTACTCGACAGGAAGAAGGTCTCTGTCGAGCAGAGCAACTATCCAGCGCACCGGACGCACGAAGCGCTCCGGCTTGCCCGGCCGCCAATACATGCTCTTCGGCCAGTAAATAGCATTTAGCTCTTTAGGCAGGTTCTCGGCAAACACCTCTGCGAGGGTTCTCCCCTTGCGAGTGACCGTAGCCGCGATGTATTCGCCTTTCGGATTTGTGATCGTCTGGAGCTTGGAAACTGCAATACCCGACTTCCGCGCGAATGCTTCAGCCGCGGCAGTGGGTGCACCATCTTTGAAAGCTACTTTTGTAGATGGTCCAACTAACTGCTCTTCGATGTCAGGTTGTTGAAAGTCCAACTGCCGAACTATCACAGCCAAACGCCGCGGTGTCGAGAATCCAGCGGAACGATCGCAAGCATCCGCAGCCATGAACCGCTCGCGTTGAAGTAAACCGACAATCCGCTTCGCGAAGTCCTCGCGAGCGGCATCGATCATCCGCGCGGGAATCTCTTCACAACCGATTTCAATGAGAAGGTCGGGCATTGTCAGTCGGCCCCCTGCTGTGCTGCGAGGGGTGAAGATATCTGTTGCTGGTCTAGATAGGCCTTGGCGACACCGACCGCGAGAGCCCGGATTCGTGCAATCACTCCAACTCGCTCGGTGACCGAGATTGCGCCACGCGCATCGAGGATGTTGAACAGATGCGAGCACTTGAGACAGAGATCGAACGCCCCAAGCAAGGGAAAGCGTTGGACTTCGCGGATGTGCCCATCTTTGTCGGCGTGCTTGCGGATCCTTGAGTATTGCTCAATGAGAGCCTTGCACTCGGCTTCGTAAAGCTGAAGGTGCTGCCACGTCTTTTCGACGTCGGCGGCCTCGAAGTTATACACAGAGAGCTGCAACTCTTCCGCCAGCCGGACATCGGCATACGTGACCGCCTTGCCGTCGGTTGCCCGCGCCCAGACGATGTCATAAACGCTATCTTTGTCCTGCAGGAAAGAAGCAAGCCGCTCGAGTCCATACGTTAGCTCGGCCGAGATTGGATCGAGATCAATTCCCCCGCACTGCTGAAAGTACGTGAACTGGGTGATCTCGAGTCCATCAAGCATCACTTGCCATCCGATGCCCCAGGCGCCGAGTGTTGGTGATTCCCAGTTGTCTTCTTCAAACTTGATGTCATGCTTGCGCAGATCGATACCAACTGCCTCAAGGGAACTCAAGTAGAGCTCTTGAACGTTATCGGGTGGAGGCTTGAGGATCACCTGAAGTTGATTGTGCTTGTACAGACGATTGGGATTTTCGCCATATCGGCCGTCTGCCGGCCGTCGCGAGGGTTGGACAAAAGCAACGCTGTATGGCTTGGGTCCGAGGACGCGAAGAAAGGTCTCCGGCGACATGGTGCCGGCGCCCACTTCAACATCGAAAGGCTGCTGAAGCACGCATCCGCGCTGCGCCCAGAACTGCTGCAGGTTGAGGATCAGTTCCTGGAATGTTAGGGCCTCGGGTTTGCTCATCAGACGGTCAGCAGGTTTTCCCTGTTGCGCTCTTTCGCGCAAGTATCACTTTCTCGCTTAGAACTCAATCCAGCTTGGCCAGCGCGATGCTTGTAACCAGCTTACCTTCAATGTGGCGCTCAATGCACTGGGCCAGAAATTTGCGCAGATCGGCGCCGCGCTGCCGTTTCCAGGGCTCTGCGTCAAAGGCGTCAACCGGAGATCGAAACATTTCGGCCGCAAGCTGGCGCGAAGCCAGCGACATCTCTGAGCTGGCGAGACGCTTGTGCGCGGCACACATCAGCCCATCCGCAAGTGCGTGGTAGTAAACCTTGCGGGCGCCATTCAATACGTCACCGCAGACGATGCACGTACCGAGCTCCGGCAGCAGGCCCATCAATCGCGCGATCCAAAGGTCGAAATACGTGAGCGGCATCCAGATGCTTCCCGACTCCAGGCGCGGCAACACCGACAGCGTCAGCCGAAAGACGATATCGTTCGCGTCATGGTCCGGCAGCAAGCCATCGAGCACCTCGGAGACATACGACAGGGCGACAGAGCGCTCGTAATCGATCGCATGCATCAGCGGTGATTCGATTACTTCGCACGAATCGAGTCTTACCAATTCCTGTCCTTGCTTCTGGTCATAGTAGGCGCGGACATGCGTCAGAGGCTCCAGAGCGCCGCCAAATCGGCGCTTCGACTTCTTCGCCGACCGGGCCACCCCCCGAATCTTGCCTTCCTCACGCGTAAATAGCGTGACCAGGAGATCGGCTTCCCGCAGCGGATACGTCCGCAAAACAATCGCGTCTGACTGCTTAAGCACGGGATTAGTTGACCTCGTGGGACCTGAAGCGATTCTAAATTAGCGGCGAAGTTCAACTGAGGTTGCAGCGGGAATTTCAACTCTGGGCTTGGCCGATTTGCCAGCACCACTGCGAGAACCTAAGATTTGTATGTGGTTTGGGCCAAACAGAAGAGATTTTCCTCATTCCCTCTTGCGACAAGCAGAATTATCGTTCTGCTGATCGTCGTTCACTACTCTCCCCAATCTTTCGGAATTACAAAGAACTGTCCGGCGGGCGTGCCGGTGGGGACCTTTAAGCTGCTCGTTCTGCCGGTGAAGGATGGACCTGCGCTGCCACTGAGCGCGGTGAACTTCATAGTGCCTGGCGAGAAACTGCGTTACGAACCGCTGAAATTGCCGGACGATTTGAAGGAGAAGGCACGCGTCTCGGTGATCATCGTTCCCGCCACAGACAACGCGGCCAGAGATCTTAGAGTCCTTCGAGCTCAGCCGGTACAAGAGCCGGCAGAATGGTTGATTCCAGAGCGGGCTTCGGCTGTCGGCATAGTTTTTGGTCCACATGGGATCGACAGCCGGAAAGTCGAGGCTCTGGTCAGAAAGCATCCTGAGATTGTTACCAAGCTTGCCGACTATGCCGAACAGACCACGCGAGTCGAGGCGCTGGTGCAGACACTGTCGCAGTACGAAGAATCCAAGCCCGATGGTAAGAGTTTGCAGTCGGTGCTGCAGGGATTCTCTTCCCAATACGGTGTGCAGATCCCATCCTTCGATACCAAGACTGCTTCAAGCCAGCAGGCGCTGACGCTGATACACGCGCTTGCTCCGACAGTATCGGCCAATGGTCTGATGCTCTCCCGCAGCGATGCTCTCTCAAAAACAGGCGGCCTCGCTAGTTCGGTGGCGGCCAGCTATTTTGGCTCTCCATTAGCCCTTGCGGTTGGCGGCGCAGCGCTGGTCGAGAGCCTTCACTCATCGCTGTTTCCTCCAACTGATTTCAGATCAGCATTTGCTGAGCCCACGGGTTCAGACGGCACTGAGTTGTGTACGGCTAAGGAACAGGAAAGCAAAACACGCGCTCACATTGATTACTTATGGATGTCACGCATTCCGAATGAAGCCGTACCGAAACCTTCGTTGCTAGAGGATGCCCATCTTCCTCTGGGATCGGCATCGACAATTCCAGTCACTGCGACGACGGTCGCTCAGCTGGCGAGTCTCGCGCGCGCGAGAGATTGGCAGCTCGTCTCGCCATCGCATAGGACCTCTATTCCAGCCAAGGTCATAACGGGACCATCGAAAGATTCAATCACCTTGGACCTGAGCCAGACCAAACTGCCTCCGGGGCAATATCAGCTCGCGGCCAAGTGGGACTGGACACCCTTCGAAGTGGAGGGCACCGTCGATGTGCATTCACCCGGGAACATGGCCCTTGCGAGGGTCACTCCTGATTCGCAGGACGCGTTAGTTGCGGAAACCGGACCGGTGCGGGTGGAGTTAGCGGGAACAGACTTCGAGTTCGTCGATGCGGTCTCGCTGGAGATCGCAAACCTTAAGAAACAAATCGCGTTGCCATTCACACTGCCCAAGGGCAAGGAGCACGGTGTGCAAGATACGATGCAGACGGAAGTTGATACCTCGACGCTTGCTCCTGGCCGTTACTTGCTGGCAATTAAACAGCTCAACGGTGTGACGGGGGATGTGCCGATAATCATTCATCCTCCGAATCCGCAGCTAACCCAAGTTCCCTTAAACGTAAACATAGGCGAGCCGCAACAGACCGTACTGCTGCATGGCAAATATCTGGAGAGGATCGAAAAAATTGCAGCGTCCGGCGCCACTTGGGAGCTGGCCCCAATACCGAAAGGCGCGGCCGATCTTGCAGTGCGTTCAGCAATCGTGCGGCTCACGTCGGGAACACAAAAGGGAGATCGACTCGGGGGTGAGATTTTCGTTAGCGGTATGCAAAAGCCCCTGAAGCTCACTGATGTGCTCAAGGTCGTCGGTCCGCGCCCAAGGATCGTAAATGCCACGAAGTCATTCGCGAGCCAGTCAAGCGTTGAGCTTCGTGAAGGAGAAATTCCCGCCGGGACTGCGGGCAGCTTTGTGTTGCAGGTACAAAATATAGATCCTCATCTTTCAGTCGGGCTCGCGTGCAAGGAAGAGGAGCATACGCGCCAGAAGGTTAGTCTCTCGCCAGGCGACAAAACTGGGTCGGAGGCATTGGATTTTGCTGGTGAGGGCTCGCTTTTCCTTTCGATCGATCCCGGAGTGATCGGCGACTCGGGGTGTCAGTTGGTTGCCGAGGTCACCGAGGTGGAAACCGGGAGCTCCGATCCGTTCGTGCTTGGGCGCGTGATGCGGCTTCCTAAGATCAACAACTTTGCAGTCACTGACGAGAAACTCAGTGGGTCATGCTATGCGGCAACCCTGACTGGTCAGGATTTGCAACTTATTGAAAAAACTGGCTGGACTGCTACCGCAGGCGAGCAAGTGCAGGGAATTCCTACGCCAACGGCAGGCAATGCGCAGGAGCAGACGATGAAGATCGCCATCCCTTGGCCTCCCCCAGCTCCGAAAGCGCCCCTCTACGTCTGGTTGCGAGGCGAGAGCCGGGCGCGAATGACGAACGCGAGTTACTAAAACGCAGTCTGCTGGACCGGCATTGTGGTTCTTTGGACGGAGAATTCCCTGCTCCCGAGTCGAATTTGCGGATATTGGGCAGAAAACAGCGATTCCATGGGTACATTGGAGAAATTCCCGCTGAACAAAGAATTTAGGTACTTCTTCCTATCAAATTCAACGAAACACTTTCAGGATTGTTAAGCGCGATACAATTTCCGGCACTGTGAGTCGCGTCCTTAAGCATTGCTTCAAACAAGTTTTCAGGCTACTGCTGGGGATAGCTCTGGCGTGTTCCCTTTCGGCAGCCCAGCAGAACTACCCACCCGACACCCAGGCTGCACCGAATGCTCCAGAAGACCAGCAGGCCCAACCGCAACAGAACCCAGACGCAGCGGGGCAGCAGATCCAACCGCCACAGGCAGAACCTCCAGCCAACCAGTCACAACAAACCGAGGCGCCGGAACCTGAGCCTCCGCAGCCGCAGCCAAGAACCCCGCCAGCGCCGGCGGAGCAACCACAGTCACGAACAGCCAGAAGGCCTTTGCCAACGCAGCCCACACCGCAACGCACCGGAGACCAACAACCCGGAGGGATGGGCATCCAGGGTGTGACTCCTGGCGAGGTCACCATTGGCGGGGGAACGATCGGGAAACTGCGGCAAGACTGGCAATCTGCATGGAATTCCAGGCGACTGGACGACCTTATGGCCCTCTATTCCGACGATGCTGTTCTGCTGTTGCCGGAAGGGCAGCGCATTATGGGCAGACAAGCAATTCGGGACTACTTCCAACAGATCCTCACCCGCGGGAGAAATCAAATTGTCCTAAATAGTCTCTCCACGTGCCCCGCCGATAAGCTCGCTTATGACGATGGCACATTCAAAGAGACGATAGAACCGGTCAGCGGTGCGGAAAGTGAGAACGCCGGCAGTGACGCTGTCAGGCGTCAGGTGCGCGGAAATTATTTAACCGTCATCGGAAAATCTGAGAACGTCTGGCTGATTCGTGAGCAGGCCGTCGATGGCCTGAGATGACGTGGATTAGGTAATTGCGTAATTGGAAGCTGCACCACAAGAGTAACCAAATTCGAGGGCTCAACAATTCGTCTTTCGTCTGAGATAGCGTTGGCCAGATAACGAACCGGTTCGCTCCCCGCCTCAAAACGTAGATCGGGCACGATTCTGCTGCCTAGAAGGCAGAACATCCGCACGTTATGGATCGTAAGTGGCGCTTTTCAAAGGGCTTTTATGCTGGCGAAATAGGTAAACTAAATTCGCGGAGAGCGCGTAATTGCATTTAAGATTACAAACTCCCGCTTCATAGAGTCTTACTGTTATGGAAGGCACCGTTTCGAAAGTCGCAGAGCCCCAAAGTGAAGAGCTGGTGCTGGTTGATGCAGCTCGGCAAGGGGACGTCGGCGCGTTTGAGCAGTTGATCAAGCGCTATGACCGTAATGTGTTCCGCATCGCGCAACACATCACCCAAAACCGCGAAGATGCGGAAGACGTAGTGCAAGATGCTTTTATTAAGGCTTATCAGAATCTTAAGCAGTTCCAGGGCAATTCGAAGTTCTACACCTGGCTGGTTCGGATCGCCGTAAACGAAGCGCTGATGAAGCTGCGCCGGCGCAAGACCAGCAAGACTGTTTCGATCGACGAGGACGTTGAGACCGAAGAGGGTTCCATGCCCCGGGAAGTCGCCGATTGGGGCCCTAACCCGGAGCAGCTTTATGGCCAGTCTGAGCTGGGAGACATACTCCAAAAGACAGTGCAGGGATTGCCCCAAAGTTTCCGCACCGTTTTCGTTTTGCGGGACATCGAAGGTATGTCAACAGAAGAAACAGCAGAAATGTTAAATTTAAGCGTTCCTGCTGTGAAATCGCGGCTCTTGAGGGCTCGCCTGCAACTACGTGAGCGCCTCAACCGCTACTTTAAGAAATCAAGAGATGGGGCGAAGCCGGCGTGAAGTGTAACGACTTCCTCAAGGAATTAAACGAGTACCTGGACGGAGCGATTGACGTCCAGCTCAAAACGGAGTTGGAAGAACATCTGCAGTGGTGCCACAACTGTTTTGTGGTCTGCAACACCACCCGCAAGACGATCGAGATCTACAAGGATAACGACGTCTATCCTCTTCCCGAACCCATCCGCGAAAGACTCCATCAAGCCATCGTGAGCAAGTGTAAGGCGAAGCAGGAATCCAATAGCTGAATATCTAGCCAGCGCTGCGCGCGCTGGCTAGACTTTCCCGTCATTCGAAAACTTCGCCTTAAGAGATGGCGTACTTCCCTGCTTCAATCACTCGGGTTGCGATCTGTTGACGTAATCCGATCACGTTCACAGGATCGTGCTTTATCAGCCGGCGCACGATCGCAGTCTGAACCCGCAGATTATCGCCCTCCGAAGCAGCCGCTATCACCCTGCGCACTGCCACTTCGATCCGGGCCATTGCCTCTGCCAGATAAACCTGTGTCATTGCGACGGGGATCGATACGGAGGATTCTCCTTGCGATGCGATTAGCTTCAGCGTACGCAGCAGCGACGAGTCCATGGCATACACCTCAATGATAATGTCAGCCAGGGCGCCCATGATCTCCTGCTGCTCCGGCAGATCGTTCAGGTAACGTTGCGAGGCGACCCCCGCCGCAAATAGCGCAGCCTTTTTTGCATTCGCAACCAGCGCGCGCTCGGCTGTAAGCTCGCCCTCCGCCTCTTCTCCGAGCGAGGGACCAGAAAGCACTTCGTCCATCAGCTTCTTAATCGCAGGCATAAGCGCGAGCTGCCCACTCATAGCGCGCTTCATCAGCCATCCCGTGATGATCATTCGATTGATCTCGTTCGTGCCTTCGAAGATGCGGTTCACGCGTGAATCGCGATACGCCCGCTCGGCCGGATATTCTTCCACGAAACCGCACCCGCCGAAGATCTGGACAACATGGTCGACAACCTGGTCGAGCATCTCCGATCCCCACACTTTCAGGATCGAGCACTCGACTGCGTACTCTTCAATACCCTTGCGGATGTCCCGCGAAGCGTCAGGACTATTCTTGTCCACGTCGCGGAGGGCTTCGTCGATCATGCCTACGGTGCGATACGCGAGGGACTCGCCGACGTAAATCGATGTCGCGATGTCCGCGATCTTTTCGCGAACCATTCCAAAATCGGCAATGGTCTTGCCAAACGCCTTGCGTTGCTTGGCGTAGGAGATTGCCGTCTGCAACGACGTTCGGGCGCCGCCTACACAACCTGCGCCGAGTTTGAATCGGCCGATATTCAGGATATTGAAGGCGATTACGTGGCCTTTTCCGATTTCGCCCAACAAGTTCTCGGATGGAACCTGGCAATCGTTGAGGATCAGTGGACATGTAGAGGAGCCGCGGATACCCAGCTTGTGTTCTTCGGCGCCGACTGCGAATCCCGGAAAGTTGCGCTCCACGATGAAGGCCGAGAATTTTTCGCTGTCGATCTTGGCGAAAACGATATAGACATCCGCAAATCCAGCGTTGGTGATCCACATCTTCTCGCCGTTGAGCACGTAGTGCTTGCCATCGGTCGAGAGCACAGCGCGTGTACGGCAGTTGAGCGCGTCAGACCCAGACGACGACTCCGAGAGCGCGTACGCTCCAATCCACTCGCCGGTGGCGAGCTTCGGTAGATACTTTTTCTTTTGCGCCTGAGTGCCGAAATATACGATCGGCAGCATGCCAATGCCGACGTGCCCACCGAACGCCACGCTAAAGCTTCCCGATTTCGCGATGTAATCTGCGATGATCGCCGACGAGACCTTGTCCATGTTCATCCCGCCATACTCTTCAGGGACATCGACGGACGTGAGCCCGAGTTCGCTGGCTTTCTTCAGCAGGTCGCGAGTGACGGAGAAATCCTTGTGCTCAATTCTGTCGATGTTGGGGACAATCTCTTTCAACGCAAACTCTTCCGTGGTCTGCGCAATCTGGCGGTGCTCGTCGGTGAAGTCTTCAGGCGTAAAGACCTCCGCGGGGCGAGCGTCTTCAATGAGAAAACTTCCACCGGTAGTTTTCGTTGTAGGAATTGCTGCTGTAGCCATTTGAGACTCCTTTAACCACAGAGGACACGGAGATCACAGAGGATTTTAGTGCCAGTTCTTCCCGTTCACGAATCGGGCGGATCCCCTGAGATGTCGAACGTGAAAATTGATCAAAAGACCTACTGACTTTCCATTTAGTTTCAGATAAGAGAGGACGTTAGCTTCATGCACACTCATGGTTCTCTCCACACATTTTGAGTTCAACCACAATGAGATCATCGACAACAAGATCGATCTTGTAACCAGCATCAAGTCGTACGCCGCAATAAAGCACCGGCAAAGGCAGCCGCCGTTGGATTGAGTAGCAAGACTTCGTCAATTCATGGGCACAAGCAAAGTTCATACGCACTTTCAAGCAGTCCCGGAGCGACCGCGGTATGCACTTTCATGGCAGCGCCGATCACTGCTTCGGTGATGACGTTAACTGGCGTCCCCTCTGTGAGACTCCGTGCCCTCTGTGGTTGAGCAGTCATCTGTTAACTCTGGATGTTTTCGAAGATCCCCGCCGCTCCCATGCCGCCGCCTACGCACATCGTCACCAGTCCGTACTTCCCATTCCTGCGCTTGAGTTCGCGGATGATGCTTGCCGTCAGCTTCGCTCCGGTGCAACCGAGTGGATGACCCAAGGCGATCGCGCCTCCATTCGGGTTCACCTTTGCCGGATCCACTCCTGCTTCTTTCATCACCGAGAGTGACTGCGCCGCGAACGCTTCGTTCAATTCGATTACGTCGATCTGATCGAGGCTTAGTCCGGCCATCTTGAGTGCTTTTGGGATTGCGTACACCGGACCGATGCCCATCTCTTCCGGCTTGTATCCGGCTGTCGCAAATGCGATATACCGCGCCAACGGCTTGATCCCAAGCGCTTGTGCCTTTTCGGCGGACATCACGATGGCCGCAGCTGCCCCATCTGACATCTGCGAGGAATTGCCGGCGGTGACTGTTCCTTTCACGTGGAATGCAGGCTTGAGCGCAGCCAGCGCTTCCATCGAAGTGTCGGCGCGCGGGCCATCATCCATCTTGAATTCGATATCGATCCGCTTTGGCTTGCTTCCATTCGGAGTGGTGAAGCTCACTGGAACGGGCACGAGCTCGTCGTTGAATTTGCCTGCCGAGATTGCCGCCATCGCCTTCTTATGACTCTGAAGCGAGAATTCGTCGGCCTGATCGCGCGTGATCCCGAACCGTTGCGCCAGACGCTCGGCAGTGAGTCCCATCGAGAGATAAGCATCGGGATAATGGTCGATGAGCCATGGGTTGGCACTCACCTTATTTCCACCCATCGGGATCATCGTCATCGATTCAACGCCGCCGGCGAGAATCACCTCGGCTCCGCCAGACATGATGCGCTCCGCTGCCATCGCGATCGACTGCAGTCCTGAAGAGCAGAAACGATTGATGGTCATTGCCGAGCATTCAACCGGCAATCCAGCCCGCAATGACGCGATACGCGCGACGTTCATGCCCTGCTCGGCTTCAGGCATGGCGCAGCCCAGGATTACGTCTTCAATTTCTTTCGCGTCGAGCTGAGGCACGCGCGCGAGCGCGCCCTTGATGGCAACCGCAGCCATTTCATCCGGACGAGTGGCGCGTAATCCGCCCTTATAGGCTCGGCCCACGGGCGTGCGCACCGCCGATGCAATTACAACTTCTGTCATTTCAAACCTCGCGAAGCTCACCAATGTGCTTCGATTGTTAATTCCGTAACGGCTTGCCCGTTTTCAACGTGTACTGAATGCGCTCCTGCGTCTTCTTCTCGCCGCAGAGCGATTTGAAGGCTTCACGCTCCAAGTCCAACAGGTACTGCTCGCTGACCGGAGTACCGGGCGTAACATTCCCGCCGCAGAGGACTTCAGCGACTTTGTTTCCGATCTTCACTTCATGCTCGGTGATATATTCGCCCTGGCGCATGAGATGTACTCCCAACTTGAGAGTTGCGAGAATGCTCTCGCCCGGAGCAGAGATATCGGTCCGCATCACTGGCGCGCTGTAGCCCTCGTCAACCAATTCGACCGCCCGACGTTTGGCGTCGGGCAGCAGACGCTCGCGGTTCATCGTGATCACGTCCGCGTCGGACAGGAATCCAAGAGTTCGCGCCTCTACCGCAGATGTCGAGACCTTCGCCATAGCAATGGTTTCGAAGTTCTTCTTCATCGATTCCATCATTTCGACGGACTCTCCGCGACCGCCCGGACGGATCCGGGCAGCTGCGTCCACAGCTCGAAGCAGCATCTCTTTGCACCCACCTCCACCGGGAAGAAGTCCGACTCCAACCTCCACCAGGCCCATGTACAGCTCGGCATGCGGCTGACGCGCCGCCGCATGGAGGCTAATCTCGGTGCCGCCACCGAGACACATTCCGAACGGCGCCGCCACCACTGGCTTCGGACAGAACTTGATCGCCTGCGTCATTCCCTGAAATGCGCGGATCGCAAGATCCACTTCATCCCAGTCGCCGTCCTGGATCGACATCAGCAGCAGCATGATGTTCGCGCCCACGCTGAAATT